>JAEZQD010000046.1 GCA_023413185.1 Bacillota bacterium
ATTCTCACTTTTAAGCATCCTTGCAGACACTCAAAAGCGGAATTGTTAGGGTTTGTTTTTATCATATCTCTCGATATGATTTATCATGTTGTTCAGTTTTCAAGGTTCATTTCGCAGTCGGTTTTTATCCGCCCTGCTCCGCTTTTTTGGCTTAGTGAAGCCGTTTTTTCGTCTTCCCCGCGTCAAGCGGCTTATTTATAATACCATACCCCCCCTCCCTTGTCAACAGGTTTTTTGCTTTTTTTAAACTCTTTTTGCTTCTATGTGTTTTTTCACATGATATCGACGTTTAAAGCGCATAAACACGCCGTGTTTGCCTAATCACTAAGAAACGCCACCATTCATATAAAATTACTATAAAACCCTTAATTATTATCAACTTCCTTATAATGTCCTTATATACAATTCTACATAATATGTTATAATTATATTGTTTTATCCATTTAAACAATAAAAGCCCTTATGTGAAGTCATTACCGCTACTGATAATGCCATTCGATTGAACAGTGTTAGGAATCAAGTCAAAGCACTTACGCTTTGCTTTTGGCATGGTTGTTCTTCTGCACTTTCAAAGGACGTTGTATTATGCGGTTGTAATGATATATTAACTACTTATTAAGGAGTGTCAAAAATGGGAAACTACAAGGTCTCTGTAACAGCAACTGCAGTCAACGTTATGTGCGAAGGCAACTTCACACCCGAGGATGCGCAAGCCTTCGTAAAAGAATTCAACAAACAGGTTGCATCGATTAAACCCGCTCAATACCATCTATCCCTCGATGCCAGCAAGCTGGCCGTCTCTCCCTCCGAAATGCAGGAGCTTTTAAAGGGTTGTCTTACATTATATAAATCTCTTGGATTTAGCAAGATATCCCTAAACATCGGTTCAAACGTTATCTTGAAGATGCAGCTACAGCGCCTTGCAAAAGAGGTTGGGTTAAATTCTATCGATTTCTTATAATCTGCCGGTGATGCGTCAGCCGATACCCCATTATACATCTCGGAGGCTTCAATGATAAACACAAAGATTCTTGAGATTGAGGTTTATCACGGGGGAATGACGGTTTCCAACGATTATTACATCGAGCATTTTAACAAAAAAGAAAAAGACGTTGCACACTTCTTAACCAATATCATCGGACGTAAAAAACGCTACATGATCGATACCGAAACCGACACCAACCTGTCGATGGCCTTAAAGGCGACCACGCGCGTTCTAAAAAAGGCAGGTCTTACCGGCAAAGACATTGATCTGATTGCTTACTCGAGTGTTCTGCCGGAATACACCATCCCGCCTTGCTCCATTCATATCCACGAGGCAATTGGCGGTAAAGCGGATTGTATCTGCTATGATTACAACGTCAATTGTGCGGGTATGACGGTGGGGATTGAACAGATCTGCAAGTATATGCACCTGAGCGAAAACGTAAACACTGCGCTGATCATCGGATGCGACTACGTCAATCACCTGCTAGACAGCGACAACGAGTACTGCTACGGTCATTACGGGGATGCCGCCTGTGCGTTAATCCTGCAAAAGACCGACGAGCCACGCGGTTTCCTTGGTGCAAAGTACGCTGTGAACTCCGCAGAGCACAATAACATCCTGTTCCCCGGGTGCGGGTTTTCCAACCTATTCCGTGAGCCGGACAGGGAAGCGCTTCGCATGGTGTGGCTGCCGTTCGAAAACGTGTCCATTGATACCGCGGTCAAAAACATGCGCGCTTTGCTCGGCGAAAACAATCTGTGCATCGACGATATTAAGATGTTTTGTCTGTCACAGTACGCGCTGGCAAACATTAAGAGCATTCGCGAGCTGATGGGCATTGACGAGTCCCGAAGCATCTTTGTCGGCGACCAATACGGCTACACCGGAACCAGCAGCCCGTATATCGCGTTGTATGAGGCGCTTAAGCAGGGGCTTGTCCGGCGCGGCGACTATATCATGATCTGGACAATCGGCGGCGGCTCTGAAAACATTGCCATGCTGATGCAGTATTAAACCCCAATATAATACGTCCAAAATCCACATAGCCTTTCGGCTGCCTGTTACGGTATGCCGAAAGGCTATGTGCTTGATATCCCCATTGATTGTTTTGCGAAACTTACGTCCTCTTTGCCCGTCAAAGCGCATACAATACATACTCGGTTGGCAGCAGCGCGTCGCCGTAGTAGCGCAGATAGAACCGATAGGTAGGGTCGGCTTCGTCGATGATGCGCGCAAGGCGCCACATGTCCTTGTGATTATGGTAGGCGGCAAGCGCAAGCTTGGGATGGTGCTTTGCTATCTTGCTGCGGCAGCCGAGCAGCGCCCGCTCCTCCGCGCCCTCAATATCCATCTTGATAAAGGTAACGGACTCGTCGATGTCGTTATCGACTGCGACGGTCTGCACCTTTACCTCGCCGGCATCCGTAAGTTTTTTTACCGAGGACACGGCAGCATCGGGCAAAAAGAGCGTTCCCGCTCCGTCGCTTGCCCCCACCCCCTTTACAACGACATTATTAAGATGAAACAGCTCGATATTGCGGTGGATGTACTGCACATTTTCCGGCACCACCTCGTAGCAGTAGATGCGTTTGTAGCACCGGTCGCCAAAGGTTTTGACGTAGTCCACCATCGTGTCGCCAATGTATGCGCCGATGTCCACGAACACCTCGTTATCATCGCACGCAATTAAATCAAGGTCAAAATACTGCTTAAAGTATTTATCGCGCAGCGCGACAATCTTTGCGTAGTCGCAGGTAAGCCAGTAAGACAGGATGTTGTGCAGTACCCGTTTGGAACGATAATCCCCCAGGCGACCGTACAGCCACTCAAAGTCTTCGCGGTGTTGCGAGAATGCCTCCGCGCGGTTTTGCGCAAGCTCCCATACTCCGGCAGTCGGATAATACGCACCCCACAGCATATACTTATTATAATAGTTTATGGTTGCGTCATAGTTTTGCTTGTCCTTACCCTCAAAGTAGGCGAGATTGTGCTTGACCGCCTCAAAGATCTCGGTATCGCTTCGCTGGGCCAAGAACGCCATCAGGGCTTTAAACTCCGCATCTAGCCCCGCTACGGCACGAGGCGTTGCGGTTTTTGATTTTTGCTCCTTTGCCTTAGATCGATCGAGTCTGCGCTTCACTGGGCATCACCGCCATATCTTAGTATTCTCTAATCTGTTTTCATTTGGATGCATTGGTGAAGCATCTGCCGCGCAGACCACAACATGGTCTTGGGGCAGATGCTTAAAATACGGCTTTGTTCGGTTACTCCTTATCCGTTTGCTCCTGTGCATCCTCCGCTACCATAGCCAGCAGGCGCAGCGCGTTGACGATTTTATCCTGCTCCGCACACAGCAGCGCGTTTTGCGTTTGGTCATTCTTGCACCCACAAAGGGCTTGCTGCGAGTATCTGCGCAGATCATTGCAACTCTGCTGCACCTGCCCAAGCAAGGTATCCCGATAGGCGCCCTGCGGCAGAATGGCATTGACCTTGGGGGTATAGCTGCAGCCCGTCAGCGACGAGTATGCATTTTGGAACGCCCTAGCGTGGCGGAGTTCATCCGCCGAAAGCTCCCGCAGCAACGCCGCGTCCTGCTCCGGCGCGGTTTTTGCCAGCTCGCGGTACAGTGCGGAGGAATCAAGCTCTCTTTGTATGTATTCTTTTAGTTGTTGTGCCAGCGTCATAGATTACATCGCCCCTTAATACATGGAATCACTATACTATATTCCAAAGCAGCGCGTGCCGTGAATCTGCTCTGCACAACCGTGCCGCTGCCCAATGATACGCTACGCGCAATTGACAAAGCGCGTGAATTGTTGTAACATAATCTCTGCCGACTGCGGTTTTCAAATGCCTTTGCAGGCATACGCCACAGGCTGTGCTTACCAAGCGGCATCATCATTTGCGCCTATAGCTCAGCAGGATAGAGCGACCGCCTCCTAAGCGGTAGGTCGGATGTTCGAATCATCTTAGGCGCGCCACACCCCCTTTACGGTTACCGCCGTGGAGGGGGCTTTTTGTTGTATAGTCCACTACCTTTTTCTATTATTATTGCAAACGATGCCGTATCATGTTAGGATAATCGGTTTTGTCTTACTTTAATTGACGGTTCTTCCATTCTCCGTTGATTTTTTCGCGGCACTATGTTAGATTAAGCAGTAGTAAGGTATGCTACAAGAAACAAAGAGGAGGCGAAACGCAGATGACAGCTGATACGGTAACAGAGCAAGCACCCGCCCTGACCGTTTGTGGACGTTCGCGCAAGGAGCTGGATCTGCGCTTCATTCGCTTGTCGCACCTGCCCTATACCCTTTCGTTTATCCTATCTTTGTGGCTTGCCGACATGCAGTATTCGTATTTTTCGGTGGATATACAGCTGGGTGCATTGGATTCGGGTTCTATGATGCAGGTTAGCTACGCCGTCTTTGCTGTAATACTAATCTTTTTGCGCCCACAGCGTATGGCAGCGTTTCGCAGCGTGAGCATCTGCCTTGTCGCCTTCGGCTTTTTGGTTTGGATGATGCCGCTTGCGCCAATCGTTCGCCTTATCGCCATCACATTGTGCTGGGCGGGTCTTGGTGGATGCGCCGCCTGTTCGGCGTACGCATTTGCGTTTGTATTGCAAAACGCGGAGCGGTTTTATGCGGCTTTGCTTGCCGCCTTGGGGCAAGGGGTAACGCTGTTAATCTACCACCACAACATAAAGAACGTTGTGGTAGAGCGCGTCGTGCCCGCACTGCTTGTGGCGGGTATCGCGCTGTGCCTAATGCTGTATCGCGAGGAGCACCTTGCCACGACGCCGCTTGAAAGGCCCCCTGTTCGGCCGCGGGGCAGGATGGTGGTGCTGTGCTGTGTGGCGGCATTCTTTTCGATAACCACATTCGGCGAGCTGATGCTGCGCACCTCTTATCCGCAGCACTACCATTGGTACGTGCTTGGCATTGTATGCTCGGCTATGGTTACGGTTTTGCTGCACCTTGTGTTTCGGCGCTGTGTATGGCATCTGTGGAACCTGTTTATCGGGGCGTCGGGGTTGTCGCTCTTGGTCATAACCCTGGCTCCCCCGCCCTTTGACCAGATGGGCGCGCTGGTTTACGGTGCGTTTTCCGGTGCGGGCTATACCGGCGTGATGTATATGGGTGGGGGTTTTGTGAAAAAATACGGCAGCCTGCGGGTATTTCGGGCTGCCCTGTTTGCCGCATGCGGGGTAGCCATACCGCCGATGATTGCTTCTACAATCATCAATGATTATTACCCTCAGGCGCTCGAGACGACAACCATTGTGGTTTCGCTGCTTATTTTGTTTGTGTTTGTGCTGTTCATGCCCCTGTTTTACAACGACCTGTTTCGTCACGGGTGGCTGGACGAGTACCACGAGGCGGATATGAACGCGGTGTGTGATTGCTTTGCGCGCTATAATCTGTCGCCACGCGAACGCAGTGTGTGCAGCCTGTTGCTGCGCGGTCACACCCTGCGGCAGATTTCGTCGATACTCGGGCTGCAATACCCCACCGTAAACACCTATTGTACTACGCTGTACCGCAAGCTCTCCATTAACAGCCGCGCGGAACTGTTCGTACTGTTTGGGCAGGACGACATCGCCGACCCGCCCATGGAGTAACGCCTTCTTTTTGCCAATACTGTGCCGCCTTCGGGCGGCTTTTTTGTTTGTTAAGCTATTGTCAATTTGCAAGAACGCAAATCCATTCACTGCTTTTCGTAAGAATTGGCTACTTAATACTAATGAGATTGTGAGGTTATTCAAATTCATGTGAACTAATGAATAGACGCTACGCTCTTTGTCACCGTATAATTCGGACAAAGGCAGTGATAAGAAGGTGATAAAAATGTCGGTCTTTGGTTGGCTATCTTCTGGTGCAAAAAATGGCTCCCTGTTTGGGTCAAAACAGAGTGCAGCAAAGCGCATTCCTGACACGAGCGAAAAGGCACAGCGGATGCAAAGCCTTACCCCGCGCGAACGCGAGGCGTTTGAAGCGCTTGTTAGGGGCTGCACCCTTGCGCAAACAGCCGAGCTGTTGGGGGTACGGTATCCCACCGCAAATACCCATGCAACCCACCTGTACAAAAAGCTTGGCGTAAACAGCAAGCCCGAACTGATTATTGAGTACGGTGCGTTTGCGCAGGCGTTACCCTCTACCAATGTGGCACCCTAAAAAGACTGTTTTTTAGCTTTTCTAATACTAATCGTCGTTTCAGATATGGTCAATAAATCAAGCATGCCCTTTGGTTTTTGCGGTTTTGCTACGGTTTTTGTCTCCATTTCTAACGAAGAATAGTATTACTCACTGACCCCAAATATCATATTATTAGGAGGACACAGCGATGACAGATGAGTTAAACACCAACACCGCGGCTCCCGAGAACACCGAAAACGCACAGGCCCCGAACCCTCAGGCAGCCGAAGCACCCGCGTTTGATGCAGCGGATATTGAAAAGGGTAAAACCGCAGCCGGTCTTGCCTATCTTCTTTTCTTCCTGCCGCTGGTTATGTGCCCCGAATCCAAATACGGTAAGTTCCATGCAAACCAGGGGCTTGCGTTACTGATTGTTTCTGTGGTTGGCACCATCGTATTGTCCATCATCCCCATCATCGGCTGGATCTTACTGCCGTTGTTTGGTATTGGCGTTGCGGTCTTTGGTATTATGGGCATCATTAACGGGTTTAGCGGCAAGGCAAAAGAGCTGCCCTTGCTGGGAAAGATTAAGCTGCTTAAATAACACGGCAGTTGATGAGGAGGAGAACCTATGTTAAAAAAGCTGCTTGCTCTTTTGGTTGCTGTCTTAATGACCGCAGCACTGAGCGGATGCTTTATCCGCGAGCAGATTAACAAAAAGATCGGCGAGGCGGTTACCGAGGGCATTGTCAACCAATTTGCTTCCGGTGCCGATATCGACATTGACGGCGAAGAGATTGTGATTCAAGGCGAGGACGGCGAAGAGGTTACGTTTGGCGGCACAGATTGGCCCCAGGGCGATGCCGCTGACCTGTTGCCCGCATTAAACACGGGCACAATCAGCTCTGTAATGAATTCGGGGGATTACTGCATGATTATTGTAACCGACGTGAGTGAGTCGGACTACAACGATTATGTGCAGGCAATTCAAGACACAGGCTTTTCGCAGGAACCCTTTACGATGGACAGCGAGGATGGGTTGTACTTTGGCGCAAGCTACAACGAAACCACCTCCGCTGCAATTACCTATAGCGGCGATCCCGGAGAAATGACGATTGTAGTCAGCATTTCGGAATAGCCGAGGCTGCACCTATTTGTATTGCCGGTTCGCTTTAATAATGTCCGAATAAAACCGAGCAAAGGCTTCAAGCATCCGCTTTTACGAAGGTTTTTTTCGCAGACACTATCAGCTCGTTCGGTAATGCACACAAACACCGGGGCGGTTTTGCTATTATGGCAAAACCGCTTTGCTTTACCCGTTTAACCGATGATGTACAGTCGAACGCTTTAATGATTTAAAGCTTTTAATCAAAAAAGCGTTGACAATCGCACGTTTCGCTGATATGATAAGACAAAGTCCAAAAAGAGGGAGGCAATCCGGCTGATATGACACAGTTTACCAGTCTTTCGTACCGCTATTATTATCGCTCGGCGTATTTGTACCGCACGGGCTTAATAGGGTATGCAAGAGGGCAGGCTGTTATCAAACCGGGTTCGCTGAATTACACCGTATAAAACGGGTAACGTAATAGGGCGGCGCTTTTGAGACAGAAAGCGCCGCCCGTTTTATTTTGCTTAATTTGGGAGGGTCATACAATGATTGTTGTTGTTAAGCGCGGTACAAGTGAAGACCAGCTTGCGCAGTTTTGCAGCCTTGTAGAGAAGGACGGCGTCAAGGTTCATCTGTCAAAAGGGGTGCACACCACCATCGTGGGTTTGGTGGGGGATGTCACGCGAGTGGACATTGACACCATCGGCGCGTTGCCGTATGTGGAGTCGGTCAAGCGCATCACCGAGCCGTACAAAAACGCAAACCGCAAGTTCCACCCCGATGATACCGTGATTACGGTGGGGAATGTGAAGATTGGCGGAGGGCACATGCCGGTTATCGCGGGTCCCTGCTCGGTAGAAAACGAGGAGCAGATCTGCGAGGTGGCGGTAGCCGTTAAGCAGGCGGGCGCGTCGATGCTGCGCGGCGGTGCGTTTAAGCCCCGCACCTCACCCTATGCGTTTCAGGGGCTGCGCGCCGAGGGCATCGAGCTGTTGTGCAAAGCGCGAGAGCTGACGGGGCTGCCCATCGTCACCGAGATTATGTCCAGCGACCAGCTGCCGCTGTTTGACGAGGTGGACGTGATTCAGGTGGGTGCCAGAAACATGCAGAACTTCGAGCTGTTAAAGCTGCTTGGCAAAACGAGTAAGCCCATCCTGTTAAAGCGCGGGCTTGCCAATACCATGGAGGAGCTGCTCATGAGCGCCGAGTACATCATGGCGGGCGGCAACGAGCAGGTTATCCTATGCGAGCGCGGTATCCGCACCTTCGAGACTGCCACGCGCAACACCCTTGACATCTCCGCCATCCCGCTGCTGCACAAGCTGTCGCACCTGCCCGTAATGGTAGACCCCAGCCACGCGGCGGGTATCTCGTGGATGGTGCGTCCGCTCTCGCTGGCAGCCATTGCCGCAGGCTGCGACGGGCTGATTATTGAGGTGCACAACAACCCCGAAAAGGCGCTGTCGGACGGTCCGCAGTCGCTGCGCCCCGATGAGTTTGCCGACGTCATGGCGGATGTTCGCAATATGCTGCACACCACACGCAAGGCTGTTACTGCGTAAGTGTTACAGGCTGCGGGGGCAACCGAGACAAAGACCACTCAGGCATTTACCATATTGATAGAATCGAAGGGCAGGATGACCATGCAGTCACTGTTGATCGGCATCATAGGACTTGGGCTAATCGGCGGCTCGTTTGCAAAGTCGATAAAGCAAAACACGCCGCACATTGTTGCGGGGTATGATAGTAGCGAAGCCGCCATGAAACAGGCGCTTGACGAGAATGCCATAGACAAACGGCTTGACGACGCCACCCTTGCCCGGTGCGACCTGTTGTTTGTCGCTTTATACCCCGCCGCCACAATATCAGAGGTAACGGCAAGGCTCCCGCTTTTAAAAAAGGGTTGCATCGTCACCGACCTGTGCGGTGTAAAGCGGGCGGTGTGCGATGCGCTGGACGCGCCCTGCCGCGATGCGGGGCTGGTGTTTGTGGGCGGGCACCCGATGGCGGGGCGCGAATTCTCGGGGTTTGCGCACTCGCTGCCCACGCTGTTTTCGGGCGCGTCGTTTATCCTGACCCCCACCCGACCCGACGACGCAGCGCAGGCGCAGGCGGTAACCATGCTAAAGACCCTTGCGCGCGAGCTGGGCTTTCGGCAGACGGTGGTTACCACCCCCGCGCATCACGACGGCGTAATCGCCTTTACCTCCCAGCTTGCGCATGTACTCTCCAACGCGTATGTGAAAAGCCCGCGGGCTACCGAGCACGACGGCTACAGCGCGGGCAGCTTTAAGGATTTAACTCGTGTGGCAAAGCTCAACGAAACGATGTGGTCCGAGCTGTTCTTGCACAACGCCGACTGCTTAACCGACGAGCTATCGCTGCTCATCGACAACCTGACCGCGTACCGCACGGCCCTTGCCGCCCGGGACGGCGACGCGTTAACGCAGCTACTGCGTGAGGGACGCGAAATCAAAGAAAGCTTGTAACGGTTATCGTTCACACACACTACCGTTTTACCCGCTGCAGGGCATTAAGCCGTTGCGGCGGGTTTGTGTATTATGATGCAAGCAGCTGTCACCCCCAAATTAAGGCTTAACTATTTGCGCATTTGTGCCGATAAATAAGTAAAAGGGGTGAACCACAATGATTGATAAGGTAACCACGGGTCAAACAACGACGGTATATACGTCAAGGCATGTGCAGACAAGGGATTTGACCGCATCCCAGCCGCAAAAGGACGGCGCGGCAGACACGTTTATTCCGTCCTCCAAAACCGGCGCGTCGGATGGCACCTACTCAAAAACCGGCAGGGTAACGCCCGACAACGAAACCATTGCGCGACTAAAGCAGGAGACGGAGAGAATCTCTGAAAACCTGCGCGCGTATATCCATCGGCTGATTATCAATCAAGGTAACGCAAGGTCGGTTTCTATGGACACCGCCGCCGTCAATCAGGCGAAGCAGGCGATCTCCGAGGACGGCGAGTGGGGCGTTAAGGCGGTGAGCGACCGCATTGTCGCGTTTGCCGTTGCCATCAGCGGCGACGACCCCTCAAAGCTTGGGACGCTCAAGGCCGCCATCGAAAAGGGCTTTGCCGAGGCGGGCAAGGCTTTGGGCGGCGCGCTGCCGGACATCTGCGCAAAAACCCGCGACGAAGTGATGAAAAAGCTCGATGCCTGGGCCGGCGAGGAGTAATAAGCATCGCAGCCCCACCGGCATTCGCCACACTTTTACACATATGGACATTTTGCTTAATCGAAGGTATAATAAGGAAGGGCGCAGGCAGACTCCGCGCCCTTCCTTATTTTTAACGGGTTGTTGGCAGCAAACACATATTGCAGCATGAAAGGGGCAACGGAAGCATGCACAGAGGCTTACTACATACACAAGGTACGGGCAAAGAGAGAAGCGGCACCTGCCGCGGCGGGTGTCTTGCCGGAAATATGCGCATTTTAATGGCGGACGGCTCACAAAAAGAGATTGGTGCGGTGCAAATAGGCGACGCGGTTTTTGACGGGGAGCAGGGCGCGGCGGTTGTGACCAACGTTTACAGCGGCAGGGAGCAATTCCTCTGCGTGATAAGGCTCGGCGGCGGCATAATCAAGATGACGGCGGAGCACCCGGTGCTGACCGAATCGGGATTTATTCCGGCAATGGAGCTGACGGCGGGCGATATGGTACAGGGCGGGGATGCGCCGCAAGCTGTACGAAGCATTCAAACCGAAGAATACGACGGTACTGTTTACAACCTTGCGCTGGACAGCCAAAGCCACTTGATGGTTTGCGAAGGTGTTGCGGTTGGGGATTTTTATGCGGGGTAATTGAGTTTGCTCACGACTTAACCTGTTGTATATTCAGGCGTTATGCGGCATGGCGGATGGTTGGCAAGACTAATCCTTTGCGTTTTTTGCGTTTGAGGGTATGCGATAGAGGGCATATAGGTGCGGGTGATAGCAATCATACGCAGTTCGGATTTTCTAAGATACTTATAATCATACGAAGTTTCCTCTATCCTATATATCTCCAACGTCACTTATATAAAGCATTACTCCAACACCACCCGTCTCAGTGCTATTACTAAAATACATATTGAATATTGAGGAGAAAAACCATGCAGAAAAAAACCCTAGTTATCATCGACATTCAAAATGACATTACTAAAAATTACAAGGAGATTATTGACAATATCAATCAGGCAATAGACTGGGCCGTCAAGCAAGATATGTATGTTGTCTATATTAAGCACAACAACCTGTCGGCGGGAACGAGAACCTTTAAGCCCGATACTCACGGGGCTGAATTGGTACCGGATATGAAGATCGTGTCAGAGAATATCTTCTTGAAGACCAAGGGAAATGCATTAACCAGTGAAGCGTTTGCTGACTTTGTTTGCAAAAATGAAATTAACGACTTCTACATTGCTGGTGCAGATGCTACCGCCTGTGTGAAGTCGACCTGCTACAATATGCGAAAATCTGGATATGATGTCACAGTACTATCTGATTGTATTACCAGTTACGATAAGCGTAAAATTGATGAGATGCTGCGTTATTATGAGAACCAAGGCTGCAAAATCATCTGCCTGAGTGACTTTTTGAAGTGAAGCAGCAATGACTATGAGAAACTCCATCCTTCGAACTTCCAATTATGGTGCTTCCAACGTACTTGAAACCGTCCACTGAACCTTCCATAATGTTTAAAACCCACACGTACTCAACCCCCACGCGAAACCTTCTTGACCACAAAGACCCCCCGCCCCCAAAAGCCGATTTATACCAAGCGTCTTTTCTATCCGCTCCGCATAGTACAGCACTATCCATCGAAAAAGCGTTTGAGCCGCTACACCGTATCGTGTGGCGGCTCTCGGTTTGCTGCGCCAGGGGTATCGCTTAAATCAACACCGATACCACCACTGTCAATCCACCTTATATTTTGCGGCTTCTCGTCGCCGCTTGAATTTTTCTATGGGGTATCCTCTGGTCATTCAAGTCCATCCAAAATTAGTTGACAAATCAACTTTAGAACAATATAATAGCACAGTTGATAAATCAACCAGATTGCTGTTTTCACACAGTCGAATTAAGGGGGAAGGCAGATACGAAATGGAATTACACTATAAAACCATCGGGCAAAGCATCATGGCGATTGATAAGTACTTTAAATTCTATTTCAAAACCGCACTGGGCGAGCATGGGCTGAATTCAACCGAAGGCATGGTGCTCCTGGTGCTTTACGGGCACGATGGTCAAACTGCCCAAGGAATACTGGAGAACGGGCACGATGTAAGGATTGGGCTGACCCAAGACAAGCTGATCGACGAGCTGCACTACGACAAGGCCGCGATGACCCGTACCATGCAGGCGCTCGAAAAAAAGGGGTTTGTACTGCGCGGCAACAACCCATCCGACAGCCGTTCCTATCTGTTTGTGTTAACCGCCAAGGCAAAGGAATTTAAGTCGGTTATGATTGATATCCTGCGCGTATGGAACGATAGCGTTTTGCTGGGGCTTGACAAGCAGTCCATAGCACATTTAAAAATCAGCCTGAATTGTATGATGGAAAATGCTCTGCAGCTGGCTAAAAACATGAACCAACAGACGAAAGGATAACTACCGTATATGAATGACAAGCGAATTAAGATTTTAGGGCAAGCGCCTGTTACCCAGGCAATTCTAAAGATGTCGCTGCCGGTTGTAATGGGCATGATGGTTCAGGTGCTTTACAATCTCGTTGACACCTTTTTCATCGGAAAGCTGGGAGACGCCAATCAGCTTGCCGCCGCCAACCTGACCACCCCGCTCTTTATGATAATGATGGCGATTGCGGGCATTATCGGCACCGGCGCGTCGTCCTATATCTCAAGAAGCCTTGGCGAAAACGACTATGACCGCGCCAACAAAACGCTCTCTACCGGTCTTGCCATTGTTGTTGTGTTGAGCGCCTTGGTTACGATACTCGGGCTTGTATTCCTCACGCCGCTTATGAAAGCACTCGGTGCAAGCGAGCAGGTATTGCCCTTTGCGTCGGACTATTGCTTTGTACTGTTTTTAGGCAGCGCCCTCATCATGTGTAACTTTACTATGGGGCAGCTGTTGCGCAGTGAGGGTGCTGCCATGCCGTCTATGGTAGGCATGGCAGTGGGCACTGTGGTGAATACCATTTTAGACCCCGTGTTCATCTTTGGCTTTGACATGGGCATGCGCGGTGCCGCTATTGCAACCGTCATTGGCAACGCGGTCGGTTTCATGTATTATATAACCTACTATCTCTCCGGCAAACCGATACTCAAGCTGAGCATTCATAATGTCAGCTTTGACAAGAAGATCTGGGGGCAGATCTGGGGCATTGGTACCCCTGCATCGATTAGCCAGTTGCTCATGAGTATCTCCATGATTATCCTCAACAATCTGGCGGCGACGTACGGTGACATTGTGGTTGCAGGCATGGGTGTTGCCAACAAGATTATGACCATCGGTACCTTTGTGTTTATGGGCTTTGCAGGCGGCTGTCAGCCCCTTGTTGGGTTTAACTACGGTGCAAAGAATTATAAACGGGTTAATGAGATTATCAAAAAAGGGATACTCATCACAGCGGGGGTTGGTGTCACCCTGTTTGCGCTGTTCTCCATCTTTGCAAACGGGCTTATCCGCATCTTTGCAAACGATATGAGCGAGGTAATCTCACAGGGCACTGTGATTCTTCGGGCATTGGCATGGTCGCTGATTGTGCTTGGTCCGCAGATGCTCGCCAACACAACCGTTCAGGCGTTTGGTAAGGCGAAGGCATCGCTTTTTCTGTCGGTGTCACGGCAAGGGGTGTTTTTCATCCCGCTGCTGTTTCTGTTCAACAGACTGTTTGCGTTTGGCGGTTTAGTCTACGCACAGCCTGTTACGGATGTAGTCACCCTTGCACTTGCGCTTTTTGTGCTTAAAACCATTTTGGTTGATGCAGAAAAAGGCAAAGCCTCTATTGCCGCTGGGTCAACTGCCGAGGGTGTCTTAGCCGATACGGAAAACGCACAGCAGCTTTAGACCCGCTTAATCAAGCATTGCTGTGATTCGGGTCGGAACAAAACAAAAAAAGCCCGCGCGTACAACATCGCTTGTTTGTACGCGTGGGCTCTTTTTGTAGGGTCTTTTGGGCGATCGCTAAAACCGCATGGTGGGCGTAGGCTGTCCGTCGAATTACAGCGTAAGGGTTACGCTCTTGCCCCCGGGCACATACTGGCGGTATGCAACCCCCGCCGAAACCAGCATACGCTTGGCCGCCATCACGCCGGGGCTGTCGGGGTACTTATCCTCCATATACACAATCTCCTTTATGCCCTTTTGGATGATTGCCTTGGTGCACTCGTTGCACGGAAACAGCGTGGTGTACACCTTAAAGCCCTGCAGGCTGCCGCCGTTATAGCTGAGGATGGCGTTAAGCTCCGCGTGGCAGACGTACACATACTTGGTGTCAAGCGGGTCGCCGTCTCGTTCCCACGGGTATTCGTCATCCGAACAGCCGCTGGGCATGCCGTTGTAACCCACCGTCGCAATGCGGTTTTGGTCGCTGACAATACAGCAGCCCACCTGGGTGGAGGGGTCCTTGCTGCGCCGCGCCGAGATGCACGCAAGACCCATAAAATACTCATCCCACGACAGATAATCCTCTCGTTTTGCCATAGCACATCCTCTTTCCTTGATGTAGTCGGTACAAAGGTCTGTTTCTTAAAAAACAGTTTAGCATATCCCCCTGTTTTTCGCAATCGGCAAGGATGTGTGAACACAAGGTCAAACCCCTTGATTTTCTTTTTGCCGCACGGTACAATCAGATTACATTTTTACTGTTTTTTGCGGGTGTGTTGTGTCCCTGCCGCTTTGCCATCCCCGCAAGGAGGCGTAAACGGTTAGGCGGCTTCATACTTATCATCATAAGACCTGCAGCTTAGTATGAAAACACAAACAAAGCCGCAGAGAAACCCTCTCTGCGGCTTATACCTATTGTTGTGGCAAAATTAGCGCGTACCCGCTACAATATCGCCGACGATATCCGACAGCATGGTCTTTGAGCCGTCCACCGAAAAATCGCACCGCACCTGATAGATTTTTTTGCGGGCATTGTACAGCGCACGCAGCTCCTTGTCGCTTTTATCCTTGGCAAGCGGACGGGTATCGTCCTGCCTAATGCGTGTAAGGCAAAGCTCAAACGGCGCGTCAATAAACACGATGGTGAAGTTTGCCGCGGCAAGCTGGTATACCGCGTTGGTTAAAATAAAGCCCCCGCCGCTTGACACAACCAAGTTGTGGCGTTTGGTAAGCTCGTAGGTCACGCGGTGCTCCTGCGTGCGAAAGTAAAGCTCTCCGTGCTGTGCAAACAGCTCCGAAACGCTCATTCCTTCGTTTTGTTCAATTCGCGCATCGGTGTCCACAAACGGGTAGCCGAGCCGGACGGATAATGCGCGTCCGATGGTGCTTTTGCCGCTGCCCATAAACCCGGTGAGCAGGATACGGTTGTACTTCACACGCCGCACGTCCTTTAATAAAAATACCTGTCATGATGAAACATCCCGGTAAACGCCATACGCGGTACGCCGTTTGCCTGTGTGGATAATTTACATAAATATTAACAGCATTTTTTATTCTACAGGATATGCCGCAGTTCGTCAACCACTCCCTCGACCTGTTCGACCGAAAAGTTTGCTCCGTACCAAAATTCGTGGGCTTCCGCCGCCTGCCACGCAAGCATGTGCAGCCCGCCAAGCGCCGGCTTACCCAGAGCCCTTGCCTTGGTAAGCAGCACGGTGTCTTCGGGGTTGTAGATTAGATCAAACACCGCGTCCGCCTGTGCGATGGCTGCGTCGGAGAACGGGCAGCCGCTGATATCGGGATACATCCCGCAGGGGGTGGCGTTAACCAAAAGGGCATACCGCTCGGTCAGGCTGTCGAGTGTTTGCACCGCCGTACACGGCTGTGCCGAGAGCCGCTGCACCGCATGTGCCAGCGCCTCTGCCTTACTAAGCGAGCCATTGCGCACGGCAATGGTCACATGCCCGCCGCGCCGCACCACCTCGGTTGCTATCATCCGCGCAGTCGCCCCCGCCCCCGCAATACACACACGGCTGCGAAACGACACGCCCAGCATCTCAAAGCTCTTTATCACCCCGGCAATGTCGGTGTTGTGACCGATTGCCCTGCCCGGGCTGTGCACCAGTACGGTGTTAATCGACTGAAAACGCAGCGCCTCTTGGGTAGCACCCTCCAAAAACGGGATAATGCGCTGCTTATAGGGCATGGTGATGTTAAATCCGTTTAGGGTAAACAGCTCATCTACCCGCCGACAGAACTCCTCGGGGGTAAACGCCAGCGTTTTATACTCCACATTCAACCCACTTAGCGCAAACAGCCGCTGATGCAGCTGAGGGGAAAGCGTGTGCTCAAGGGGATACCCGAGCACCGCAAAACGTAGCTTGCTCAATGCATTCACACCTTTCGCAGTTATCTGCCGGAACGGTCCCCGTCATGCAGACAGTTGTCGATGGCAATAACCAGAGCGCAAAAAAACGCGGCATTGGCTCCGTCGGGGATATCCAGCCGATAAAAATCGGTAAACGACAGCCATTCCTTCGAAATAGAGCCTACGAGCCCGCCGTTAAGGTAGATTGCAAAGCTCATGCTGAAAAAATCGCCGTCAATCGCAATATCGCCGTAGGTGCTTGTGACGGACAGGCGGGGTCGGAAGAAGGTGAACTCCTTGTTGATTACCGCACACTGCCGACCCTGTTCATAGATATAGTATTGGGGCAAAAACCGAAACACCTTTTGCTCTACATAGTATAGTTCGCGCCCAAGCATATCGTAAAGCCGCAGCTTTGCGCCGAACGAGAACAGCTGCCCCTGTACCTCAAATACATTCTCCCCGTTTGGGTCGGTTATGTTAAATTTATCCCCGATGGAAAAAAACTTTTGTCTTATGTATAGGGTCATTGTTTTCCTGCTTTCCTGCCCTGCCAAACTGAGAAGCTCAAGTTTGCAGGGGCAACTCGTTTTGTGTATTTGTCTCATGTAGGTTGTCGCTTTTTAGCACGGCATACATGCGGCAGTCTTCAAACCCACGGTTGGAACGGTACTTTTGCCGTGCAAAGCCCTCGTAGCGCATCCCTGCCTTTTCAAGCACCCTGCCCGACGCGGGGTTTGCCGCGGCGTGATACGCCTCTACGCGGTTGTAGCCCACACGCTCAAACGCAACGTACAGCACCGCGCTCAAGGCGTCGGTCGCTATGCCCTGCCCGCAGTACCGGCTCGAAACACAGTAGCCCACCTCCGCGCACAGGTCCCCCTCGTTTACCGTATAAAGCCCGATTGCGCCCACCAGCGAACCATCCGACTTTTGCTCGATGCCCCACTGGTAAAAGGAGGGGTTCGAGTACTGCGACACCCATTTTTGCAGCATGTCGCGGCTTTCCCGCACCGTTTTATGGGGCTGCCACCGCATAAAACAGCTTACCTCGGGGTCGTTTGTCCAGTTGTAGAACATGGCGGACGCATCCTCCAGGCAAAATCTGCGCAGCAGCAGCCGTTCGCTTTCAATGCGTATGGTACCCGAGTGACGAAGCATATTGTCACCGCCCGTAAATGAACACTCTTTTTATTAAGATTACTTGAAATTTAACATGAAATCAAGAACTATTTCTATTAACATCCATAAACACACATAATATCCCAATAAAAAGCATTGTTTTTAGATGCTTCTACTCCTTTATACAAACCAAACCGTCACACAAGCAGGGTTCATATCCGGTACGTCACACCGAATATACTGGCGATAGGGCAACCCACAACAAGAACGAGCCTGCAATCTCTGATGCGGAAAGGAACTGTGCCATGCAAAGGGTTTTTCGTGCCGCCATCCTGTGTAGTCTTGCCGTGCTTATTTTATTCTCCTGCGCGCGTACTGCCGACGTCCCCCCTGCCGATGTGGGCAGCAGTCGTCCTTCATCGCAGCAAGCTGTGCCTGCCTTGGCGGAGGAAGAGCCCTTGGCACGGTACGAGCCGCCGCACCCGCTCACGCCCGAGGAGACGGTAAAAGCCTATTTTGAGCAGCAGTATCTGTCCTATGCCACCCTGTCGTACACCGATTTAAGTGCGATTGCCGATGCTTCGCGGCGGGGAATTAAAAACGCGGATGTGTGGCTGCAAACGCTCATCCTGCGCCGCAGACTGATAGCCGAGCAAGGCTACTGCTTTGTTGCGACCGAGCAGCTGCCTTACACCGTCACCTTTGAGGAGGACCCCGAGGACGAACGCCTGCGCCGATGGCAGACAGGCTCGTCTGACCGATTTGGTGTAAACGACTCCGCCGTCTTTTTGCACGTGCGCGTCACCGGGCAGGACGGCGCCGCCTACCCACCCATGCTGGCAGTCAACGCGCAGCACACCTTTGTACTGTTTGAGATAAACGGCGTGTGGAAGATTGTGTTCCACTACTACCCCGGCTCCATCCGTCGCTTCGAGCTGGGGCAGGAGCTTACGCTGCCCGACGAGCAACAGCTGCGCGACGCACTGGCAAGGGAGTTTGCGCAGCAGGCAGGCACCGACCCATCCGCACCGCCTTCGGGCGCCTCGGTGTACAACGGTGTACGCGCCGCCGCGTAT
This sequence comes from Bacillota bacterium, assembly GCA_023413185.1. Taxonomy (GTDB): domain Bacteria; phylum Bacillota; class Clostridia; order Oscillospirales; family Ruminococcaceae; genus Acetanaerobacterium. The sequence goes on from JAEZQD010000046.1 coordinate 18,874, forward strand.
GCCAAAACCCACATGGTCACAAAAAACCGCGGCTTTTATGACATAGGCGACTGGATGGGCAACTGCCAGAACTTTATCTCCCAGTGCGTGTGGACGGGTTTTTCGGGTAAGCAGCCGGCGAGCATTACCGCATACGACAATATGACGAGCAGCTGGTTTGCGGGCGGCGGCGGGGGCTCGCCCGCGTGGGAGAACGTCGGGCACTTCTGGGACTATGTGACGCGGGAGCGAAAGCGCTCGTCTGCGGGTCTGCACGGCAATGTACTCGCCGGCGCGGTGCTGTTAGCCGAGGGGGATATTGTACAGCTCTGCACCAAGCTGCCTGAAGAGGGCGAGGACGAGGAGTACCACCACAGCCTGCTTGTGGTAGACGGCGACACCCTGATGCTTGCGCAGAACTCCCCCGACTGCTTTGTGTATTACAGTGACCTTGTTAACACAAACACCCGTTTCTTCCGCCCCGCGTATCTGATTGAGAGTTAGCCGCGAGGCTGTTCTGTCCATTTTTTAGTTGTTGTGGTATAATAGCCGCAAAGCAATGTACTTGCAAATCGGTTTGATTCTTTTGTGCACACACGCGCGGGGCGGGTTGCCCTGCGGCGGAGTAAACAGGATGATAAAAAAGGGGGTAGGACGGATGACAGCCTGCAGGCAATGTGGCACCTTGCTGCGTAAAGCCGCCACCTTCTGCCCAAAATGCGGCGCAAAGAAAACCTCTGCGGGCACACACGGCGGGCGGCATAGACGTGCCCCGAAGCAGGATGAGATCATACGCGTCAGCGCAGCTGATGTAGTGGTGCAGGATTATACCCCCCTGCTCACCGAGGAGATAAGCCCCGAGCAGCTGTGGGAGGAGGAACGCGCGTATCTCGAAGACCGCGACCCGGTTTTGCTGCAGCCGCAAACGCGCAAGCCCGAGCCGATAACCGTAAGCGACCTGCTTACCCTGCAGGGTCCTTGTATCGCAAACGAGCAGGGCGCGCCGCGTATCAGACGGCTTGCGGCAGCCTTGGCTGCAATGGCAATCCTCGGCTGCGCGTTTTTTGCAAGCCGCCTGACCGATGACACCGCCTACCTGCTGCGCTATGCCGCAGGTGCTGCCGAAGCAAAAAACTACGACGGCGCAGTACAAACACTCGAACGGCTTGTACTGCTAGACGCCGAGAACCCTGAGGTTTACCTGCAGCTTGTTGCCGGTCATCAGGCACTGGGGGAGGACGCGAAGGCGTTTGCCGCGGCGCAGTCGGGCTATGAGAATACGCTCGACGACCGGCTGCGAACCATTGTAACCGGGTACACCTTTGGCGCGTATACCCCCCCTGCAGGCGGCACACAGACGCAGCCGCCGCAGGATGCCGCGGACGACGTGCTGCCCGCAGAGATTGCACAGGACACGATAACTGCGCTTTTAACCGTGTATGAGGACGCACGCGCGTTCCGGGACGGGCTTGCTCAGGTGCGTCAAAACGGGCTGTGGGGCGTCATCGACCCTGCTGGCACATGGGTAATAGAGCCGGTGTACGACGAGCTTTCGGATTTTTACGGTGGTCTTTGCGCCGCAAAGCGCGGCGGTCTATGGGGCTTTGTGGATACACAGGGCTGCGAACGCATCCCGCCCCGGTACGAGGCGGTCACACCGATTATTGAGGGGCGCGCCGGCGCAAAGCAGGACGGCTTGTGGTTTGTTATTACCTCGGGCGGGGTGGTGCTCAGCGAAGGCGTTGACGAGATTATCCCGTTCTCCGGCTCGTTTGCCGCGGCGCGGCTGGGCGCAAAATGGGGCTTTATCAGCCGCACAGGCGACTGGGCGATAGCACCTGACTACGACGAGGTATTGCCTTTTGGCGACGGGCTTGCCGCCGTAAAGCAGGGCGGCAGGTGGGGGTATATCGACGCCGAGGGGCGAACCGTTATCGCTGCGCAGTATCACGAGGCGTACACGTTTGCTGGCGGGGTTGCCCGCGTAAAGACGAACGAGGGCACCCTGTTTATTAACCCGATGGGCTGGCAGGTCGGCGACGGGGTGTGGCAGGACGCGCGGGAGTTGTGTGACGGGCTTGCCGTTGTGAGCGTAGACGGACTGTACGGCGCAATAGACCGTGGGGGCACCTTAGTGGTGCCGTGCGTCTTTTCGCAGCTTGGCGATTACTCCGAGGGGCTGTGCGCGTTTTTTCAAAACGGGCTGTGGGGGTACCTAGACCGAGCAGGTAAGGTTCGCATCCCACCGCAGTTCTTGCAGGCGGATGCCTTTACCGAGGGGGTGGCGCGGGTTACCCACACAAGCGGTGCCACCTCCTACATCAACACCGCAGGGCAGTACCTGTGCGACGCGCGGTTTGAGGACGGGGGCCGCTGCTCACAAAGCCGCATCGCGGTAAAGGAGTCGGGCATGTGGGGCTACCTTGCGGTGATTACACAGCAGCCGTAATGGGGAGGATTATTATTTTCTTCCCCTTTTTTATTGTTATTATTTTGCAGTAAATCGCCCATTGTATGACACTACACATATGGTTCATTGTGCAACTGACGAGAGACACGCCGTAACGCGTTTTTCGCCGACATAACAGAGGGGTATGGTGATAACAGGATGACTCGTTTTGGATTTGTTACTCGGGTTATGGCGCTTATTTTGTGTGTGGCATTTTTGCTTGCCGCCTTTTCGGGCTGTGTGGCTCAATCGGGTGAGGCGCAGCCCACCATCGTTTCGGGCATGAGCATCACGCCGCAGGACGAGGACGACGCGGGGGTTGCGTATGACTCGGGGTTTTACATCCGCTCGCAGCGCACGTTGTCTAAGCGCGAGCTTGAAAAGGGGCTTACGGTGGAGCCCGCCGTACCATACGACATCTCCGCCACCGACGACGGCTTTTTCTTAAAGCCCGCCGAACCGCTTGCACCCAACACGGTGTACGCGTTTACCTTTACCGAGGCGGGGGGGCTTTCGCGCACCTGGGCGGTACAAAGCAGGCGTCCGTTTGAGGTGGTGTACAGCAGCCCTTCGCCCGACGCGGCGGACGTTTGGACCTATGCGGGCATCGAGCTGGGCTTCTCCCACCCGGGGGTGGAGCTTGCAGACTACATAGAGGTTAGCCCGACGCTGGATTACAAGGTAGAGAACCGCGGGCGCACCGTTGTTGTTTACCCGAACTCCGGCTATAGACCGAACACCCGCTACACGGTCACGGTTAAGAAGGGGCTCAAAAGCCCGCTGGGCGACATTTTGGCGGAGGACTACCGCCTGTCGTTTACCACCACCGAGCCCGATTACGGTGAATATAATCGTCGCAGCATGCCGGTTTACCTGTACAGCGAGTACAGCGAAACCTTTTTGCAGGACGATACCCCCGTCATCCGTTTGGGCGTGAACAAGAACGAGGACGGCTCGCTTCCCATCAGGACGGATGTTTCGGTGTCGGTGTCCCGCTTTAGCGGCAGCGAGGCATACATGCAGGCGCTTACGGGGCGCGATGAGTTTATTAAACGCGGCGGTGACGGGGACGAGTACCGCTGCAGCGAGGACGCACTGGACCACTACGTTTCGTTTACCACTCAGTTGCTCGATTATGATTGGAGCTACGGCTATGTGGTGTTGCCCGAGGCGCTGCCCAAGGGCTTTTATGCGGTAACCGTCACGACAAAGGACTTTGGCGGCAATGAGTACACGGTACAAAAGCTGTTGCAGATAAGCAACGTTTCGGTATACACGCAGTCGGTAAACGGGCAGACGCTCGCTTGGCTTAATGACGCACAAAGCGGCTCTGTCATAAAGGGCGCAAACGTCGGGCTGCTCGAGGCAGGCTCCGCCGCGCCCGCGCTGACCGCCGTCACCGATTCCTCCGGCATTGCGCAGTTTGCCACCGGCGAAAAAGAGGTGGGCTACCTGTTTGCCAAGATGGACGCCGATAACGAGTATGTAGAACGAATCCCACTTTCGGCGGATCAGGAACCGAATATCAACGAGCGGTACTACTCGTTTTTGTTCAAGGACCGGGAACTGTACCTGCCCACCGATACGGTAAAGCTGTGGGGCAGGCTTGCCCCGCGCGCCGACGGCGCGGTGCTGCCCAAGGCACTCACCCTGCACCTGACCACCGGAAGCTGGTTGGGAGACGAATATGTGCAGGAAACAATTGTCCAGGCGCCCGTCACCTTACTGCCCAACGGCAGCTTTACGGCAGAGATTTCGTACGAGTCGCTATCCACCGATTATTACCAGCTGATACTGATGGATGAGGAGGAAACGGAGTACTGCTCAAACTCCATCAACGTATATGAATACGAAAAGCCGATCTATCAGTTCTCCGCATTAAGCGGCAAGGAGTTTTACACCGCCGACGACACGGTGGACTACTTAGTAGGCGCACAGTTTTATAACGGCACCCCCGTACCGGGCATGACGTTTGAGACAACGCTTAACGAAAAGCCCTACTCCCTTGTAACCGATTCGTTGGGCAAGGCGACGCTGCGCGTCAACGAGGACGGGCATTTCTTTGACGACCAAACCTCCTGGATGCCCTATACCCTGACCGCCTACCTGTCCTCTACGGGGCTGGAGGACCAGCAGTACTACCTGTCGCCATCGGCGGTCATATTCCCCCGCGACATCATGCTGACCACCAAACGGCAGCAAGACGGCTTTGAAAAGAAGCTTACCCTGTATACAAACCGCGTGGATACAAGTAAAATCAGCCGCAGAGACGAGATTTTCGAAGACTACCCAAGTAGCTTCAAGGGCTCGTCGGTCAACATCCCCGTCGATGTCGCCGTGTACCGGGTGGATTACCTTAAGGAGCAGTACTCAAGCTACTACAACCCCGTTGATAAGCGCACGGTGCCGGTGTACAACTACACACGAAAAGAGACGCTGACCAAGCGGTATACCGTAAGCACCGTAAACGGAACGGCGGTGCTGAGCGACCTGCCAAACCCCACAAACAACGAGCAGTTTTACCGCATCGAGCTTACCTACAAGGACACCAAGGGCAGAACGGTGGTGGACACGGAGTATTACGGCTACTACGAAGAGCTGTACCAAACAAGCGAACTGAAAAGCTACCGCTTTGCAAACGACAAGAAGACGCAATACGAAGGCCTGATGCCTTATTGGTACAATCCCTACGGCGGTTACGAGGCAAGCTACGCCTTAGGCGAAACGGTTCGCATCAGCCTGCTTGAAAACGCTGCGCCCGTAACCGGGGGTACCATGCTGTATACCCTGGTGCAGGACGGCATTGAAAAAAGCGGGGTGAGCGATACCGCGTCTGTTTCGTTTACCCAAAGCGAGCAGTACCTGCCCAACCTCACGGTGGTGGGCGCGTACTTTGACGGGCGGCACATCTACCCCGTCGATTCCTGCCGCGTAACGTTTGATACCGCCGAGCGCGCCGTAAAGCTGAGCGCCGTGCCCGATAAAAAGCAGTATAAGCCCGGGGATACCGTGCAGCTAGCCATCACCGCCGCCGACCGCAGCGGCAAGCCCGTGGCGGCGGATATCGCGATAAGCGTGGTAGACGAGGCGTTGTTCTCGGTATCCGACCAGAGCATCGACCCGCTTTCTACATTGTACCAAAGCGTGTTTTCTTACAATATCACCTCGTTTGCGTCGTACAATCAGTACAATTTTAACCGCGGCGGAGAGGGCGGAAAGGGCGGCGGAGACGGCGCCCCCCCAACAGGCGGCGGTGACATCGACAAACGCGATAACTTTTTGGATACCGCCGCGTTTGCAGTGGCAAAAACCGACCAAACCGGCAAGGCATCCGTTTCGTTTACCCTGCCCGACAACCTCACCTCGTGGCGTATTACCTCTGCCGCCGTCACCGACAACCTGTACGCGGGTGCGAATGTCACTAACATCACCACCACGCTGCCGCTGTTTGTGTCGCCGGTTTACAACACAACCTATATCGAGGGCGACTCGGTCGCCTTTAACCTGCGCGCTTACGGCGACAGCACCGCAAGCGGGGAGGATATCAACTACTCGGTTACCGTGACAGGCAAAAAGAACCAGAAGGAGACCAAAACCCTCACCCTACCCTCGGGCACAACCACCGCGTCGTTTGATTTTGGCATGCTTGCGGCGGGCGACTACAAGGTGCTGTTTACCGCCCAGTCGGGCAAACACAGCGATGGCGCGGAGTTCTCGTTTACCGTAAAGCAGAGCGCGCTGGAGATGCCGATAAGCCGCGTGGTAACGCCGGCCGAGGTATCGTCCATCAACGCGCAGAGGTACCCCGTGTGGCTCGGATTTTATGACAGCCAGTATGGCGAGTACATCAAAACAATCGAACGCCTTGCGGCGCAGTACGGCGAACGCGCCGACCAGCGCACCGCCGCCACGGTTGCCACCGCACTGCTAAAGGAGTATGCAGACGACGACGCGCTGTCGATCTATGAACTTCCCGAAACCGACTTTACCGATTACCAGCAGTCTCAGGGCGGGGTAAGGGTGTACTCTTACGACTACCCATACGTACAGCTCACGGCGCGTATGGCTGTGGCCGCCCCCCACCTGTACAACACCGAGACGATGGTAAGCTATCTGAATAAATTCATCGAGCGCACCTGGTACGATCAAGGCGAGGTGTGTGCCGCGCTCATGGGGCTTGCCGCCCTAAAGCAGCCGGTGCTCACCGACGCAAGGGCGATGCTCAAACGCGCGGATTCCTTGAATGATATTGACATCCTGAACCTGTGCCTTGCCCTTGCGTATCTGGGCGACACGGATGGTGCGGTAACGGCGTACAACACCCACATCGCGCCCTACCTTGTGACGGGCGAGTACTGGAGCTACTACGATACCGCACTTGCCACCGCAGATAACCCCGTTTTCACCGAGGACGGCATGGTAATGGAGGAAGGGTCTGGCAAGGGCGATTCCGCGGTCTCCCCCTCAACCCGAATAGGTTCCAACCTGCAGCACACGGCGCTTATGATGCTGCTCGCCCAGCAAACAGGCTGCGCGGACACCGAGGCACTGCTGCGCTATGTGCGGGAGAACAGCTCGTTTGATGTCTCCACCCTGCTTGAACAGACGGCGTTTATCACCCGCTTCGTGCCCACCCACACCGATACTGCCGTGGTACGCTTTAACCGCGGGCTGCTGCCCACCACCCTTGAGCTGAAGAAGGGCGGCATTCGTTATGTTCCGTTTAACAAGAACCAGCTTGCGAAATCCAACATCACCACCGACGGCGACGTGGGCATTGCGGCCATGTTTACGGGGCTGCCCGACACGCTGAGCACCGCCCCCTCCCCCGAGATTGCCGTTACCAAGTCGATCTCCCGCCCCGACGGCGGTGCGGTGCGCGTCGGCGATACCGCCATGATCGCCCTGACGGTGACACTGGGCGATAACGCCCCCACCGGTCACTATGACCTGACGGACTGGATTCCCAGCGCGCTGCGTTATCAGACTATGGGGTACGGCTCCGAGTTCAGCGCGAACGGCGTTTGGCTCGACTCCCGCGAGGGGCAGCGTCTTACGATGAGTTTCTACCATGACGGCGCCCAAACGCAGGATCTCACCGGCGCACCCACGATAGCGGGCACCTACACCTTTACCTACTACGCCCGTTGTGTCACCGAGGGTGACAGCGCGGTGGACTGCACCTATGCGGTACACACCGCGAGCGGTGCTGTAAACTTCACCCCAAAGAGCACCCTCACCACCAAGGACGGCGCGAAACCGCTTACCCTTTCCTCTAAATAATGGGCGAACGAAATAACAACACAGGGGACGTTCATGCAACGAATTGTACTAATTTTTACTATAGCCCTAGCCCTTGCGCTGTGCGCGTGTGCGCCAAAATCCCTTGCGACGGTTGACCCGGTTTTAGACGGCGCGCCATGCCCAGCAGAGGTTTCTTCCTCGTCGCAGCCGGCATCCTCCGGCGTGTTATCGCCGCAGGATGCGCTGCCTGACCTAAGCGGGCTGGCACACATCCGCAACTACTATATCTGCTCGGTGATTGACGAGACGCTGCGGGGCATTGTCACCGACGACATGACCGATTACGAAAGACTAACCGCCGTGTACCGCCATCTTGTGATTAACACCGCCTTTGTGAACGAGCCGGTGGGTACCGACATCTGGCGGTACCGCGGCGACCCCGACAACCTGCCCACCGCGGTTGAGATCCGCAGCATCAGCCCGCTGCTGTTTGGCATCGGCTCGTGCGAGGACTACGCCGCCGCGTTTGTGACGCTGTGCGACCGCATGGGCTTTGAGGCGCGCTATGTGCCGGGGCTTACCTATTCGGTGGACGGCGTGCTGGTAGACCACGCGTGGGCAATGGTGCGCCTAGACGGGCAGTGGTACCACGCCGACCCCCAGCTGGAGGACAACGTGATACGAAACGCGGTGCTGCGCTATCGCTACTTTTTAAAGAGCGACGAGCAGATGAAGACCGACCACCGCTGGGGCAGTCTGCTCGAAGAACCGGACGAATACGCGCTCTCTCTTCCGCTGTGCGAAAGCGAGCTTGACCCGCCCGCGCAGGAGACGGTAACGCAGCCAGCACGCCCCGACAAAAAGCAGCTGGAGGGGCGGCTCGCGACGGAAAAGGCCGCCTACCTTACCGCCCACCCGCCCCTTACGGAGCTTACATTACCCACCCTGCCCGAATAATGCGGCAACGCAACAACAGCCCTCCGCCGATGTGTAATCGGCGGAGGGCTGTGTGTCTTTGTAGAGTTTATCTGCACAAAAAGAGAAAAACGCAGGCAATGCGTAGGCAACGGTTATGACTGTTCCACTTGCCATAGCACAAAATGATTGACGCTTATTTATAACCAGTCAGGCGCGGAAAACCCGCAGGTTTTCCCTATGCCAACCGCCGTGCTAATAAAGAGCCAAAAACCGAAGGTTTTCCAAATGCCAACCGTAGGTTGGCTATGCTCCCTACGGCGTGGGGTTTATGATATATCTTCCGCTCCTAAATAGGGTGGGTTAGTTTGCGGACGCGCAATGCGCGCCCCTACTTGATTGGCGTTGCGAATAACACCGCAGATTGTAATTAATATGCCTAATATAACCGGTCTGGGACGGAGCGACGAGGGCGTCGCTCCCTACGGCTGGATTAGATAGAGCCGAAAAGCGAAGGTTTTCCAAATGCCAACCGAAGGTTGGCAATGTTACGCGCGAGAAAGGCTCGGGAACATCGCGCCGCCTGCTACCGGCGCGGGGTTTGTGGTAAACAGGTTATCGTCATAAACACGGTAGCGGCAGGCAAGCTCATCCTCCCATATCGGGGTAAAGCCCAGCGGCAGTTCCCCCTTCTCGGGGGCGACAAGCCCGCAGACGTCCGCAAGCGACATCGGCGCGCCGCTGTAATAGTCCAGCAGCACCCCGTCGTGGTAAAACACCAGCAGGTCGCGGCTGAGGTAGTAGAACACACTGTCTTCATACACGCTCGTGCAGTAAAACAACACCAGCGCGCGGATGGTGGGTACCAAAAGCCGCTTGGGCGCGGGGATGCCCGTCTCGAGCAGCCGCAGCAGCACCGCAAGGTCGTCCGGGCGGGTTACCCTAAGCTTTCGTGGCGGCTCGCCCACAGCGGTACTCTGCCGTGCGCGTCGGTCAAACGACACCAAGCACTGCAGTTCCTCCGTGCGCGTAAAGCCGAATTTCGGGTAGAAGTCGAGCACGGTGTCGTTGGCAAACAGGTATACAAACTCCGCGTTCCCCTTGCAGTCCTGCAGCACCGTGTCCATCAGCTGCCTTGCATAGCCCCTGCCGCGGTAGGGCTGTGCGGTCATAACCGTGCCAATCATTGCCGCGGTATGGGGCTTTCCGTCATACACCACGGTAACGCGGTTAAGCGACACATTGGCGGCAACGCAGCCATCCTCAATGACGGAATAAGGTACATACCGCTCGTCCCAAAACCCCGCCTGATACCACGGCTCAAGCGCCAGCCCGAAGGTGTCTTTGGCAAGGGTACTCAGCTGCGCGCGCAGGCGGTCATCGTGTTTATAATCTTTTATAATCTGCACGGAAAAGGAGTCCTTTCTGTTTTGTCTTTCCCTGTTGGTTTATGCCTGTGCCCGAATGGCAACCAGCTGCAGTACATCGTTTAAAATCTCCTCGGTTGTGACACATACCATCAGCCATTTTTGCCCCATACCACATTGTGTTTCGCGGTACAGCGTTTGCAGGTACTGCGATAACAACGGCAGGGCAAGCTCGGCCCCGGCGCTCTCCCTTTGCCCGATAACAACCAGCGCGAGAAAATGCCCCTGCATGGGGTACAGCGTACACAGGCTTCTGCCCGCCTTTTTGTACCGCACATTCCACCCGCGCTGCATCGAGCAGCGGCTGTAGTTGTACTGCGGTGCACAGGCGTAGCCGCCCTGCAGCTTGTCGTTTAACCTATCCCACAGCGGGCTGTTCACATACGCACTGAGCGTTTCGCTGTCGGGGCGGGTGGTTTCGTCCTCTTTGTTCCACAGCACGTTCATTTTGCTCCGCCTTTCGTCTTGACACATCAGACTATGGGCATCCACTGCTCCATATAACACCCGTCCGGCGTGGTATCGAAGTACAGCTCCGCCGCAAAATCGCCGCAGCGGACATCATGCTTCTTCAGCCAACCGCCCATGAACTCCGATGCCAAAAACACCGCTGAGCCGACGAGCTGTTCAAAATTCTCGGCCTCAAAGCAGCAGCGCACATAGTCGCCGCACGGCAACACAAAGCCGGCATGTTCACCCTTCTCGGTGCCGTCCTGCACCTCTGCCCCCGCAAAATAGGTGCAAAAGCCGGGGGCTGCGTCGCCCATATACAGTACGCCAAGCTCGTTACCGCCGGGCAGCAGCCCCGGCAGCTCCGTTTTGCGGCGGTGTAATTCGTCCCAAAGCAGCCCCGCTGTGGATACGCCGGTCGTTGTTCCGCCCGAAAGCTCCTCAAGCGCAACCGCGCCCGATACACCGAGGAACATGCGCTCCTTGGTAAGCGTCGTACGCTTTACCTCAACAACGATGCCGTCGGTAATCAGCGGAACATCCTCATCCACCATCACATAGTTGAGCAGCAGCTCGGGCTTTACAAACTGGTTTAGGCTGCACGGCTCGGCGCGGTACTGCTCCGGTGTTATGCCGTATGCGGTTTTAAATGCGCGGGTAAACCCCGCGTGGTCGCAAAAGCCGCATTCCAGTGCAATATCCAGTATTCGCTTGCCTTCTTGCTTTAACATGTCACTTGCCCGCGCCAGTCTGCGCAGCTTTATATATTCGCTGACAGGGCATCGTACCAGCCGCGTGAACAAACGCTTAAAATAAAAAGGCGAGAGTGCGGCAATCTCCGAAAGGGTGTCGGGCTTAAGTGGATCGGACAGATGGGTCTCGATGTGGTCCAGGGTTTTTTGTATGGCTTCCCATGCGTGCATAAAAGCACCTCCTTATGGGGTAATAATAGCATAGGACTACTGCGGCGCACTTGTCTGTCCGTGCCCTCTTTTACCAGCTCAGCTCCTCGACATATACCACGCCTTCGATGGCGCGGATACTCACCAGCTCGTCCTGCGTGCTCTGTTTGGCGGAAAGCCCGATGTTCACAAATACGCCCATCGACGCCGACCCCTCCGCTTGACGCACGAGCTCCACCGAATCCACCTCGCTGTAGTGCGTGCGCAGATAGGTAAGCACCTCTTTAAAACGGGCAAGCCCGTCAATCTCGATATACAGCCGCACCACGCGGGCACTTTTGTAAAACGCCTCATCCAACCGATGCAGCAGGGTGATGACCATTACGATAATCAGGCAGCCGATAATCGCCCCGCTGTAAAAGCCGATACCAAGGGCAAGACCCATCGTAGCGCACGCCCACAGCCCCGCTGCCGTGGTCAACCCCTTTATCTGCTGCCGACCGGTTATCAGTATGGTGCCCGCACCCAAAAAACCGATGCCGCTAATAACCTGCGCGCCGATTCTGGCAGGGTCGGTCTGCCCGAAGGTTACAAACGCAAAGATGTACTGGTTGGTTATCATGGCAAGGGTGGCGCCCACGCACACAAGGATATGGGTGCGAAAGCCCGCCGCCTGTTTGCGCCTGCCGCGTTCCATGCCGATTACGCCGCCCAGCAAAACAGCAAGCAGCAGCCGCACAGAGGTAGAAAGCAGGTTCACCTCCCCGAGGTAGTCCACGAATGCAGAAAAGCTGTCAAACGGTACGTTCACGGCAATGCTCCCTCCTTTGTCGTTTTAATTATGCTGTATCATCAATATAGCATAAGGGAAAATTTATGTAAAGAAATGCCGGTGCCCAACAAGGCAAAACCCCGCCTGCAGTCCTTATGACCGCAGGCGGGATAACAGCAGATTTTACGTTCCCGCGTTCAGCGGTACCTGCCCATCAGCTCGCCATAACCCAGGATATGCCCCTCCATCGCACCCAGCAGCTCTTTTTTGCCCGCCGTTTCGGGCAGGTCAAGCGTTGTGTCCAGTACGTACACACGGAATACATACCGATGGCTGCCAAAGGGCGGCTTTGGTCCGCTGTAGCGGTTTTTACCGTAGCCCACACCCTGCACCGCCCCGCCAAGCGTATCGACGGCGCCGCCGTGGGGCACTGCTTCCGGCACGGTATCGGTAACCGAGATGTTCCACAGCACCCAATGGTTGTAGGTGCCCAACGGAAAATCGAGGTCGTCCATCACCACGGCGACAGATACGGCATCTGCGCTCATTCCCGCGAAGGTAAGCGGCGGCGAGACATCCTCTCCATTGCCCGTATAGCGAACGGGGATTGTGCCCCCCTCCTCAAACGCACTGCTTGTGACGGTAATGGTTTTATCGGGATACCCCTCGGAACTGCCCCTTACCAAAAACAGGATAAGCGCCAAGAGTGCTACGATAAGGATACAAACTGCGCTAATCAGGTAACGTTTTCTTTTCATTGTGTCCTACCCCCACGGCTATATTGTCAGTGCAACGGTTCGTCCTTCTTTTTAAGCGGACGGAGGCTGCCGTCCGGCTCTTTAATAACCATGCTATCCAGTGTCTGGCGTAGGCTTTCGCGGTACGCGGTGATATACTCCGTGCGTAGGCGCTGCTGCTCCGCCTTTTCTTCGTCGGTTAATCCCGCCTTCTTTGCCTTGCGGGCAAGCTCATTGATGCGGTCTATGCCTTTTTGGTTCATTTTGCTCCTCCAAAAAAAGTGTTTGGGGCTACGTGGAAGCGTTTGCGCCCGCAAGCGCCCTGCCGCGCCAGTACCCTTTTCGCCAGCGAATATACATAATGACACAGCGCAGGCATTCGTCACACGCAATGCCTATCCACAGCCCCGCAAGCCCCAGCCCAAGGTGAACCCCAAACAGGTAGCCCACCGGCACCATAACACCCCACATGGACACCACGCCTATGATAACTGGGAAGCGCACATCACCCGCCGCCTGCAGCGACTTGATGATGACCACGTTAATGGTTCGCCCAAGCTCAAGCGCAATCTCTACAAGCAGCACCGTCTTTGCTATGGCGATAATTTCAGGGTTATCGGTAAACAGCGAAAGCAGCGCGCTGCCGCTTAGATAGATAAAGATGGTCGTACCAAGGGAGACCAGTATGGCGGGCCACAGCGTTTTGCGTACCCTGCGGTCGGCGCCTTCCTCATCCCCCGCGCCGATGAGGTGCCCGACAATTATCTGCGTGCCCTGTGCCACCGATACGGCGTACAGCCAGGAGAACCATGATATAATGCTTGCATACGCACGCGCCGAGAGCACCGAAGCCCCCATGGTGTTGGCAAAGCCGAGCAGGATGGTCTGCGCAAACGAGTAGATGAGCGACTCTCCCCCCGTCGGCACACCGATACGCAGCAGTCTTACAAGGGTGGCAAACGGAAAGGGACGCAGGTATTTTACGCTGATGCTGCCTGTAACGGTTGTCTTAAACAGGACTAAGAGCAGCAGCATGCCGATTGCGCGGCTGACCAGTGTGGCGATGGCGACACCGTTTGCACCCATGCGGGGCAGACCTCCCCATCCAAACAGCAGCAGCGCGTTACCCACGATGTTGATTAGGTTCATCGCAAACGACACCACCATCGTGTGCTTGGTGTACCCGTTCGCGCGAAAGATGGCGCTTAGGGTGACAATAACCGCCTGGCAAAACAACCCCGAGCCCACGATCTGCAGGTAGCTTAACGCCTCGTCAAACAGCACCGCCGGGGTTTGCAGCAAGCTGAGTAAGGGGCGGGCAAACATCGTAAGCGCCACGCTCATGATAAGCCCGAACGCCAGATTCACAAATACCGAAATCGAGTAGATCTCGGAGGTTTTACTGTAATCCTTTGCGCCCAGCACCTGCGACACCATAATGGTGGTTGCCATGCCAAGCACCGAAAACATGATGAATACAAGGTTCACGATCTGGTTTACGTTGCCGATGGCGGCAACTGCGTTGTCGGAATAACGGCTTACCATCAGCTGGTCGATGTTACCCACCAGCATATGTAACAGCATCTCGATAAAGATGGGCAGTGTAACCACCCACAGGGAGGTTTTCGCATCGATTACGCGCGTTTTATTATTCTTCAAGCTACTCAGTATCCGTCCTTCTTGCAGTTTCGTGTTTATATTAACACAGGAATGCTCCTGCCTAAGTCGCTACGGCGTTTACGCCCGCAATCGCTCTGCCGCGCCAGTAGCCCTTCTTCCACCGAATGAATACAATAACCGCCCGCACACATTCGTCCATTGCAACGCCAATCCACAGCCCGAGCAGACCCATCCCAAGGTGTACCCCGAACAGGTAGCCCACGGGAACCATGATGCCCCACATCGACGCAATGCCGATGATGACAGGGAAGCGCACATCCCCCGCCGCTTGAAGCGAGCGGATGATGACTACATTAAACGTGCTGCCGAATTCCCTGATAATCTCCATGAGCAAAAGCTGCTTGCCCACGGCAATAATCTCGGGGTTGTCGGTAAAGAGCGAGAGCAAAAAGTCGGCGTTTAGGTAGATGGTGGTTGAGATAAGCAAAGACATCAAAACAGCGGGCCACAGTGTGCGGATGACCCGTTTGTCCGCGGCGTTTTCATCCCCCGCGCCGATGAGGTGCCCCACGATAATCTGTGTGCCTTCGGCGACCGCTACGGTGTACAGCACCGAAAACCACGACAGGATATACCCGTACGCCCTGCCCGCCAGCACCACGGCTCCCATCGTGTTGGCAAAGCCCAGCAGCACCGTCTCGGCAGAGTTGTATAGCAGCTCCTCCCCCGCCGACGGAACGCCCACCTTAAGCAGCTTAAGTAGCGTTGCCTTCGGAAAGGGTCGCAGGTACTTCAGGCTGATTTTGCCCGAAACCTTAAAGTGGAACAGCACCAGCAACGCAACCATACCGATGCCGCGGCTGATCAGTGTTGCAATGGCGACGCCCGCAACGCCCATGCGGGGCATGCCGAACAAGCCAAACAGCAACAGCGCGTTGCCCGCGATGTTTAACAGGTTTACCCCAAACGACACAACGGTGCCATACAGCGCATGCCCGTTTGCGCGGAAGATGGCGCTCATGGCGGAGATCACCGCCTGCCCGAACAGACCGCCGCCCACAATCAGCAGGTAGGTCATCGCGTCGCCCATCAGCTCGTCCGGTGTTTGTATCAGCCGCAGAATTGGGTTTGCGCACAGCGTCATGACAATGCTCATCACCACGCCAAACGCAAGGTTGACAAAAACCGCCACCGAGTAGATCTCGCTGACCTTATCATAGTCCTTTGCGCCCAGCACCTGCGACACGACAATCGTCATGGCGGTGGCAAGCACCGAGAACAGAATAAACACGATGCCGATGAGCTGGTTGACGTTGCTCAGGGCGGCAACCGCGCTGTCCGAATAACGGCTGAGCATCAGCTGGTCGACGTTGCCCACCAGCATATGCAGCAAAATCTCGATAAAGATGGGGTAGGTAATCCTCCACAACGAGGTTTTCGCATTGATGACGTGTATCTTTTTCGTATCCATGCGTGTCAATACCCGCCTTTCAATGTGTGCGCGCAGGATGCCTGCCCGCTACTGCCAGCGATTGTTGTTCATCTGCCGGCGGAAGTTTCTGCGCGTAGCAGCGTACTTTTGCTGCTCGCGGATGCGTCTGATAAAGTCGCCCCCAAAGAACAAGAAGAAGTTGATTAGCGACATTACGATAGCCGCGCGTGTTGCCCACGTGCCAAATATCAGGCTTACCGCAAAAAATCCCGCGTTAATATACCCAAGGTATTTCATCTTGATGGGAATAACAAAGAACAGCATCACCCGCATATCGGGGAACAATACCGCAAAGGCAAAAAACAGCGAATAGTTCAGGTACATATTTGTGCCGTAGCCCGAAACAAGCGCGGCAGCGGTCGCCCCCAGCATCCCGAGCAGGTAGTACAGGTTAAACCGCGCGGTGCCCCACTCGCGCTCTAGGTTTGTGCCGATGAAATAGTAAAAATACAGCGAAATGATTACAAAGATGGGGCTGGAGGTCGGGGGCAGAAAGATATAGGTGATAAGCCGCCACACCTGCCCCGCAAACAGCGCGCTTCGGTATAGGCTGAGTATGCCGAGGATGCTCGTCTCCTGCCCCATAAACACGACGACACCCGGCATAAGGTAGCTTAAGATAAAGGTGATTAGCATACCGGCGGTCACATACAGCATCAGGTTGGGTATGGCTACCTTTTGTATTATCTTTTCTAGTTTATACAGAATACGGTTCATGAAAAAAGGTCACTCCATTCTATCCTTTGGTCTTGGGT
The DNA here is from genome assembly GCA_023413185.1 of Bacillota bacterium. Classification (GTDB taxonomy): domain Bacteria; phylum Bacillota; class Clostridia; order Oscillospirales; family Ruminococcaceae; genus Acetanaerobacterium. The sequence continues at coordinate 35,616 of JAEZQD010000046.1, forward strand.
GCAGCTGTCAATGCTCCGCTGATGTCATTGTAGGCAAAAAAGCCCGTAATTATCACCCGTAACAGAATGATATAATCGCAAAGCCACTACACCGATTGGGTCGCCGCGCCCACCTTGACGCTTTTGATACGGCGATTATCAAACGAGGTCTCGAGCTGAACGGGGTCCTGCAGCAGGCTCGAGAATCGGTCGAGCGCGCGGGATAGGTAAAACCCGTCGCAGATGCGTTCGTCGATGGTCGCGCGGATGTTCGCATGCTTCGCGTTGCGTAAACTCCCGTCCTCGCACAGCACCAGTTTGTCAAACGTTCTGCCCAGCGTCAAAAAGATTGAGCAGGTGCCCCATTCGTACAGGTGATGAAACGGCGCGTCCGCCCCGATGCTGCCCAGGTTAGAGGCAAACACGCTGCAGTAGTAGGGCAGGCTTTCGGTAAAGCTGCGCGGCAGCATATCGTAAAACTCCAGCACATCAATAAGCGACGCGACCATGCACAGGGCAAAGCGCGGTAGCTTTGAGAAAAGCACGATAATCTTATCCACGCCCTCCTGCGAGCCCTTCTTCACCTCGCGGCGGCGCTCGTTCATGCAGGTTGCGGTATCAAACAGCGTTTTGTCCGGCTCAAACACGACCTTAACCAGGCTATCGTCGCCTTCGAGCGTCATCTGCCGCTTAACCACATACGCGGCAAGGAACTCCTTATGCGCATACAGCCTGCGTCCGGCTACAAAGCGGTTGATCTTGGGGTACTCCATGGCGGTGCGGGCTATGGCGGCAAGCATCAGGTTAAACAGGGTCAGCTTAATACCCTGTGCGCGCTTTTCATCCATATAACGCAGCGCGTTTTCCACATTCAGCTCAATGGGGTAAAACACCAGCGCCTGGGTGCGTGTGGGCATGATATGCGGCATCAGACGGCTGTATGCCTCGCGGCTCTTAATGAAAACCCCGTCCTTGCGGCGCTTTGTAAAAGGCGGCATGCGAATCACTCTCCCTGTCTCACATGTACTCTGTGCGCTCGGGCGGCAAAGGTCCTGCCGTGTGTGTTTTTCCATCCTCAAACGCACGCCGTACTCGGTCATAAAACGCCCGAAAAATCAGTTAGACTTATAGTACCACCTTTTGGTGTTTGATTGCAAGAGTTACGCGGCAATCCGCTATGATGTCTTTTCTTGTATTTTATAATGGTATGATAAGGGGGAATAATGTAGTATCATGCCCTTATTCGTCAAACCGCAAGCAAGAATACTGTGCGGCACTTACACACAACAAACAGGGAGCGGCATTTCTGCCGCTCCCCAAACCGTTATTCGGTTTTAGTACTTATCGCGCGCCACATACTTGGTATGCAGAATCTCGTGCGCCTTGTGGCTGCCCGGCTCGCCGAAGAAGTCTTTGTAGACCTCCTGCACGGCGGGGTTCTGGTGGCTCTTGCGAACCTTCAGCGACCTGTCCTCGGCGTAGATCGCCTCAGCGCGCTTGGCGGCAAGGTTTACAAAGCTGCGTACCGACGCGGGCTGGGTGGGCTGTCCGCCGCCGTTTACACAACCGCCGGGGCACGCCATTACCTCAATAAAGTGGTAGTCGCGTTTGCCTGCACGGATGTCGTCAAGCAGCTTTCTCGCGTTGGCAAGACCCGAAACCGCCGCAACGCGAATCTCGTTGCCCGCGATGTTGTAGGTCGCCTCCTTGATTCCCTGGGTGCCGCGCACCTCGGTAAACTCGACGTTCTCGTTGTCCTTGCCGGTCAGTACGTCGTTGGCGGTGCGCAGTGCAGCCTCCATTACGCCGCCCGTTGCGCCGAAGATGGCGCCCGCGCCCGAGGAGATACCCAGCGGTGCGTCAAACTCCTCATCCGGCAGAGCGGTAAAGTTCAGTCCCGCGCGCTTAATCATGCGAGCAAACTCACGCGTTGTAATCGCAATATCCACATCGGGAATGCCGTTGCCGGCTGCCGACTGGTTGTCGCGTCCCGCCTCAAACTTCTTGGCGGTGCAGGGCATTACGCTCACAACAACGATGTCCTTGGGGTCAAGACCCATCTTGTTGGCATAGTAGGTCTTTGCAATGGCGCCGAACATCTGCTGCGGCGACTTGCAGCTTGACAGGTTGTCAAGAAAATCGGGGAAGTTGTGCTCGCAGAACTTTACCCAGCCCGGAGAGCAGGAGGTAATGAGCGGGAGCTTGCCGCCCTTTGTAAAGCGGTGTAAAAACTCGGTGGCTTCCTCCATAATGGTGACGTCCGCCGAGAAGTCGGTGTCAAACACGCCGTCAAAGCCTAAGCGGCGCAGCGCAGCAACCATCTTGCCCTTGACGTTGGTGCCCACAGGCATGCCAAACGACTCGCCCAACGTTACGCGCACAGAAGGTGCGGGCTGAACGATAACGTGCTTTGTGGGGTCGGAAAGCGCCTTCCAAACCTCTTGAGTCTGGTCGTTCTCGCTCAGTGCGCCGGTGGGGCACACCACGATGCACTGACCGCAGGATACGCAAGCAACGTCCGCAAGGCCGTTGTCAAAGGTGCAGCCGATGTGGGTTTTAAAGCCACGGTCGTTGGCACCGATAACCGACACACTCTGAACCTTATCGCATGCGGCCACACAGCGGCGGCACAGGATGCATTTGGAGTTGTCGCGGTACATGTGGGGGGCGGAACGATCGACCGGATAGGTCATGTTCTCGCCGTTGTAGCGATACTCGTTCTCTACGCCAAACTCGTTTGAAAGCGTCTGAAGCTCACAGCTGCCGCTGCGCACGCAGGAAAGGCAGGTTTTGTTGTGGGTAGAGAGGATAAGCTCCAGCGTCTGGCGGCGGCTCTTTAACACCTTATCGGTGGTGGTAACAACCTCCATACCCTCGTTTACGGGGTATACGCAGGCGGCCACAAGGCTTCTTGCGCCCTTAACCTCTACCACGCACATACGGCATGCGCCGATTTCGTTAACATCCTTTAAATAGCACAGGGTGGGGATATCTATGCCGGCATCCCTCGCTGCCTCAAGAATAGTGTAATTCTTCGGCACCGAGTAGGGCATACCGTTTATTTTGATATTTACTTGATCCATCATTACAGTCCCGCCTTTCC
>JAEZQD010000137.1 GCA_023413185.1 Bacillota bacterium
CAAATGGCATGGTAATTCTCCTTATTGATTAATATAGTTGAATGCAAACAGGTTATAGTAAATAATTATAGCATAACCTACCTGAATTCTGTATCGAATTTATTAATTCCTACCGGTCACAGCATAATAAACCTTATTATTTTGTCCGCTTTTTGTTGTTTGTGTATACATCCCTAACATTCCCGTTTCTTTTTGCTGTTTTTCTCAAAATGCAAATCGATTTCGACACGGCTATGGGTGATATCTTTCATGAAAACAACAAATTCACGTATATCAGGTGAAGCACGCTCATCGACTAAATGGTTGTATAAGTGCATTAACGCGACAGGTTTGTTTTATTCATTGAATTCTTAAATTACTTGATGTCATGCGCGTTGAAAACAGTTATGCGCACGGTTTCGAAAGACAAAGTCCTTGCTCCGAATAGCGTACATGCCAAACGGCATATAATGTCTATGCAGCAATGTGGTGAACGATCCGGCTGATTGGGAGAGCGGGGGCTTGTTGTATATGAAACGATACATGATAGTTACAAAAGGCAATCTGTTAACGATGGTTTTGGCTGCAGCTGTGTTCATTGCGTTTGTGTTTCTTGCTGCAAAGCTTGACCATGTTGCCGTACCGGCATCCGGGTGGGCACATTATGCAAGGCTCCCTGTATATGGCGTAGAGGTTTCAGACAAGCGGATTGCATTGACCTTTAACGCAGCATGGTCAGCGGACGATATCCCCGAGCTATTGGATGTCCTCAATAAGCAGGATGTGGTTTGCACCTTCTTTTTAGTGGGAGAATGGGCGGAAAAGAACCCGAACGAGGCAAAAATGATAGGGGAAGCCGGACATGAAATCGGCAATCACTCTTACGCGCATCCCGATATGAACAAACTTTCTGCAGAGCAGATAAAAAAGGATATCTCCATGGCAGACGAGGTAATACAAAAGGCAACAGGGGTATGGCCGACGCTGTTCCGTGCCCCGTCCGGCGCTTATAACGATACGGTGGTGCAAACTGCGCAGGAGATGAAGCACACGGTCATCCAGTGGTCAATCGACAGCATTGATTGGCGTAAACCAGAACCCCAAAAGCTGACTAGCCGTGTACTGCAAAAGGCAAAGCCCGGCGGGATTATTTTGATGCACACCGGTCTTGACAATACCAGAGCCGCGCTGCCAGATATCATAAAAGCCCTTAAGGAGCAGGGGTATGTATTTGTTACGGTAAGTAACCTGCTGATTTCAGGCGAAGCATCCATCGATTATAACGGAATTCAGCATCCGGTAAATAACAATGCCTATCCAAACTAAATTTGCTGTGTTTATATTTCAAAACCACCGTTCTTACGTTATAATGCTATTGAGAAGCTATAGAAAAGAGTAAGGAAAGAAAACGAGGGACACAGATGCAAAACCATTTCATCTCGGCAATTATTGTTGCAGCCGGCAGTTCAGCTAGAATGGGGCAAGGCATAAACAAACAGATGATTATGCTCGGCGCGATGCCGGTGCTCGCGCACAGCATCGGTGTGTTCCAACAATGCGCCTCTGTCAATGAAATCATCGTGGTGACCAAGGGCGAACATATCATGGATGTCGGCAGTATGGCAGAGGAATTTGGGTTTAGTAAGCTTCGCTGTGTTGTCGCGGGCGGAGCAACAAGACAGGAGTCTGTTTCAAACGGCATTGCGTCTTGCAGCGACAAGGCGGATTTCTATATTATTCACGATGGCGCACGCCCTTTGGTCCAAGACCATACCGTGAATGCTGTAATTGAGAATGCGCTTATTTACGGTGCGGCTGCAGCGGCTGTTCCTGTAAAGGATACCGTAAAACGCGTAGACGGCGATAGGAAGATAGAGCAAACGGTTGACAGAAGCAATCTGTACCTGGTGCAAACCCCCCAGATGTTTTCGGCGGAAACCTACCGCATGTCACTGAAACAGGCGCTTCATATGGGGCTTGACCTTACCGACGATTGCCAACTGTTTGAACGTACAGGTCATACGGTATATCTATGTGAGGGAGATTATAAAAACATAAAGATCACGACGCCGGAGGATATCGCCATTGCCCGCGCCCTCATGCAAAGGCAGGATATATTGGACGAAAAGTAAAAGGAAACGGAGAGCCGGTATTATGATGGATATCAGAATCGGTCACGGATACGACGTGCACAGGCTTGTTTCGGGTCGTGCCTTAATCATTGGTGGGGTTGCCATACCTTACAGCAAAGGGCTGTTGGGGCATTCGGATGCAGATGTATTAGCCCATGCGGTATCGGACTGCATACTGGGTGCGCTGGCGCTCGGTGATATCGGCAAGCATTTTCCCGACTCCGACGAGGCTTACCATAACGCAAACAGCATGATGCTGCTAAAAAGGGTAGTGCAGCTTGCCGACGAAGCGGGGTATCGGGCAGGAAACATTGATGCTACCATTGTTGCACAAGAACCGAAGCTTGCGCCTTATATTGAGCAGATGCGCAAGAATATTGCGGATGCAATCGGCTGCGGCATTGAGCGTATCAGTGTTAAGGCAACAACGGAGGAGCATCTTGGCTTTACGGGAGAGGGACTGGGAGTTTCTGCTCACGCGGTGTGTATCATGCAGCAATATTAAAGGATTAACACACAATTCTCTTAGTAAAATAATAGGTTTTTCTGTTGCAACTCCTGCCGTTTGGCATAAGATGAACTATGGCGATTACGGATGAGTCATTGTTTCATTTCGCGCCGAGCAAAGGAGTGTATAAAATGCAGAGCGGATTGCTCACCTTTTCAACGGTGACCTACGCAATGAAAGCGCAGGGCCTACTACAGCGCAGCGGAATCCGGGCAGAGATTCAAAAAACACAGGACAGACAGCGCAACGGATGTCAATATATGATACGCATTAATGCTCGTTTTAGTACAGCGGTCGACCTGCTGGATAAAATGAATATTCCTTATCACAACGCATTGAAGGATGATGGAGCATGACGTATTTTGACAACGCCGCAACTACGATGCACAAGCCCGCTTCGGTACTGCGTGCCGTGAAAGAGTGCGCCGAGTACTACGGGGCGAATCCCGGTCGCAGCGGGCATCGTCTTTCTATGCTATCGGCAAAAAAGGTATTTGAATGCCGCGAAACCGCGGCGAAACTGTTTGACGCAGAGCCGGACAATGTGGTATTTACCGCAAACTGTACCCAAGCGCTGAACACCGCGATAAAGGGTGCACTCACAAAGGGCTCGCATGTCATTATATCCGATTTAGAGCACAACTCGGTATTTCGTCCCGTCTACCGGCTTTCGCAGGACGGAGGGGTAACCTACTCCATTGCCCAAGCATACGAGGGCGATTTTGACAAAACGGTGCGTTCGTTTGAGAGCCAGATAACACCAAAAACAAAGATGATTGCTTGCACGTCCGGCTCTAACCTATGCGGGATGATGCTGCCGTGTGATGCGTTATACGACCTATGCAAAAAACACGGGCTTCTGCTGTTGCTCGATCTGGCGCAGTCTGCCGGTACACGCAGAGCCTCGCTAGGCAAAGCGGACTTCTTATGTATGCCCGGACATAAAGGCTTGTACGGTCCTCCCGGCACAGGTATGTTAATTACCGCAAAAGGGGAAGGACTCTCTACCATTATTGAGGGAGGAACGGGCAGCCAGTCCTATTTAAAAGAACAACCGCCCAGTATGCCGGAACGTCTGGAGAGCGGCACACTAAACACATACGGGATTGCGGGACTGCAAGAGGGGATGCAGTTCGTCGCATCCATGGGGCATGATCGCATATACCGTCACGAGCTTGCCCTTACACAGCTTTTGTACGACTCTTTAAAAAAGATGAAAAACATAAAGCTATATACCCAGCGCCCCGAATGGAACACACATCTGCCTGTACTGTGCTTTAATGTGGGAGAGATTAAGAGCGAAACCGTTGTTGAGGAAATGAGCAAGCGCGGCTATGCGCTGCGTGGCGGTTTTCACTGTACCCCGCTCGCACATCAAAAGCTAAAAACAGGAGATTTTGGTGCGGTTCGCGCGAGCTTTTCGGTATATAACACGCAAGAGCAGGTGCTCAAATTTGCGCATGAGCTCAAACAGCTGCATTAACCGAAATCCTGCATTGATACACCTTGAGCAAACAAGCAGCCGGCAGACCATAAAAATCCAACCATTCAATATTTGGCATTGCAATCACCGGCAAATATGCTACAATATAAATAACTGTATAGTGCTAAATTGGTGTATGGCAAGCTGTAAGGATATAGATTGACTAAACACAGCGGCATTTCGGGTTGTACAAGCCTGTCTTGCCGCAGGGGTATCACTTTATACTTTTATTCGGGTTTAATGCCGTATGTTACCGCATCAATCCGGAAAGGCGTGGTCGTTTAAGATGGAACTGTCAACGATATGGGAGAGCATTGTACGATGGGCAGATACCATCGAATTTGCGGACTTTTTAGATGTGGCGATTGTGTCGTATCTCATCTATAAAATTATCAAGTTGGTGCGCGATACCCGCGCCGAACAGCTGGTTAAAGGTTTTGTTCTGCTGGCCGTTGGTTACTTACTGGTAGACATCTTTAAACTGACAACGATGAGCTTTCTTTTACAGAATGTACTTACACTCGGCGTAACCGCGCTGGTTGTTGTATTTCAGCCGGAACTTAGAAGGGCATTGGAGCAGGTAGGCAGGGTCAAAATTGGACTTACTATGTTCTCGCAGGGTGATATCGATGAGGATGAGCAGGAAAGACGTTGGCATTCGGCGGTTTCTGCTCTGTGTGAGAGCGCGGTTTCACTTTCTAGGCAGAAGATTGGCGCGCTCATTGTAATTGAACGGGAAACGAAGCTTGGCGAGATAATTAAGACCGGCACGGTTATTGACGCAGACGTAAGCGCGGAGCTTGTTGGGAATGTGTTTTTCCCCAATTCCCCGCTACACGACGGAGCGATGATGATAAGAAACGGCAAGCTTTATGCGGCGGGCTGTTTTCTTCCAATATCGGACAACCAATCCATCAGTAAAACGCTTGGTACGCGCCATCGTGCCGCGCTTGGTATGAGTGAGAATTCGGATGCTGTCATTATTGTAGTCAGCGAGGAAACCGGGGTAATCTCGGTTGCGGAAAATGGAAAGCTGATAAGAAACTACGATGCCGCCACATTACAAGAACGTCTTGAGAAAACCCTGTTTACCAATAAATTGTCGGAGTTTGCGGAGAAAAGACCGTCGTTTTGGAAAGGAAAATCAAAATGAAGGTGAAGATGAAAAAGGTTGGCTTTCGCAAGCTGTTTTATAATGACAGGATTTTAATGATAATCTCTGTAATTCTTGGTATTATCGTTTGGGCGTTTGTGGTTAATGTAGTCGACCCGACTAAGGAGCAAAGGGTAACGGACATTCCGGTTGCTTTTGATACGACCAGCCTTGAAAAATTAGGGCTTAGCGTCATCTCTGTCAGCAATAAAACGGTGGAGATTGACGTTGTCGGAAACCGATTGCCGGTATCTCAGTTAACGGCGGATGATTTTATCACCTCCGTTTCACTGTTTGGGGTGGATTCCCCGGGTATTTATGACCTAGAGGTGCAGGTAAGCAAAAAATACCAAAATACTGATTACGATATCATTCAACCCACGTCTCCCATTATTGTGTCGGTTCGGTTTGATAAGTATGTCACGAAGAAGATGCCTTTATCGGTTGATCTGTCGTCCGTAACTGTGCCCGGCGGGTATATCATGGGTAAGCATTATATCACCCCGGGTGAGATTACCATATCGGGTCCCGAAACCGATATTGCCCGCATATCGAAGTGTCTTGTTGTACCAGACCCTGCGCTGCCCGAGACGGTGGATAAAGCAACCGTTGGGAGCGGTGGCATTGTTTTATATGATGTTACGGGACAGCCGGTGGATATGACAAACCTAAAGCTTGACCGCGAGCGCGCTGATGTTACCATTCCGGTGTTAAAACAGAAAATTCTGCCCATTGAAGTGGAGTTCAATAACGTACCCGACAACTTTTTGTTGGATGAGCTGCAGTATTCATTGTCGGATACGCAGATACTTGTAGCGGGTCCCGCAGAAACGATTGACACAATGTCAAAGATCAGTGTTCGTTACGTAGATTTAAAGCTTGTTGAACCAAACAGCGTGTTCGTTTTTGACATTGAACTGCCTGAAGGCTTTGAAAACATTGACAACGTAACATCTGTTAAAGTGGATTTTGGTATCGCGGATTACGAGGTACGTAAGTTTAATGTTAAGACGATTAACATTGTAAACGAACCCACTAACTATGAGGTTGCACTCGCGACAAAGGGAATAAACAATGTTCAAATTGTGGGTCCTGCAGAGATTCTTGAACAGATTACAGCAAGCGATATCGTAGCCGAGGTTGATGTGTCTGATCGCGATCTTGGTACGGGCAGTCAGCATAACGTACCGGTGCGGATTATCATACCCTCGCGAGGCGTGGTGTGGGCAATTGGCGATTACTCGGTTGTTATTACAGTTCGGGAGAACTAATAGTAAAACAGTTTGGGAGCCCGACCTGCAATGGTCAGGCTCTCTTTTGTGTGGCAGCAAACATGGCTTGATGCTTTGAAAGGTACGGTAACGAGATATGGCAATCATCATTCCCAATATTCAGCTTGCGATAGAACAACCCAGAGAAGATGCCATTAAGATGGCACTATCAACATTGGGGTTAAATTTTGGCGATGTGCAAAAGGCGTATATCGCAAAGGTTTCGGTTGACGCGCGCCACAAGGAGAAAATCCGCATGGTGTATTCGGTTGGGGTTGAGGTGCACAACGAGCAACGGTTAGCCCACCGAGCCAAGGCGTGCGGAGGAACGATTCGCAGCGTTGCGGAGCTTAATTTTGTATGTGCAGACACCCCTATGCCCCATCCGCCGGTTGTAGCCGGTTTTGGACCTGCCGGGATGTTCTGTGCTTTGGTTTTGGCGCGGCACGGTTATCGTCCAATCGTGCTGGAGCGCGGTGCGGATGTAGACCGTCGTGTTAAGGCTGTAAATGATTTTTGGCAAGGCAAAGGACTTAACACCTCCACCAATGTTCAGTTTGGCGAGGGCGGCGCGGGAACCTTTTCGGACGGGAAGCTGACCACCCGCATCGGAGATGAGCGCTGCGATTTTGTTCTGCGCGAGCTGCACCGCCACGGTGCACCGGATGACATACTGGAAAAGGCAAAGCCGCACATCGGAACCGACCGCTTGCGTGAGGTTGTAAAATCAATACGCTCAGAGATTATTGCCCTTGGCGGCAGCGTGTTATTTGAGCACACGGTTGATGATATTGTGATACAAGACGGCAAGCTTAAAGCTATTGGTACCAACGCCACGGAGCTTGCATGCGGGTGCCTTGCGCTGTGTATTGGGCATAGTGCGCGTGATACCGCAAGTCTGCTCTATGAGCTCGGTATTCCCATGCAGGCAAAGGCATTTTCCGTCGGTGTTCGCATCGAGCATCGGCAGGATGCGATTGACCAAAGCCTTTATGGACATTATGCGGGTCACCCTGCATTGCCGCCAGGGGAGTACCAGCTTTCTCACCGAAAAGGGGGCAGGGGGGTATACACCTTCTGCATGTGCCCGGGTGGATTTGTCGTGCCCGCCGCGAGTGAAGACGGACATGTTGTAACCAACGGCATGAGTGAATACGCACGCGACGCACAAAACGCCAACGCCGCGCTTGTAGTCGGGGTAGAGCCACAGGATTTCGGTGGCGGAGTGTTGGGAGGAATAGCCTTTCAGAGACAACTGGAACACCGTGCGTTTGAGATGGGTGACGGCGGTTACAAGGCACCTGCACAGACGGTTGGACGGTTTTTACAAGCAAAGCAGGGCGCAGCGTACGGCACTGTGATTCCAAGCTACGCGTTGGGGTTGGCAGACGCTGATTTTGCGGCGCTGTTTCCTGCTGAAGTTACCGAGATGCTGCGGCTTGGTCTACTGAACTTCGGTAATAAGCTTAAGGCGTTTGCGTCCCCGGATGCGGTGATGACCGGAGTAGAGACCAGAACCTCCTCGCCGATACGCATTCTGCGAAACAGCGAATCGTTTCAATCCGAAGCGGTGGAAGGGTTTTACCCCTGCGGAGAGGGCGCAGGCTATGCGGGCGGAATTGTGAGTGCTGCGGTGGACGGTATTCGCGTTGCGCAGGCGATTATGGCTCGCTATGGGGCGCCTAGATAGCAGGTCGCATGGATGGAGCAGCCGCATATCCCTTACCGCAACAACGAAAAAGGTTGAATAACCAACAGCAAGGTGTTAAAATATTTAGATAGGTTGTTTCCAATGTTAGCCACTCAGTGATGTCACTATGCAGGGAAAGGGGATGTTTGATTGGGTCTTGCAAAATGGGTGTTGCCCAAAACGGATCCGATGGCAAGTAAGTTAATCGCGCAAGAGCTTGGTGTATCCTCTTTGATTGCTGATATTATGGTTGCACGCAATTATTACACGCCGCAGGCTGTACAGGATTTTATCTCGGACGAAGCACGCCTGAGCGACCCGTTTGAGATTACGGATATGGATAAAGCTTGCCAACGGATAGAGCAGGCGATAGAGAATGAAGAGCGCATTGCGGTGTACGGCGACTATGATGCCGACGGTGTAACCGCTACGGCGATGCTCTTTTTGTATCTGGAGTCGTCGGGGGCGGATGTCACAACCTATATCCCATCACGAGAAGATGAAGGGTATGGAATGAACCGTGACGCCGTAAAACAGCTTGCGGACGAAGGGGTTTCGCTACTTATCACCGTTGACAACGGGATTGCGGCGGTAGATGAGATTGATTATGCGCAGAGCCTTGGGGTTACTGTAATTGTAACCGATCATCACAGGCCGAAGGCTCAGTTGCCAAATGCTTATGCTGTAGTTGACCCCCACCGCGCGGACTGCACCAGCGGCTTTAAAGACCTATGCGGGGCAGGGCTTGCACTTAAGCTAATCGCAGCACTTTGCGGCGGAGAATATGATGAGGTGTTCGATTTCTGTGCCGACATTGCCGCAATCGGAACCATTGCCGATGTTGTTCCTTTAACGGGAGAAAACCGTATTATCGTAAAAGAGGGACTATATCGCCTTGCCGAGACGCAAAACGTCGGGCTTACGGCATTGATGGAGCTATGCGAGATAAGCCCCGAGAGTATTGATTCCGTAACCGTTGCCTATCAATTGGTGCCGCGCATAAATGCCGCGGGACGGCTTGGTTTGGCGCAGGACGCGCTGCGCATGCTGATTACGGATGATTACATAGAGGCGCAGGAGATTGCAGTTAAGATTAACGAGAACAATATCCGGCGCAAGGAGCTGGACGGTAGTATGCTCAGTGACATTGACGAGGAGCTGATAAAAAGACCCGCCTTCTCTCAAAAACGAGCAGCCGTTATTGCAAAGCAGGGATGGCATCCCGGGGTGGCAGGGATTGCCGCCGCAAAATTGGTTGACCGTATTGCCAAGCCTGCTTTTGTGGTATGCATCGAAGGCGACACCGCACGCGGCTCTGCCAGAGGCGTGTCGGGCTTTTCGGTGTTTGACGCGTTGGTTTACTGCGATAATCTGTTGCTGCGCTACGGCGGACACGAGGCTGCGGGTGGCTTCACCCTAAAAACAGAGGATATCCCCGCCTTTGGTGAGCGTATTGAAGCATACTGTGCCCAGACGCACCCGTTTATGCCTGTTCACAGCATTGCGGTCGACGTCGTGTGCCATCCGGCGGACATCACGGTAGAGACGCTCAACCAATTCTCTCTATTAGAGCCGTTTGGTTGTTGCAATGAGCCGGTTCGCTTTGCATTTACGAATATGAGAATATCACTCATTTCTCCGATTGGCGCGGGAAAGCACCTGCGTGTTACCATGGAGAAGGATGGTCGTCAAGTAAGCGCCGTGTTGTTTGGTACCACACCGCAGGACTTTGCCTACCAACCGGGAGACGAGGTGGATGTTGTAGCAATATGTGACCGTAATGTCTATCAGGGCAGGGAATCTGTGTCGATTAAGATAAAGGATATTCGCCCATCCTCTTTTGTACAAGACGAGTATTTTATGTCGCGTGAACTGTGCGAACGTTTTTGGAACGATGAGGCGATAACCTCCGCGCAGAAGAACAGTATCACGCCCACCCGCGAGGATATAGCCGTGGTTTATCGTGCCATTGCGCAGAGCAAGACCTTTTCCAGCGACATAGCGCAGCTTGCTGCCGCAACGCTTTCCAATTACGGTAAGACTAAGAATGCGGTTAAGGTGTTAAGCGAGCTTGGGCTGGTACGTGTTGCTATCAATAACAACAAATACAACATTGCTATCGTAAAAGACGCCCCGAAGGCCGATTTAGCTAGGTCGGACACTATGCAGCGCCTCCTAAGCGCGACATAGAACGGTTATATTTCGCGCATTGATTCAAAGGATTGGTGACTGTTGTGGATAAGATACTAAACGACCTGCTCAGCTGTTTGGAGAAAAGCGACAAACAGTATGACAAAGAAATAATAATAAAAGCCTACGAGTTTGCGAAGTCCTCTCATCAGGGACAGATGCGCGTTTCGGGCGAGGAGTATATTATACACCCCGCCAGCGTTGCCATGCTTCTCATTGAGCTTGGCATGGATATGGAATCGCTGATTGCCGCACTGCTGCATGATGTGGTGGAGGATACCGGTGTAACGCAGGAAGAGGTCACTAACCTGTTCGGTCGCGAAGTTGCGGTCTTGGTTAGCGGCGTAACGAAGCTTGGTAAAATTCCGTTTTCCTCCAGGGAGGAACAGCAGGCGGAAAACATCCGCAAGATGCTGCTTGCCATGAGCCAAGATATCCGAGTAATCATCATTAAGCTTGCCGACCGCCTGCACAACATGCGAACGATTGACGCAATGCCACCGCAAAAGCAGCGAGATAAATCACTCGAAACCATGGAGGTTTATGCGCCCATCGCACACCGCCTTGGTATCCGCGCGTTTAAAGAGGAGCTTGAGGACCTTTCGCTTAAGCATCTTGATGGTATTGCTTATGCCGAGATTGACAGTGCATTGACGCTGCATAAAGAGGAACGCGCACGTTTTTTAAACAACATCATGCGCCGCATTAATGAACGTATTGCAGCGGAAAATATGCAGATATTCCTTGAGGGAAGGGTAAAGAGCATCTACGGCATCTACCGCAAGGTGTATATTCAAGGTAAATCCTTTGAGGAGATTTATGATATCTATGCCGTGCGCATTATTGTGGATACGGTAATCGACTGCTATAACATCCTTGGGGTCATCCACGATATGTTTACCCCTATCCCCAATCGGTTTAAGGACTATATCTCTACCCCGAAGCCCAACATGTATCAGTCGCTGCACACGACGGTTATCGACAAAGAGGGCGTGCCGTTTGAGATTCAAATTCGCACGTGGGAGATGCACCATACCGCCGAGTACGGTATCGCCGCCCACTGGAAGTACAAGGCGGGCATGCAGGGTAAGGATAAGCTGGAGGACCGTCTTGCTTGGATTCGCAAGCTTCTTGAATCCCAGAGCGAGGACGTTGAGGAGATTGTACGCACCATTAAAACCGACCTTTCTCCCGAGGATGTGTTTGTGTTTACCCCAAAAGGCGACGTAAAAACGCTGCCAGCCGGATCAACCGTCATCGACTTTGCATACGCGATTCACAGCGAGGTCGGCAGCCGCATGATCGGGGCAAAGGTAGACGGACGCATGGTGTCGATTGACAGCGAGGTTAAGACGGGGCAGATTGTCGACATTATTACGAGCAACACGCCGGGACGCGGTCCGAGCCGCGACTGGCTAAAGATTGTAAAAACCAGCGAGGCTAAGAGTAAGATTCGCAGCTGGTTTAAAAAAGAGCGCCGTGAGGAAAATATATCGGAGGGTCGCGAGGAGATTGAACGCGAGTTTCGGCGCAACGCAATCCGCGTACCGGATGATGAGTATAATAAGTTTATTGAAGACCTTGCCAAACGTCAGCATTGTGCCGGTGTAGATGAGTTTTATGCTGCCATCGGCTATGGGGGCATCTCGCTATCCAAGATCATGCCCCGCATCAAGGACGACTATATCAAACAGTATAAGCCGGTAGAGCCGACTGTGCAGAACGCGACAAAAAAGCGTTCCAAAACCGTTTCGGGCGGGGTTGTGGTCGAAGACATTGACGGTTGCCTTGTGAAGTTTGCGCAGTGCTGTAATCCGCTGCCCGGTGATGATATCACCGGCTTTGTGACACGCGGCTACGGCGTATCGGTACACAAGCGCGACTGTGTCAACGTCATTGCGTCCCAAGAAAACGGAGACCAGCCCGAGCGCTGGGTGAATGTGCAATGGTCGGATGAAGTAAAGGAAACCTTTAAGTCCACCATTGAGATATTGGCACGTGACAGAGCCGGCATGATAGCGGATGTAACGGTGGCACTCTCCAACATGCATCTGCCCATTCACGAGCTCAACGCCCGCGAATTAAAAGACGGGTACGTCGGAATCCATGTTACCATCGGAATTTCGGGCAGGGAACAGTTGCAGAATGTTATGACAAACCTTAACCGAATCGACAGCGTGTCTTCGGTTACCAGAACTGGTAAATAATAATCGCGAAACGGTTGGTGTTGGATGCATGCGAGCTGTGATACAACGGGTCTTGTGGGCGAAAGTAGAGATAGACAAAAAACTGCACGGAGAGATTTCGCAGGGCATACTGCTTTTGCTCGCCATTTATCAGGAAGATACGGATGACGAGGCGTGTCTGCTGGCAAAAAAGGCATCGGAGCTGCGTATTTTTGAAGACGAAAACGGAAAAATGAACCGCTCCCTTAAGGATATTGACGGGGAAATACTCATCGTGCCAAACTTTACACTCTGCGCGGACACCTCGCACGGCAGACGTCCATCCTTTATTGCGGCAGCGCGCCTCGAGCAGGCAAACCCGTTATACAATCAGTTTGTGGACCTTGTAAGGCAGACCGGCGTCGCCCGCGTACAAACGGGTGAGTTTGGCGCCGATATGAAGGTGTCGTTGCTCAACGACGGTCCGGTTACCATTATACTCGACACTGCGGATTACAGATAAGTGTTGGATACACGCATGAGAAAGGCATAGGTTAACACAATGAAGCCAATTATTGTGCCTGTAGGCATGATTGATACAAACTGCTATATCCTGCGTACCGAACAAGGCGGCGGGGTTTTAATCGACCCGGGTGCGGACAGCAAGCGCATTTTGGACGTTCTGCAAGTCAATGAAATCGAGCTGAAGTTGATTCTGCTTACCCATGGTCATTTTGACCACATCGGTGCCCTGCGCGAGGTTTATCATGCAACCAATGCTCAGGTCGTAGTTCCCCAAAAGGATGCGGAGCTGTTAACCGACCCCGTTAAGAATGTGGGTGCGCGGTTTTCACATAACCCCGAACGGTATCGCTTTGCGGATGTTCAGGTTTCTCGTCAGGTTGTTCACGGCGACATCATAGCGCTTGATGACCTTTGCTTTACCGTGTTTGAGACCCCCGGGCACACCTATGGTTCGGTGGTATATATTCTAGGAGATATGCTGTTTACGGGCGACACGCTGTTCCAAGGCAGCATCGGCATTGTTACGCATTACGGCGGCGATTTGACCACAGAGATAGCCTCTGTAAAACGCCTTGCAGACGAGTTATCCGGCGACTATATCGTGTATCCCGGACATGGACCCGACACGACCTTGGAAATCGAGCGCCGTACCAATCCGTATCTGGGAAGGGCAAGCTATGACGATTGTTTTTAAAGGTCACAACTATGCGTATGAGGTGCGCAATGTCGTCATGCTTTTTTTTCAGGGAGAGACTATCACACAGGCGGAAGAACTCCCCGAAGCGGATGATTATATCCTCACCGCAATGCAAACCGATCCCCATTCTGCCCAATCGATGCTTACAGTAGTCGCATCAATCGGTGGCACACAATATACCGATGAATCGGTTGTTATAAATAGCACAGTGGGCTTTGACAACGAATGCGAGCGCATATTCGGCGTTATGTTGTACAAGATGTTATCACCCATCACAGGGGTTGCGCCTCGCTTTGGAATCCTTACCGGCATTCGGCCGGTGGCGTTAGTTCGCAGGTTAAGTGAGCAGGGCTTTAGCGCAGCGCAGGCAAAGACACATCTGTGCGAGCGTTTCTTGGTTTCGCCGCAAAAGGCTCAGCTGTTAGATGACATTGCGCAAAGAGAAAGCGCAATAATTGCAAGCTCTGCGCCAAACTCCTACAGCCTTTATCTTTCTATCCCATTTTGCCCTTCGCGCTGCTTGTACTGCTCGTTTGTTTCTCACTCAATAGAAAAGACCGCCGCATTGGTGGACGATTATCTTGAAAAGCTTGTTGCCGAGATTGCCTATACCGGCGAGATTGTCAGCGGCAGACCGCTTCGGCTGGAGACCGTGTATATCGGCGGAGGCACGCCAACCACACTCAGCGCCGCACAGCTTGCACGTTTGCTCGAATGCACCCGTAAAGCATTTGACCTTTCCACTGTGCGGGAGTACACCATAGAGGCAGGCAGACCCGATACCATTACAGAAGAAAAGCTGCGCGTTATCAAACAAAGCGAAGCAACCCGCATCAGCATCAATCCCCAGACCTTTTCCGATGATGTGTTGCAGGCGATTGGCAGAAAACACACTGCGCAGGATACGAGTAACAGCTTTGCGCTTGCGCGCAAGGTTGGAATAGACTGCATTAACATGGATTTGATTGCAGGGCTTCCGACAGACACCGTCGAAGGGTTTCGTAATTCCCTTGACAGAACCATCGCCCTTGCACCCGAAAATATAACGGTTCATACCTTGTCGCTTAAACGCTCCTCCGACCTCGCGTATCAAAAGGCGGCTGAGTTCTCCGCGCGTGACGGTATGGCCACACAGATGATGGACTATTGTTACGAGGCGTTGCCACAATCGGGGTACGCGCCTTATTACCTTTACCGCCAGCGCAACACGCGTGAAAATCTTGAAAATGTAGGCTTTGCAAAACAAGGTCACGATGGGCTTTACAACGTTTTTATTATGGATGAGACGCACACCATCCTCGCGTGCGGGGCAGGCGGGGTTACCAAGCTCAAGGGGGAGCGATTGGAACGAATTTATAACTATAAGTACCCATATGAGTATATAAATGGCTTTGATGAAATACTATTGAGAAAAGGACGGGTGAAGGACTTTTATGATCGATGAGTTTTATGATGAACAGGGATTTGTCGTTACAGAGAAGATTAACGATTATGCGGTGAATAACCCGTCACAGATTGCACACATCAGCGAGGAGCGCTATACGCAGCAGATTCGCAGTGCCTGTCAGTCGATTAGCGAAAACCTTTCGCGCAGCCATATTGTGTTGCTGGCGGGTCCCAGCGCGTCGGGAAAAACAATTACCGCACACCGTTTTCGGACAATGCTTAAGCAGGAGTTTCAGATTAACAGCCTTGTCGTTTCGCTCGATGATTTTTATATTAACCAGGAGCTTTTACCCACTCTGCCGGACGGTTCAAAGGACCTAGAGACGGTTTATGCGCTTGACATTGAATGCATCCATCGTTGTTTTGCAGAGCTAATCGGTACAAACCATACCTGTTTGCCGGTATTCGATTTTTTAAACGCCAGACGGGCAGATGCATGTAACGAGATTACGCTGGGTGAGAATGATATCCTAATCGTAGAGGGGATTCATGCGTTAAACCCCATCATCACCGAGGGCATGGACCGCGAACGTTTCTTTCGGTTGTTTATCAGCGTTCAGGGTGAGTATCGTCTTAACGGAGATGTAATACTCGACCATACCGTCATCCGTTTTATTCGAAGATGCGTGCGCGACTATACTCACCGAGCATCTACACTGGAAAATACGGCAAGCATGTGGACATCGGTGCGGGTTGGCGAAAAGAAATATATCTCACCGTACAAACACTATGCTGACTTTATTATAGATTCACTGATTCTTTACGAGCCCTGTGTGCTGCTGCAATTTTTGCGTCCTCTGATAGAAACGATGGATTTTACAAGCGAACACTATCCGCGCTTTGAGAAGATTCGCGACGTTTTGGGCTACTTTGCCCAGATGAGTCCCGATTGCGTTGCGACCGACTCGTTGCTGCGGGAGTTTATAGATTGACAAAAGGGAGAAAAACAATGAATTCTTTCGATGATTTTGCGACCACTGCTCAAAACCTGTTTGACAACGCGTGTAAAGCAACCGGAGAATTTGTAAACACCTCCAAGCTGCGCGTAGAGCGAATGAACCTGAAATCCGATCTGGAGCGCGCTTACTCAAAGCTGGGAAAGCTGCATTATTCGGCAGCGAAAAACGGTCAAAGCGAGGATGACGTTAAGGCGGAAAACAACGTCATTGCAAAGATTGACGCGCTGCTGAAGCGGATTTCTGACCTGACTGCTGAGATTAACGAACAGGAATAGTCTGCTGTTGCGGTAATCGCTAGGAACCTGCAAGCAAAATAATGCTGCAGGCTTGTTTGATGCGTTCAAACAGCAGCGACACTTATCAGTCACTTATATTAATAATTCAAATAAAAACATCCTGTAAAGGGCGTGATATGGTTGCCCGCAAGACAAAAACAGAGCTTTTTACATGGTGCGCTGATACTTACAGTCGCCACCGTCCTTGTAAAGGTGATTGGTGCAGTTTTTAAAATACCCTTAACACTGGTGCTGGGAGCCGAAGGGTCTGCGCATTTTTATACCGCATACGACATCTTTAATCCCGTTTCCGCCATCGCGATTGCGGGGTTACCCGTCGCAGTATCCAAGCTGGTATCCGAAAATGCGGCGCGCGGACGATTTCGTGATGTGAGACGGATTCGTCGACTTTCGTTGTTGCTGTTTTGTATCACCGGCACCGTGGGATTTGTTGTCACCTTCTTTTTTGCGCGCCCTTTTGCCGACCTTGTCGGTAACCCCTCGGGCGTTATCCCAATTATGGCGATTGCCCCGGCGGTATTGTTTTTGTGCCTGATGTCGTCGTATCGCGGATACTACGAAGGTCTGCGTAATATGTACCCCACGGCGATATCCCAGGTTGCCGAGGCACTTGCAAAGCTTGTTTTGGGGTACGGGCTTTCTTTGATTATCATGCGAATTGGTCTTGAAGACTACGATAAAACCGGCACTGTATTCGGCGTAGCCGCGGATTCTGTGGCTTCGGCACAAACCGTGGTATTACCATTCGCCGCGGCAGGGGCAATAGCGGGTGTTACGCTGAGCACCTTGTTTGGGCTCGCTTATCTACTGCTTCGGCATTTTAAGAATGGTGACGGTATCTCAAAACAAGAACTGCTGCGGTCGCCGCCTGCCAAACCCAATAAGGAACTTTTAAAGGCGCTTGTTCGCATTGGGGTGCCGGTGTGTCTCGGTTCTCTTGTGCTCAGCCTCACCTCAACCATCGATCTCGCTTCCGTTATGAATCGATTGTCCGTTGCCGTGGGCACCGATGCCCAAACAATACTGAACATGTACTCGGGAATGCTGCCGCAGGATATTACACTCGATCGCCTGCCGTCTTTTTTGTTCGGCACCTATAAAGGGCTGCCGCTTACCATTTTTCATCTGGTACCCGCCATAACCACCGCGTTTGGAATCAGTGCGCTGCCCGCGGTTTCTGCCGCGTGGGCTAAAAGCGATAAAACCGACCTGAAGCGCAATGTGGAGTCCTCGCTTCGCGTAACCGCGTTGATAGCGGTTCCCGCCGGTCTTGGAATGTCGGCGCTTACGGGACCAATCCTTACCTTGCTTTACAACTTTTCGGGGGACGGTCTTGTGGGTGAGGTTGCGATCTCCACGCCGATCCTTGCGCTTATGGGTGTCAGCGTCATTTTTGTGGCGATAGCAAGCCCGATCGGTGCGGTTTTGCAGGCAGTGGGCAGGGCGGATCTGCCCGTTAAGTATATGGCGATCGGCGGCGCGCTTAAGCTGCTTGTCAACTATCTGCTTGTGGCAATTCCAGGGGTAAATATACTCGGTGCGCCGGTTGGAACGCTTTTGTGTTACGTCTTTATTGCGGTCGCCAGTATCATCTCGGTATGCAAGAACACGCGCACCGTCCCCAGCTTTACCAGCGTATTCATCAAGCCGCTTTGCGCGGGACTTTTGTGCGCCGGCGGCGCATATGCGTCGTATGGGTTCCTTTCTCGTATCATAGATTCTCGCCTGAGCACCGTACTTGCCATCCTGATTGCGGGCTGTATCTACCTGTTTGCACTGTTCTTGATACGAGGAATCAGTGCCGATGACATCAGAATGCTGCCGCAAGGAGAAAAAATCGCTAAAGTACTTGAAAATCGCGGAATTATAGGGTAATATATAAATGTTTTAACAATTGGAAACTGAGGAGCGGATTGTGGAGTTTGAGTTTAGGCAAAAATACACAATAAACGATTTACTAGACATCATGGATATCCTTCGCTCAGAGCATGGATGCCCGTGGGATAGAGAGCAAACACATTGTACTATCAGAAAAAACTTTATCGAAGAGGTCTACGAGGTTTGTGAAGCAATTGACAACAACGACACATCCCTGTTAAAGGAAGAACTGGGAGACGTGCTGCTGCAGGTCGTGTTTCACTGCCAAATGGAAAAGGAGCTAGCAAACTTCGACTTTGATGATGTTGCGGACGGTATCTGCAAAAAACTGATAGTGCGTCACCCACACATCTTCACCGAGCAGGGGAAAACCCTAACCGCCGATGAGGTGCTCGTCAATTGGGATAACATTAAGAATTCACATAAAGGGATGACATCGCACACGCAGAACATGGAGAACGTTCCCCGTGTACTGCCTGCGCTGATGCGAGCGCAAAAGGTTCAGTCAAGAGCCGCAAAAAGCGGGTTTGACTATCCGGACATCCGCTATGCGCTTGCGGATTTGACCAGCGAGCTTTCAGAGCTGATGCGTGCTGTTGCCGATGGCGACAACGCCGCGTGTCAGGAAGAGCTTGGTGATCTGATTTTTTCCTGTGTGAATTTATCCAGGTTCCTCTCACTTGATTCGGAGGAGGCGCTTACTGCTTCAACCGACAAGTTTATTAATCGGTTTTCGCAGGTTGAACAACTTGCCAAAACCAACAGCGTCGATATGACCCTTGCGGATATCAGTGAGTTGGACAAGCTTTGGAAAGAAGCTAAGAAAAACAGGCAGGTCTAAAATAACGAAGAATTTTCGGAGGGAAACAGAATGACAAAGACTGAGTTGATCAATGCGGTTGCCGAGCAATCAGAGCTCTCTAAAAAGGATGCTGACAAGGCTGTTAACGCCGTGTTTGAGGCCATAGCGGCAACACTGGCAAGCGGCGAAAAGGTACAGATCGTTGGCTTTGGCTCTTTTGAAGTAAAGTCCCGCAGCCAGAGAGTTGGCCGCAACCCCAGAACCAAAGAGGAGATTGTCATCCCCGCTTCTAAGCTTCCCGTATTTAAGGCAGGCAAGTC
>JAEZQD010000065.1 GCA_023413185.1 Bacillota bacterium
GTACACAACACCGTTGTGGTAGAGGACTCGTACAACGGCGTGCGCGCGGCAAACGCGGCGGGCATCCCCGTTGTGGTTGTTCCCGATATGCTGCCTCCCGACCCCGCCCTACCCAGCTATGCTGTAAAAGAGGATCTCGACGAGGTGCTTACCCTGTTTGCCCCGCTGATTCAGGGACAGTAACAATACATATCGGTAAAACCGCACAGGCGGGGGGATGATTACGAATCCCCCCTTTTTTTATTGCTAATTAACTTCAATAATATCTGAATAAAATCGAGCAAAAGCTTGCATTTATGGCTTTTACGAAGATTTTTTCGTAGACATTATCAGTTTATTAGCTATATTTTCTTTGCCCGCAATTTTAATATGACACACCCTTTCATATTTAGCTTGCTATACTTTTGCCAGAGTCAGTTCACAATAACAAAAAGGAGTGTACGAAATGGATACGAACTATCAAGGACCGTTTTGCCAAAGCTGCGGCATGCCCCTTACAAAGGATGAGGAGCTTGGCACCAACAAGGACGGCAGCAAAAACCCCGAGTACTGCGTGTACTGCTATGAAAACGGCGGGTTCAAGGACGAGATGACCATGGGGCAGATGATTGACTTCTGCGCCGATTATGGCATTAAGGAAGGCATCTACACCGACCCTCATGCGGCAAAGGCGCAGATGCTCACGTGGTTCCCCACCCTCAAACGCTGGAAGCAGGCATAGCAAGTGACGGAGGAATCGCCAATATGACACAAAAGCTGGACTACAAAAAGACCGAGCGCACCCTGTACCTGCCGCCCGCAAATCCCGTGGCAGTAACCGTGCCATCCATGCGTTTTATCATGGTGGACGGGCACGGCAACCCCAACGACCCCGACGGCGAGTACCAACGTGCGGTGGAGCTGTTGTACGCGCTGACCTACACCATAAAGATGAGCAAGGACAAGCCCTCGGGGTACATCGACTACACCGTGCCGCCACTCGAGGGGCTGTGGTGGCTAAATGACGGGACTGACATTGACTTTTCAGCCAAGGAGCGATACTGCTGGACGTCGATGATCCGCCAGCCCGAGTTTGTGACCGACGAGGTGTTTGCGGCAGCATGTGAAACGGTAGCCGCAAAAAAGCCCCAGCTTGACTGCACAACGGCGCGCCTTGCCGATTTTTGCGAGGGGCTGTGCGTGCAGATGATGCACATCGGCACCTACGACGACGAGCCCGCCAGCCTTGCCGTGATGGAGCGTTTCATCCGCGAGCGGGGGCTTGCAGGCGATGTGGGCGGCACCCTTGCGGACGGCACCAAGCGCCGCCACCACGAAATCTACCTGGGCGACCCGCGAAGGCTTGCGCCCGAACGCCGCAAGACGGTGCTGCGGCTGCCCGTGCGCAGGACATAGCGCACAGCAACAACCGATAGAGGACGGGGGTCAGTGCCGACCGCCGTCCTTCGTTGTATCCGCGGCACAAGAGCCAACCGTTTAGGTGAATAGTAGGGGCGAATAGCGAAGCAAGCTTCGCTATATCAATCGCCCGCAAGCTAATCTAAAATAGAGCGGAGAACCAGAAAACCAAAGGTTTTCCAAATGCCAACCGAAGGTTGGCTATGCGTAGGTTCTCGCAATGCCAACCGCCAGTCTGAAATAGAGCAGAAAACCCGAGAAGCGAAGCTTCTCGTAATGCGAAGCTTGCTTCGCTATGCGAAGGTTCTCAAAATGCCAACCGTAGGTTGGCTATGCCAGGAGTACGGTGGGAATAGGAGCGGCTGCTTTGTACGCTCTGGTCTGCCGGCGCAAAAAGTGCTATACTGGTGGCAAACCCTACAACCGCGCAGCGAAAGGATTTTTGAACATATGATACAGGACATCCATCCACATATCTTTGACAACAGCTATCGCCCCAGACCCGCGGGACCCGACGACCTTGTGCTGTGCTACACGCAGGACAAGGCACTGTTTGACCCCAGCGGCGGCGAGGGCATGTTCCCCACCCTTGGCGAGCTGTTTGGCGATATCGCCTCGCTCTCCCTCATCTACCTGTTCGAGCTGGACGGCAGGGGGGTATACCTGCTTACCGACCCGCCGCCCGAGCAGACGGGGCGGTTTGTGTGGGGCGAGGTCAACCTGTTTCGGTCGGTTTTGCCCGAGTGGCTTGCGTTTTGCGGCATTACCGGCAGCCACCTGTACCGCTGGTACGGCGACCACGCCTATTGCGGGCGGTGCGCAACGGCGATGGAGCACAAGCCCGACGAGCGCGCGCTTGTGTGCCGAAGCTGCGCAAAGACCGAGTTCCCCACCCTTTCCCCCGCCGTGATCGTGGCGGTGACAAACGGCGACCGCCTGCTGCTTACCCGCTACGCCCACAGCGTATACCGCCGCTGGGCACTGGTTGCGGGCTTTGCGGAGATCGGCGAGACGCTGGAGGAAACGGTAAGCCGCGAGGTGCTGGAGGAGACCGGCATCCGCGTAAAAAACCTGCGCTACTACAAAAGCCAGCCGTGGGGGTACTCGCAGTCGCTGCTGGTCGGCTTTTTTGCCGAGCTTGACGGCGACGACACCATAACGCTGGACGAAACCGAGCTTTCGGAGGCGCAGTGGCAGACGCGCGACGAAATCGAGCCGCCGCCCTCCACCGTCAGCCTGACCGCCGAGATGATTGAGGCGTTTCGCACCGGCAAAATGCCGAGTTTATAATAGGAGACCGTTATGCTCAAACGATTACTAAAAGCCCTGTTCACCTCGTTTACCTTCTGGCTTGTGGTGCTTAGTCTGCTGACTATCTATACCCACTACAGCGGCGGGGACCCCAAAAGCATTGTGCTCATCAGCCTTCACCCCGTGCTCAGCCCGCTTTCCCGCGCAGACCTTGCGCGAGAGTGGCTAAACGCAGGCACGATTGTGCCGGCAGCCACCATCTTAGGGGAGTTTTCGGTGCGCTGGTATTACGCCCATCTTTTGTGTGCCATTGTCATGGGCGGCGCACTGGACGGCGTAAAGATGCTTGTACGCCGCCTGTATCGCCGCTCTAAAAGCACGGTTGCAGCAGAGGGCAACCCGTCATGAGCCGCGCGCCGTTTGGGCTGTATATTCACATCCCGTTTTGCGTAAGGAAGTGCGGGTACTGCGACTTTTACTCGGTGCCCGCCGACGACGCGTTAATGGACGCGTACCTTGCGGCGGTGTGCAGGGATCTGGAGCAGTGGTCGCGCACGCTGGGCGGCAGACAGGCGGACACGCTGTATCTGGGCGGCGGCACGCCCATTCTGTTTGGCGCTGACAGGCTGTGCAGACTGCTGGAACAATGCGCAAGCCTGTTCGGGCTTGCGGACGCGGAGATTACCCTTGAGGCAAACCCCAACCACACCGACTACGACACCCTTTGCGCTCTGCGCCGCGCGGGGTATAACCGCATCTCGTTCGGGGTGCAGAGCGCGGTGGATACGGAGCTTTGTGCGCTCACCCGCTCGCATACCGCCGCACAGGCAGGGGACGCGATAGTCTGGGCACGCAAGGCGGGGTTTACAAACATCAGCGCCGACCTGATGCTGGGCATTGCGCACCAGACAACCGAAAGCCTGACTGAATCCGTCCGCTTTCTTGCGGGGCTTGACGTAGACCACATCTCGGCATACCTGCTAAAGGTGGAGGAGGGCACGCCCTTTTTCGCCGCGCGGCAGTCGCTTGACCTGCCCGACGAGGACCTGACCGCAGCGTTATACCTGCATGGGGTAGAACGCCTTGCGCAGTACGGCTACGCGCAGTACGAAATCTCAAACTTCGCGCGGGATGGCATGGTGTGCCGCCACAACCTGCTGTACTGGGACAGCCGCCAGTACCTTGGCTTAGGTCCCGCCGCGCACTCGTTTTTGGACGGCAAACGGCTTGCATACCCAAACGACCTGCACGGCTACCTATTGGGCGGGCAGGCAAAGCAGATCGACGAGGGCGGCGACATGGACGAATACCTGATGCTGCGCCTGCGCCTATCGGACGGGCTGGTGTTCTCGGACGCACGCGCGCGTTATCCCGCAGGGCTTGACGAAGCGGCGCTTACCAAAAGGGCTCAGCCGCTCCTCCGGCAGGGGCTTTGTATTGCCGACGCGACGGGTATTCGCTTAACGCCGCGGGGGTTTTTATTCTCGAACCACTGTATTGCGGAGCTTTTGTTTTAAACGGAAGGCGGAACTGATGTTGAAAACTATACTGGTTACCGGCGGTGCGGGGTTTATCGGCTCGAATCTG
>JAEZQD010000089.1 GCA_023413185.1 Bacillota bacterium
TGTTCTGCATGAGCGGAAGCTCGGATGAAAACACACGACTTCGGGTGGAAAGAAACATCAGGCTGTCGTAGCGAAACCGCCCAAGCGATGCACTGTCGTACCAACCCTTGCCGGAGTAGCTGTCCTTCACCGCCCCGCGCAGCAGCAGCGGCTTGACTGTTCTCACCTCCAGCATCGGTCTGTCCTGCGGGTCAATCGGTCCGCCCAAGCGGTCGGAGAGCGGCTGGTAGCCCAGTGCCTCAAGCTCAAAGCTGCGACTGGGCGCCGACCCGCCAAACCAGTAGCCGACCAGATCGCTGATGTCGTATATCATGTTGAGCAACGCGCGCGACCGCCACACGCTTGCATCCTGCGGTACAATCAATAAGGACGCGGCAATCGAGAGTGCGACGATGGGCAGCGCGGTGAGCTGAAGCGCGGCAAGGGTTACGGTGTTTTCTCCATCCTTCAGCTGCTTTTTGCGCCGAAACTGGATGCCGGGCAGCAGTATCAAATAGCCGCCCGAAAGCAGTATCAGCACCGGGGTTCGGTTTGCAAGCAGCAACACATGCAAAGCTACGGTGACGCACAAGCACACAAGCCCAAGCAGCGCTAGGGCAAAGGGTAGCATCTGCAGCCTTCTTGCAAAACCAAACAGCAGCGCCGAGCAAGCAAGGCAAGCAAACAGAATATACCACAGATTGTTCACGGCACTGTATGCTTCGAGCCAAGCAACCCAACGCGTTACCGCACCGTATGCAACGGGATGAAGCATTATAAGACGCAAAACGCCAAAGCTTGCCCCCGCAGCACCGAGTAAAATTAGGATTGCCCACACGCGTCGCGTAACGATCCAAACCAGTGTGACACAAAGCAAAGAGAGCAGCACGGTGTGCAGTACGGAACAGGTGTAGTTGAGCGCAGAAAACAACGCGATTACCAAACCCGATGTGAGGAGCACTATGCCAAGCTGTTCCGCCATCCGGCTCTTGCCTACCGCCCGCGCGCCGCCCGATATGCGACCGAAAACCGCACGAATTACGTCGTTCATAGCATATCCTCCAATACCGAGGTGATGCTGTCGTTTAAGGTTACCGTCACGGTGCGAACGCCGCCCGTGAGCGACACACCCCGTTTTCCCGTGTCGCTTACCGACAAGACGGTAACCCCGCCCGCCGGCAGCGGCTCGTGCAGCATCAGCTCGCCGAATGTGCGCGCATTGCCAAGGGTAAGCAGATAGGCGGACGACGCGCCGCTTTCGCTTGTCACAGCGCGAACGCCTGACGCCTGCGCGGCGGTTTCATCGCCTTTTTCGGTAAACTCAAGCAGCGCAAGGTAACGATGCAGACGTGCAAAATCGCGCAGACTGCCGCCAAAAACACCGTTGTTGATTGCGTCAGAGCGGCACAGCCGAACCGTATACCCACCCGCCAGCGTGTGGTACGCTACGGTTGCCGCAGTCTCGCACAGCATGTCGGCGCACAGACGTGCGTGTTCCCCCGTCACCCCGTACAGGCAGGGGTCGATGCAGATTAAGCAGTGCGTCTCGGACGCGTGCTCATACTCGCGCGTATACAGCTTCTGCGCGCGGGCTGATGTCTTCCAATGGATGCGCTTTTGGGAGTCTCCCTGCCTATACTCGCGCACTCCCGCAAAGTTTTCACCCGTGCCCGAAAGGTTTAGGCTTGTTCCGCTGAAGTTTTTATCGTCCGGCGAGTAGGCACCGAGCAGGGATAGCTCATGCACACGCGGGTACACCAGAACAGGGCGCTTGCGGTAGTATGGCAGCCGCAGCATATTAAAGTTTAGCCGCGTAAGCCCAAACACATCCTCAATCTCCACACGGCTCATCCCCACCTCGCTGCGTCCTGAAAACGCGCACAAAAAGCGCGGAGAAAACTCAATCTGCCCATGGGCGGGCAGCGCAAAGGAATAGGTGACGTCCTCCTGCGAGGAGACCGCCGAAACATGCACCCGCATCATGGTAAAGGGGTATGGCATGTCGTTGTGAATGCGCAGGTGCAGCGCGAGCGTTTCTCCTTTGGTCAGCTCCTCGCGGTCTACCAACTGCACATACGAAAAGCTGTGCACCGTCCACAGGTTAAGAAAAAAGCAAAGCAGAAGTATGCCCAACTGGATAAACAGCACCAAAAAGAACACCCGCTCGCCGGTTAACAGCCCGCCAAACAGGCAGGTTCCGAGCAGGGAGTAGAACACGATGCGCTGCGCTCTCATGACACCACCGGTACCGGGGCCGTGCGCAGAATATCCTGCAAAACCTGCTGCGCACTGTTTTTATGGATGCCCGCGCTCAGCTGCACAACAAGCCGATGGGCAAGCACCGGGATTGCCATCGCCTTTGCATCGTCGGGCAGTACATAGTCGCGCCCGCAGAACAGCGCGTGCGCCATAGAGGCGTGCATCAGCGCAAGCGAGGCACGCGGGCTTGCGCCCAACGACAGCTTGTCGCTCTTTCTGGTAGCGTTTGCGATATCTACGATATACTGCATCACAGGTCTTGAGCAGGTTATGCCCTTCACCTGCTCCTGCAAGAACAGCACATCCTCGGCATTCGCGACGGCGGCGACCTCGGTTTTTAAGCTTTTTACCCTGCTTTGCAGGATGTCAATCTCATCGCTGCGGTTGGGGTAACCCAGCGAAACGCGGATAAAAAACCGGTCAAGCTGCGCTTCGGGCAGCGGGTAGGTACCGGTGGATTCCACGGGGTTTTGGGTGGCGATTACCATAAACGGGCTTGGCAGTGGGTAGGTCTCGCCGTCAACGGTTACCTGCCCCTCCTGCATCGCCTCCAACAGACTGGACTGTGTTTTGGGGCTGGTTCGGTTTATCTCGTCTGCCAGTACCATCTGGCTCATAATCGCACCGTGACGCACTTGTTTTTCGCCTGTTCTAATATCTATCATCGTGTAGCCCGCAACGTCCGAGGGCAGCACGTCTGGGGTAAACTGAATGCGGTTAAACGAACAGTCCACCGACCTTGCAAGCGCCCACGCCAGCGTTGTTTTTCCAAGCCCGGGGGCATCCTCAATCAGCAGATGTCCGCCGCAGGCAAGTGTCATCAGCGCAAGGTCCACCGCCTCCCGCTTTCCGATTAAAACCCGTTCGATGTTTTCGCGTACCGACTGGATGATGCTCTGTGCACTGCGTGTTGTCATACCGTATTATCAAGCCTTTCCATTTTAAGTTGGAACCAAGCCGTCCGTCTATGTGCCCCTTACTGTAAGTAAATAATAGCATAATTACCATAAAAACTGAACGTATAATCTTGTCAAGGTTTGGGTGGCGGTATGATGGATAGTGCACAATCTTGCCTTTTCGTACTCTTGTTTGCTGTGTGTTTGTGTAGTACAATGACTGTTGAATAAATAAGGAGTGAACAGACTTATGTTGCGCTACATCTTTAAACGCTTTGTTTCCTACTACAAACCCTACCGTCTGTTGTTTTTTACCGACCTGTTCTGCGCGCTTATGGTATCGGCAATCGACCTTGCGTTCCCACAGCTGCTTGGCTTTTTGAACAAGGGGCTGTTTACCCGCAGCGCGCCCGAGATCTTATCGGGTATCGGCTACATCATTATCGGGATGCTGGCACTATACGTTGTGCGCTACTACTGCCATTACTTTATCACCTCGTGGGGGCATATCATGGGCTCACGGATGGAAAGCAACATGCGCAACGACCTGTTTGGTCATTTTCAACGGCTGAGCTTTTCGTACTACGACAAAAACAACACCGGCGAAATGATGTCGCGCATCATATCGGATTTGTTTGACATCTCGGAGCTTGCGCACCACGGACCGGAAAACCTGTTTATGTCGCTGATCAAACTGGTAGGCTCATTCGCGCTGCTGATGCTGCTTAACTGGAAGATGACCCTGATTCTGCTTGCGGTTACCGCCGCGATGCTTGCATTCTCTTTGGCGCGCAACAAGCGGATGCTTGCGGTGTTTATGGACAACCGCAAGAAGATTGCCGCCGTGAACGCCCGCGTGCAGGACAGCCTCTCGGGTATTCGCGTGGTGAAGTCGTTTGCTAACGAAGCCCATGAGCAGGCGCGTTTTCGGCGCAGCAACGAGGAGTTTTTGGAGTCTAAGAACAGCAGCTACCGCGCCATGGGTGCGTTTGCCGCGGGCAATTCGTTTTTTCAAGGGCTGCTTTATACCGTCATCATCGGCTTTGGCGGTCTGTTTATCGCCCGCGGGGAGCTTTCGCCCACGGCGCTTGCGATGTATGTGCTGTACGTCAACATCTACATGAGCCCGATTGATATGCTCGTAAACTTTACCGAACCGTTTCAAAAGGGGTATGCGGGCTTTAAGCGGTTTGTTGAAATATTGGACACCTCGCCCGATGTAACCGACCGCGAGGGTGCCGTGCCGCTGACCGAGGTGCGTGGTGAGATTGACTACCGTGACGTACGGTTTGCCTACGACGATGGCGTGCCGATCTTGGATGGGATTAACCTGCATATCGAAGCCGGCAAGACGGTGGCGCTGGTGGGACCTTCCGGCGGCGGCAAAACGACGTTTTGCTCCCTGCTGCCCCGCTTTTACGACGTGACAGGCGGCAGCATTCAGATTGACGGCAAGGACATACGCGAGCTGACCCTATCTTCCCTGCGCGGCGCCATCGGCATTGTGCAGCAGGATGTGTACATCTTTACGGGAAGTATGCGCGACAATATCGCCTACGGCAGACTAAACGCCACCGATGAGGAGATTATAACCGCCGCAAAGCAGGCGAACATTCACGACTTTATCGTGTCGCTCGAGGACGGTTACGACACCTTTGTGGGTGAGCGCGGCACACGGCTTTCGGGCGGGCAGAAGCAGCGCATTGCGATTGCACGGTTGTTCTTGAAAAACCCGCGGATACTGATTCTTGACGAAGCGACCTCCGCGCTGGACAACGAAAGCGAGCGGCACATCCAAAAGGCGCTTGAGGCGCTCTCGAAAGGGCGTACCACGCTCGTCATTGCGCACCGGCTTTCCACCATCCGTAACGCGGATGAGATTGCTGTAATCACCGACGAGGGCATTACCGAACGCGGACGGCACGACGAGCTGCTTGCGCACAACGGGCTTTACGCGCGGTACTACAACATGCAGTTTGAAGGAATACTCGATTAAAACCAAAACAGACCAAAAGGGATTGCCCATTACACAGGCAATCCCTTTTGGTCTATTATTCAGTCGGGCAAGTTGGGTTATCTTAGAGGAATATGTTGAGGATAAGCAGTACCACAAGACCTACCGCCCACGCAATGGTTGTGGTAACCGACCATACACGAACCTGTTCCTTGGTTTCGGTAATACCCATCAGTCGGGTGGTTACCCAGTAGAAGCTGTCGTTGAAATAGGAGAAGAACAAAGAGCCGATGCACGCCGCAAACGCGCCAAGCAGCATGTTTCCGCCCGCTGCGAGTACGATGGGTGCGGTAATGCCGGCAGCGGTAACCATCGCTACGGTGCCGGAGCCCTGAACAAAGCGAACGAGCGTCGCAATGATAAACGGAAGCAGGATAATCGGGATAGCGGTCTGAGAGATCTGCTCGGCGATGAAGTTACCTACACCGCTGACCTGAAGCACCTTGCCAAGCGCGCCGCCGCCGCCCGTTACAAGAATGATGATACCTGCGCTCTGAATGCCCTTTTCCATCTGGCTGAGTACGACCTTGCGCTCGGTTTTAAATGCAAGGGTGTAGATGGCAAGCAGCAAACCGATGCCCACCGCGACAACCGGCGTACCGAGGAAGATGAGTACCGAGAAGATGCCTTCGGTATTGCCTAATGCCTTAGATACGGTGTTAATCAGGATGAGAACAATGGGTGCGAGGATGGGTAAGAAGGACATGAGCGCGGACGGTAGCTTTCTGCCTTCTTCAGAAGATTTTACATCGTAAATGGGCTCCTGATAGCCGGGTCTTATCCATCCGTCCCCGTCATCGGCGGGAATCTGGTAGATCTTCTTGCCGAGATAGGTGCCGTAAAACAGGCACGCGATTGCCATCGGTATTGCGATTACAATGCCCATAAGGATGAACTGTCCGATATCAACACCGAAGGTTCCCGCAACGCCCAAGGGTCCGGGTGTGGGTGGTACCAGCGAGTGGGTGATTACAAGCCCTGCTGCAAGCGGAACGCCCAGCGCAACGATTGATTTCTTTGTGCTTTTAGATAGCGCCTTCGCAATCGGTGACAGAATAACAAAACCCGAATCGCAGAAGATGGGGATGGATACTAAAAAGCCTGTCAGTGCAAGGGCAATGCCCTCACGCTTTTTACCGAACAGCTTTAAGAACGTCCTTGCCATCTTCTCTGCGGCGCCCGAAAGCTCGAATATCTGGCCCATCATAACACCGAAGCCGATGATGATACCGATATTGCCAAGCGTTCCGCCAAAGCCCGCGGTAATGGCGTCAACCGTTGCGGTTGTTCCCATGCCGCCGATCAGACCAATGGTGATGGCTGCGATGATAAGTGCGATAAATGCGTGTACCTTGGTTTTTAAGATGAGCAGGATGAGCAAAACAAGACCGATAAACAATGCCAGTAACATCTGGGTTCCGGATACAGCTACGTCCAAAATGTACACTTCCCTTCTCAAAATACATTGAATTGCTACATTGCGCCAAAGATCATCATGCTGTTATGTGACGTTGCGTTGCCCGACTGGGGGCATTATAGCAAATTAACTTAATCTGTCTGCAACGCTCTTTGTAACAGCCGACGTATAGGCTGTTACTCGTTTAGATACAGACCGTTATTAAGTCAATAGGCTGCCAATCAGCGATGGGTAAATGCCGGAGAATACTTCGCCGCAAGCAGTATCGCCTCGATCATACTGACGGCGCTTGCGATGCCCTTGCCCGCGATGTCAAGCGCGGTGCCGTGATCCACCGATGTGCGCAGGATGGGCATGCCAAGGGTCAGCGAGATGGTGCGTTCAAAATCGAGTGTTTTGGTCGCGATGTGTCCCTGGTCGTGATAGAGCGAGAGCACGCTGTTAAACCGCCCCTGCAACGCCATGTGGAACACCGAATCTGCGCCGATGGGGCCGGTGACGTGATAGCCCTCCTGTATCAGCTGCTCGATGGCGGGCATGACCTCGCGCACCTCCTCGTCGCCGAACAGACCGTGCTCCCCACTGTGGGGGTTGAGACCCGCTATGGCCATGGTTCCGTCGTGGATTCCCAGCGACTTCAGCGCCTCGGTGCAGCGTTTGACGTAATCCACAATGCGCTCTTTGGTTACCATATCGCACGCCTTGCGCAGCGATACATGGCGGGACAAAAAGAACACGCGCAGACCGTGAACCTCAAACATCGTCAGCGGGTCGTCGGTGCCGGTCAGCTCGCCGAAGATCTCGGTATGACCGATGAAGTTCACGCCTCCTGCCTTGAGCGATTCCTTGTTGATTGGGGTGGTGGCGACGGCATGGGCGCTGCCTTCGTTGGCAAGCGCAATGCTCTTTTCAATGTACTCGTATGCCGCCTTGCCGCACATGCCACAGACCTCGCCGATGCGCAGCTTCGCCATATCAATATTGTTGATTTCAATTAAGTTTAGAACGCCCGGGGAGTAGTCGCCCTGCTCAGGGCTTGTAATCAGGTTAGTTTTGAGTGTAATGCCGGTGATGCCGTAGGCGTTTTCAATAACCGCCTTGTCGCCCACCACCACGCAGCGCGCGGTCTCCTGCACCTGCTTGTCCGCAACGGCACGGACGACGATCTCGGGTCCGATGCCTGCCGGGTCTCCGATTGGGATTGCGATAATTGGTTTATCCATGCTGGTTGTCCCCTTTCCTACTTCTACTATGATATCGATAAAATAAAAATGTTATTGCGTCGATTGCTCCTATTAGATATACAGCTTTTCTTTAAGGTAATGCACACAGGTCACCAGCGCGTTTTGGTCGCCCACCATACCGCCTTTTGTGATGATCTTCAGCCCTTCGTAGCGTCCGCCCATCAACTCGCCAAAAGCGGCAAGCGGTACCACCTCGCTGAGCAGGCGAAGACCCACCGCCTCAAACCGGCGGCACACCGCAACGGTGATATCGCCCCCGCATGAATACAGCCCACCAAAGCGGCTGTCGGCGGTAATGATGCTATCGCACAGTTCGGCAATTGCGTCGTTAATGCGCTCCGAAAGATCGTTTGAGCTGCACCCGTACCGCTGCATATATGGTTCAAACGGCACCCTGCGCTCAGGGTTAATGCCCGAGCCGATGATGCTGCACACCTCAAAGCCGTCTGCCTGTAAGATTTCGTCCGCAACACGGCGAATCTCCGCATTGCGGCGTTGCTCACTCTCGAGCAGCTCGCCCACCTCGATGTACACGTTGTGCACCGGCTGAGACAGCAAAAACTGTTCCACCTGCACCCGTGTGACGGCGTTTACGCTCCCCACCGCCACCAAGATGCGTCGGCTTGCCTGCTGCGCAGCGGGAACAATGGTCTTGCGGGCAACGGTTGCGGTAAACACGCCGGGGTCTACCGCGACAAACGGCACGCCGCTTGCGATAACCGCGTCGGCGCAAAGGTCGATGTCCTCCTGCGTGACGGAATCAAACAGAATGATCCGAACGCCCCGGTCGCGCAGCTCTTTTATGCGAGCGATCACATGCTCCTCGCCCTGTGTCAGGTCGGTCATCGTGATGCTCTGTACCGGATACCGGGACTGCGCAAGGTACAGGTCCTGTGCTTTGGAGGTTTTAATGGGGTTTTTGGGGTCTGCCGCCGCCTCGGTTTTGTGCAGGGGCAGCCCGTTAACAAGCAGGTATCCACCCACCAACACGCGCCCCGATGCCGGAAAGCAAGGTACCACCATCGCGACACGGTCGTCGCCCAGTGCGTCGAGAATCGCGTCTGTTTCGCTGCCCAGGTTGCCGCGCAGGGTACTGTCGATGCGCTTGGAATAGAGCTTGACCTCGTCTGCCTTTAGGATTCCCGCCACATTAAATACGCGGTTGTATGCTATCTCTGGTTCTACACTACGGCTGTCGGTAGGATACACTACGCAATCACAGGACGAAAGGTTATCAAGTGATATTCGTTCTTCGTTCATTACGGTGTAGGTGGTGAGGTTGACCTTTGTCAGAAGCACGCCGGTGGCGTTTGCTCCGGTTAGGTCGTCGGCAATTACAACGCACTGCATCATAGCTCCTGTTCCTCCTCGTTTGGTATTGAGATAATGTTGATTCGTTTTTCCCTGATTCCCTTTTGTTCCTCAGCAGTTAATATTTTATCGGTTACAACCGCAGTGTAGTCAGACAGATTGTTGATGCGCACCATTGCGCGGCGCGAGAACTTAGACGCATCCGCGACAAGGTAGCTTTTACCGGATATGCCAGTGGCTAGCCGCTTTAAGAACGCCTTTTCGATGGTAGGGGTCATAATGTTGTAATCCGTATCGATCGAAGCGGCGCCAATAAACGAGATATCCACGCGAATCTCCGAAAGCATACGCTCGGCAAACGGACCCAGCGTGCTGCCGGTGCCCTCTTGCATTTCGCCACCGATTACAATAATGCGAACGCCGGTATGCGAAGCACGCCGAAACAGCATTCCCGCTATTAAAATGTCGTTGGTCACAATGGTCAGGTCGCGAATACGGCACAGCCGCTCGGCGATCTGATAGGTGGTGGTGCCGGTATCCAAAAACACCGTGCTGCCCTCCCGAACCAACGCCGCGCAGTAGTTTGCAATGTTTCGCTTGGATTGTTGGTTTGTGCTGCTTTTTGCATCGTAGTGCTGTTCATGCTCGTTCTCGCTTTTGAGTGAGGCACCGCCGTGCAGCCGCACAATCGCACCGCTCTTGCGGCATTTCTCCAGGTCTCGGCGGACAGTCATCTCGCTGACGCCAAACTGCTGAGCGAGCTCCTCGACCTTTACAAAGCCTTGATCGTTGATTAGCTCTAAAATACGTTCAATGCGTTCCTGAGCAAGCACGCTACCACCCCGCCATGTTTTTTATTGTTCTTTTATGTTTGTTATTGTGTTTTTATTATAAGCTACTCTGTAGCAATGTCAACATACTCGACAAATATTCATGAAGTTTTATATTGTTTTTACAGTGTAGCTGTGCGAAACAAACAACAAACCGCATGTGAATTTCACATTATCAAACATATCTCCCTGCTCGGCACATGCCTTTTGTTAAAAAAGTAACAGGTTCTGCGCCTCGTCTTACTGTTTTGTTATACTACTTTGCCAAAAAACGCAGTGGATTTTGTTGTGCAGATTATGGTATAATGAACGCGAAGTGTTTATGCGCTATTTTGATGCTCGGCTACGCCGATGGGCAGTAACACAACGTCGTCTTTTATGGCATTATAACCGCAACAGTGGCATATCAAGGAGTATTGTATGACTCAGACCTTTCGCCTCGCGGCACCCGAGGATTTTAGCGATGTCACTGACCTGTTTAAAAAAGCTATTGTACATATGAACGAGCAGGGTATCCATCAGTGGGACGAGCTCTACCCCACCGCGCAGGACCTACGAGCAGATATCGATTGCCGACAAATGCACCTTTTGATTATTGGGGAACAGCTTGCATCCGCCGTCGTGCTCAACGAGTTTCAGCAGTCGGAGTACCTTGACGGGCAATGGCGGGAGACCGAAGGGCGCCCCGCTGTCGTGCACCGGCTGTGTGTACACCCCGACTTTCAGGGACAGGGGATTGCAACCAAAACCATGGAGCTATCCCACGCGCTGCTGGCAAAGGACGGGTATTCGTCGGTGCGCCTCGATGCATTCTCGCTAAACCCATCCGCGTTAAAGCTGTATGCGCGGCTCGGTTATCGTAATGCGGGCACCGTCCTGCTGCGCAAAGGACTGTTTCACCTGTTTGAAAAGCAGCTTTCGCAATAACTAAGCCGCACGCGCCTGAGCGATCCAGCGTTATTTAAACAACAGATACCGGGAGGAATGATTTTCGTGGTTAAAATCACCGCAGACAGTACCTGTGACTTATCGCCTGAGATTATTAGTGAACTGGATATCTCCCTTGCACCGCTTGGCATTGTTGTGGAGGA
>JAEZQD010000005.1 GCA_023413185.1 Bacillota bacterium
ATCGTAGACAACGTAAGCCTACACTTTGGCGCAAGTAAACTGTTTTCCAACGTTAATCTGACCTTTACCCCCGGCAACTGCTATGGAATCATTGGCGCGAACGGAGCCGGAAAGTCGACGTTTCTGCGTATTCTTTCGGGAGAGCTGGAACCGACAAACGGCGAGATTCATATAGATGAGAAGGTTCGGATGTCGGTACTGCGGCAGGATCAAAACCAGTACGACCATTGTCAGGTTATTATGGCAGTGCTGATGGGCAATGCACGGCTGTACGAGATTATGCAGCAAAAGGATGAGCTCTATTCCAAAGAAGATTTCAGCGAGGAAGACGGTGTACTGGCATCCGAGCTCGAAGAGGAATTTGCCGAGCTGGGTGGCTGGGAAGCGGAAGCCGACGCCGCAAAGATCTTGCAAGGGCTTGGAATACCAACGAGCTCTTCGACAAAGCTGATGAGCGAGCTGACAGGTCGCGAAAAGGTAAAGGTGCTGTTGGCGCAGGCGCTTTTTGGCAAGCCTGACCTGATTATGCTTGACGAGCCTACCAATAATCTCGACTATCAATACATCTCCTGGCTTGAAAACTTTTTGATGGATTACCCGGGAACGGTTATTATTGTTTCGCATGACCGGCATTTTTTAAACACGGTGTGTACACATATCGTGGATATCGATTATGCAAAGATTAAGATGTATGTGGGCAACTACGACTTCTGGTACGATTCCAGTCGCCTGATTCAGCAGATGCTCAAGGACCAAAATCGCAAGGCGGAGGAAAAAGCCAAGGAGCTGCAGGCGTTTATTGCACGGTTCTCAGCCAACAAATCAAAGGCCAAGCAGGCGACCTCCCGCAGGAAGCTGCTTGATAACCTTACGCTTGAAGAGATGCCGGCTTCCTCGCGCAGGTACCCTTGGGTTGGCTTCAAGCCGGACCGAGAGGCCGGCAAGGATATCCTTGCCGTTGAGGGGCTCTCAAAATCGGTAGATGGAGTGGTTCTGTTTGAGGACGTCTCGTTTATTATGGACAAGGGGGACAAGATCGCCTTTGTGGGCAACGAGCTGGCAATCACGGCGTTGTTCCGTATTCTGATGGAGGAGATTACCCCCGACAGTGGCGGCTTTAAATGGGGCGTAAGCACATCGCAGGCATACTTCCCGCGGGACAACACAGCCTTTTTTGAGAATAACAACATGAGGTTAATTGACTGGCTTGCCCAATACTCCGAGGATCAACACGAAAGCTATCTGCGGCAGTTTCTTGGCAGAATGCTTTTTTCGGGCGACGATGTCTACAAGCCTGCAAATGTACTATCGGGCGGCGAAAAGGTGCGCTGCATGCTGTCGCGCATGATGCTTTCGGGTGCCAATGTGCTTTTGCTTGACCAACCGACCAACCATCTTGATCTTGAGTCGATCACGGCGTTAAACAACGGTCTGGCGGATTACTCTGGTAGCATGCTTTTCTCCTCTCATGACCGCCAGTTTATACAGACGATTGCCAATCGCATTATTGAACTGACCGATGACGGATTGCGTGACTACCGCCTTACCTTCGACGAGTATTTAGAGCAAAAGCAGGATGATAAAAAGTCGTAACTAACCGTATGGGTGCGTAACAGCATGGCACAAAAGGTTAACCATTCGGTTTTCGTAAGGCAAAGGATGACAACTGTGCATTCGCAGTACACAAGCATTCTGGTAAAGGATTATCATTGTCACAAATAAAAGCACAGGGACCGTAGCAACCATTGTTATGCTACAGTCCCTGTGCTTTTCGCTATCGCTTTTCGGCTTTTACAGAATGTCAAACCACGCGGTTACGCCGTAATGTCCAGAAAGGAGCCCGCAGAAGCGGACTTTAAAAACCTTGAGTAACCCGATATCGCAGACGAGACCTCGGGTGAAAACAACTCGTTCGCCTTCTCTGTCGCCATGCTAAGCTGTTTGCCGAGTAGTCCGTACAGCGGCGACATCCCCGTACCGCCCGAGAGCAGCTTGGCGGCTGAGTTTGAAGATACGGCGGTCTTGAGGGCATCATAATGATCAAGCCCGGTTGCAGAAAATCCGTTTTTTACAAAGGTGTCAACATGTTGCAGGGTTGCAAAATTCGTGGTTTTTGCACTCGCCACCACGCCAAGCGAGCCGGAAAGGTTCTTTATGTTATAGTTCTTCCTTGCATAGGCGGCAGTATCAACCGAGCCAAGCGACGAAGACGAATTGGTATAAGCATCGTAATACTGGGTTGCCATCCTTAAAACCGTCATGTTAAACACCTCCTCTTTGCATCTCTAATCATACCCTATTTCGGTAAATAAAACAATAAGTTTAGTCTTGTTTGATGATTGTTTTTTTGCATATTTCGCGCGTGTTTTGACCAATTTTTTTGCTATGCTGTTACGGCATAGCCCGCTAACAAAACGACGCGCTTAATTCGTTTTATTATACATCATAAAGACTAACCTATCCCCCCTGCAAATCGGCTTCACAGGGGGGATAGGTCTTTTGCTTAAACGACAACGGGCGCAATGCCCCAGATGTTCTGCGCGTAGTCCGCGATGGTGCGGTCGGAGCTAAACAGCCCCGAGTTACAAAGGTTAAGCCACGACATTCTGGCAAAGGCAAGGGTGTCCTGATACTTCCTGTTTGCGGCAAGTCGCGTGTCGACGTAGCTCGTAAAGTCCTCCAGCAGATAATAGTGGTCGGGCTTGTGCCAGCTAGCACCCTTTAGCAGCGCGTCGTGCAGCTCTGCAAAGCCGCCCGTCCCGCCATCATCAAACGTGCCGTCAACCAAGGTGTCTACCACTCGGCGGATGCGCGGGTTTTCATCGTACAGCGTTAAAGGGTTGTAGCTGTTTGCAATCTGCGCCAGCTCCTCTATTCGTCTGCCAAAGATGAAGTTGTTCTGCTCACCTGCCTCGCGCACAATCTCAACATTCGCACCGTCGTAGGTGCCAAGGGTCACGGTGCCGTTGAGCATAAACTTCATGTTGCCGGTGCCCGAAGCCTCGGTACCCGCCGTGGATATCTGCTCTGAGATGTCTGCCGCACAAACCAGCTTTTCGGCGTAGGACACATTATAGTTGTGCACAAACACCACCTTCATCCGTCCGTTTAACCGCTCGTCGCTGTTAATGACGCGCGCAATCTCGTTGATGAACTTGATGATTGCCTTTGCCCGCTTGTAGCCGGGCGCCGCCTTCGCGCCGAACAGGAACGCGGTGGGGTGAAAATCGGTGATGCGTCCGTCCAGAATGCCATAATAAATATCGAGTATCGCAAACGCGTTTAGCAGCTGCCGCTTATACTCGTGCAGCCGCTTAATCTGAATGTCAAACACGGCGTCGGCACTTAGGTCGACCCCCTCGTATCGGCGGATGTGCTCCGCCAGACGGCGTTTGTTGTCCTGCTTAATTGCGATAAAGCGATGCAACACCCGCTCATCCTCGGCAAACCGCTCCAGTTCCTTAAGGGCGGAAAGGTCGGTAATCCAGCGCTTGCTGCCAAGCAGCTCGGTAATCAGCTTTGCAAGCTCGGGGTTGCAGAGCGCCAGCCATCGCCGCTGCGTAATGCCGTTGGTTTTGTTCTGGAATCGCTCGGGGAATATGCTGTACCAGTCAGCCATCTCGCGCTGTGTCAGCAGCTGCGTGTGAATTTCTGCAACGCCGTTGGTGTGGGATGACGCATAAATCGCAAGACGCGCCATGTGGATGGTGTTGCCGTCCACAATCGCCATGCCGCGAACCTTCGTTTTTTCCATACCGCGTTTGGCAAAGTCCTTCTTCAAGCGGCGGTCGATTAAGCGTGTTACCTGATACACGCGCGGCAGCACCGAGCGCACCAGCGCCGCACTCCACTTTTCCAGTGCCTCCGCCATGATGGTGTGGTTGGTATAATGGAACACCTTCTGGGCAACGGCAAACGCGTCGTCAAACGACAGCTCCTCCATATCCATCAAGCGGCGTACCAACTCGGGGATGGCAAGCACGGGGTGGGTGTCGTTGAGCTGGATGGCATAAAGCTCCGCAAAGCGGGACCAATCGTCGCCGTGCAGCCGTTTATGGGTTCTAATCAGGTCGGCGATCGACGCGCTGCTAAAAAAATACTCCTGCTTTAGGCGCAGGCGTTTTCCAGAGGGAGCGTCGTCGTTGGGGTAAAGCACGCGGGAGATATCCTCCGCCCGGTTTTTGGCGCGCATCGCTTCATCGTAGCGTTGGGCGTTAAACAGTGCAAAATCAAAGCTCTCGGGTGGCTCTGCCTGCCAAAGTCGCAGGGTGCCCACATGGTTTGTGCCGTAACCGAGTATCGGCATGTCATAGGGCACGGCGCGCACCGTCTGGTCGGCAAAGGCGACGGTGACGGCGTCCTCCTCACGGCGCACCGACCACGGGTCGCCGTGGCGCGTCCAGTCGTCCGCTTCCTCGTGCTGCATGCCGTCCGCAAACCGCTGTTTAAACAGCCCGTAGCGGTACCGGATGCCATAACCCATAAGCGGCAGGTTGTGGGTAGCGGCGCTGTCCAAAAAACAGGCAGCAAGCCTGCCCAGCCCGCCGTTGCCCAGTGCCGCATCCTCAATCTCCTCAAGGTCGCAAAGGCAAGCGCCGTATTGACCAAGTATGCGGTCGGCGTCCTCGGTCAGCCCAAGGCAGAGCAGATTGTTGTATACGGCGCGCCCGACCAGAAACTCGGCCGAAAGGTAACACGCACGCTTGCCGCTTTCGTGGGCGAGTTTGCTTTTGTGCCAGTTATCCGCAATGTGTGACATAACCGCCTTTGCAAGCGCGTTGTGGATGCGGTAGACCGAAGGCTTTGCGTCGCCTACGGACTGTTCTGCCTTAATGTGTGCGTCAAAAAGTTCTGTTAGTGCAGTGTTTTGTGTGCTCATCGCTGGCACCACCTTCCGTAAAGCTTGGTCAAAGCAAGGATGTCTCGCCCAAGACCGCTCGTGATACTGCCTGGCAGCGCACGCCACTGCCAATTGCCGCCTACGGTGGAGGGTGCGTTCATGCGCGCCTCACCACCAAGCTCCAAAAAGTCCTGCATGGGCGCAATGGCCGTGTCTGCCACACTTGCCCATGCCGCACGGATTAAGCTTCTACCGCGCGGGTCGTTTCTGCGTATGCCAAGATACCGTCGGCAAAAGCGCACATCGGCGCGGGGCGCGGTTAAAAACCAGCCGCATACGGTGTCGTTGTCGTGTGTACCGGTATACACCACACAGTTTTTTTCGTAGTTGTGGGGCAGGTAGTCACTTTCTTCCCGGGAATCAAACGCAAACTGCAACACCTTCATGCCGGGGTAGCCAACCTTTTTTTGCAGCTTGCGAACCGATTCGGTTAAAAAGCCGAGATCCTCGGCGATGATGTTCCTTTTGCCAAGGGTTTTGCGCAGGGTTTGAAAGAAATCGAACCCAGGACCCTGCTTCCAAACCCCATTTTCGGCTGTGATATCACCGGCGGGGATTTCGTAGTAGCTGTCAAAC
Organism: Bacillota bacterium; assembly: GCA_023413185.1. Classification (GTDB taxonomy): domain Bacteria; phylum Bacillota; class Clostridia; order Oscillospirales; family Ruminococcaceae; genus Acetanaerobacterium. The sequence continues at coordinate 5,477 of JAEZQD010000005.1, forward strand.
CCCCTGAAATGGTCGATTCGTACCACGTCGGCTATGGTTGTTGCGCTTTCGAGCCGCTGCATCCACCAGGCGTAGCCATCCTTTTTCATCTCAGTCCACCGATAAATGGGGTTGCCCCAAAGCTGCCCCGTTGCGCTGAAGGCATCCGGCGGACAACCTGCAACCACAGTGGGCAGCAGGTTGTCATCCAGCACATACAACGACGGGTTTGCCCAAACATCCGCGCTGTCAAACGCCACGTAGATGGGAATATCACCGATAATCGAGATGCCCTTTTGGTTTGCATAGCGCTTTAGCTTATCCCATTGGGAAAAGAACAGGTACTGCACAAATCGCCAAAACTCAATCTCGCTGTGCAATAAATCGGAGTAATGGCAAAGTGCGTCCGGCTTGCGCAGGCGGATGTCGTCCTCCCACTCCGACCAGGGCTTGCCTCCAAAATGGAATTTTAACGCCATGAACAGCGCATAATCCTCAAGCCAAGATGCATTTTGTAAGGTGAACTCGCGAAAATACCGCTCGTGCGCGTCATCCCGCCGCTCATACGCGGTGTTCAGCACGCGAAACCGGTTATCATACAGCTTACCGTAATCCACACGAGTGGGGTCGCTGCCCCACTCGTGGGCGGTAATCTCCTTTTTGTTTAGCAGCCCCTCATCGCACAGCGCGTCAAGATCTACGAAATAGGGGTTCCCCGCAAAGGTGGAGAACGACTGGTACGGCGAATCGCCGTAGCCCGTCGGACCGATGGGGAGTATCTGCCAATAGCTTTGCCCGGAATCGGTTAAAAAATCCACAAAATCGTATGCCGCTTTCCCAAACGTACCAATGCCGTAGGGCGATGGCAGGCTGGAGATGTGCATTAAAATGCCGCTGGAACGAATAGTAAAGCCCTCCCATGCTATATGCTGCGGTATTGCGCCGGTCGCAGGGCACAAAGGTGGTTACCCCTTCACCGCGCCCGCGGTTACGCCTTTGATAATGTACTTTTGACAGCTCAGGTAAAAGATGATAATCGGAATAATGGTAAGCACCAGCATCGCCATCATGGCGCCCATGTCTTTTGAGCCGTAGCCGCCGCGCAGATACTGCACCGCAATGGGCAGGGTTCGGTACTTGTTGCCGATTACAAGCAGCGGCAGCAGGTAGTCATTCCAAATCCACATCACATTGAGGATTGCCACGGTGATGGCGGTGGGCTTAAGCATGGGGAACACCACATAAAAGAAGGTCTGCGGTGGAGTACAGCTATCAATCAACGCTGCCTCCTCCACCTCGATGGGTATGGACTTGACGAAGCCCGCAAACATAAATACCGCTAGCCCCGAACCAAAGCCAAGGTAGATGACGATAATGCCAAGCGCGTTGTCGAGCATAAGTATGTTTGCCATCTTAGACATCGTAAACATCACCATCTGAAACGGCACGATCATGGAAAACACAAACATATAATACAAAATGCTGCTTATTTTACTCTTAACCCTAATAATACACCATGCCGTCATTGACGTAAATAGCACAATCACACATACCGAACAAACGGTAATGAACAACGAGTACATAAATGCGCTGGGGAATCCGGTTTTGGATATGCCGCTGATATAGTTGGTTATGCCCGAGAACGTTTTATCATCGGGAAAAGAAAACGGCTGGTCGGAGATATAAAAACGACCCTTGAATGAGTTTATAAAGATGATGAAAATAGGAGCTAAAAACGAAACCGCCAAAAGAGATAAAAAGACGGTGAGCAGCATGGACGAGACCCTGCTTTTGCGCTCTATCATATCCGACACCACGCCTTTCCGGCTGCGGGGATGCCACAACCATAATTTGAACAAAGGAAGCGCTGTATGGCCATATGGTTAGTAGGGAAGGTCACAATCAAAATTCTACCTCCCGCCGTCTGCTTAAAACAAGCTGTACCAAGGCGAAGGCACCGACCAGAACAAAGAACACAACAGCCTTTGCCTGCCCCACGCCCTCAAAACCGGTTCGCCCGTAAAAGGTGTTGTAGATGTTAAGCGCCAGCATCTCGGTTTGTTTAGAGGGTGCTCCCGCGGTTAGGGCAAGGTTTTGGTCAAACAGCTTAAACGAGTTTGTCAGCGTTAAAAAGGTGCAGATGGTAATGGCGGGCATCACAAACGGCAGCTTTATCTTTAGTAAAGTTTGTGCGGGGGTGGCGCCGTCCACTGCTGCCGCATCAAGCATTTCGCTTGGGATATTCTGAATGGCAGCAATGTAGATAATCATCATGTAGCCGATCATCTGCCAGTTCATCAGCAATACAAGACCCCAAAAGCCGTATTCCGCCTTGGTGGTGATGGTTGCTTCAAACTGATACAGGAAGCCGTTGATGATAAGCTGCCAGATGTAGCCGAGAACAATGCCTCCGATGAGGTTTGGCATAAAAAATACAGTGCGGAACAGGTTGGTTCCGCGAATGCCGCGTGTTAACAACAGCGCAAGCAAGAATGCGAGCAGGTTAATGGTAATAACCGAAACCACCGTAAAGCGAAAGGTAAACCACAGCGAGTTAATAAAATCTCCACTTGAGGTAAACGCCGTAATATAGTTTTTCAGCCCAACCCATTTTGCGTTTGTTACGGTAGTAAACTCGGTAAACGACAGATAGATACCCATGACAAACGGAACCAAAAACGAAATCGCAAACGCGATAACGGTTGGCAGTGTAAATAAGGCATAATAGCGTTTGATTGCTTTTTGCATAGAATTGACCATGCCTTTCTGGTTTATTGTTTATTCTTTGTAAGCGCGGTGACAATAAACCGAAATTAGGTAGCTGTACGCCGGTAAAAGGGGTACGCCGTCGGGCTCGCGTTCTTTCGTTTTACGCTTGCTTCGGGAAAGTGGACACCCGTTTTCAGACGTAAAGCCCCGCGCCCAAACGGACGCAGGGCATTACGTACATAATAAGCGAAGATATATTTAATGAAAAAGTCCTTTAGTCGTATTACTGTGCGTTAGCCTTTTCGCTCGCCCAAGCATCCTTGAATACGCCGGCTACGTCGCCCCAGGATTTGTTGCCCTGCGCATACTCCAGTAAAGCAGCGCCAAAAGCATCCTTAAAGACCTGGCTCGGGAACGCCGCGAAGGTCCATGCAACCGAGGTCGTATCCTTCTCCATCCATGCGAGCACTTCCTTAGCAAGCGGGTCGGAGGGCTTCTCGTCCTCTTCGAAGGTGTCAAACGGGGCGATGAAGCCAAGCTTGTTGATTACGAAATCCTTGCCAGTATCGCTGGAGAACAGCCAGTTCAGGAAGTCCACAGAAGCAGCCTGCTTCTCGGCGGAAACCTTGCTGTTTACCGCAAAGTAGTTTTCGGTGCCTACACACAGGCCCTGCTTTTCTTCGCCGGAAACTCCGGTGTATATCGGCATGAACTTGATGTCCTCGGCATTAACGGTGTTGCCGTCTACGCCGCTTATTTGACCCCATGCCCAGTTGCCGTTTTGAACCATTGCCACTCTGCCAAGGGCAAACTCAGCCATGGAATCGTCTACGGACTTGCTGCCCAGCAGTCCCTTAGCGGTAACGGAGTTATTCAGGTACAGGTCAAAGATGTTGCGGTAGTTGTCGCTGTACTTAAACGCCACTTCGTTTGCGGCAAGACCGGCCAAGACGGTGTTGTCAAACGCGGTGTTGTCCTTAAACTCATAGTACAAAGGCAGGTTCGCAAGATGGGTCTGCCATCTCCAATCCTCGCCGGCGGTAAGGGAGGTGGAGGCGAACACGCCTTCAATACCAAGCTCTGCCTTCTTTGCGGTCATATCCTCTACTACCGCCTTAAGGGTGGCGAAGTTGTTGATTTCGGCGGCAGAAGAGATAGAAACAGCCTTGCTTGAAAGCGCAAAGTATTTTTCCATAATCGCGTTGTTATAGATAATGCCGTAGCCCTCAACTACATAGGGGATACCGTACACGCCGTCACCGCTTGTTACGGCAAGGCTCTTGTCGGTCAGGTGGGTATACAGCTCGGTGTCCTTTAAGTCAAGGCAGTAATCCGCCCAGCTCTCGTAGCCCACAGGACCGTTAATTTGAAAGATGGTGGGTGCGTCGCTCTTTGCAATCTCGCTCTTAAGCGTCTGCTCGTAGGTGCCGCTGGCAGCGGTAACAACGTTGACGGTTACGCCCGTCTCAGCCTTGTACGCAGCGGCAATCTCCTCGTAAATAGGCGCAATTTCGGGCTTAAAGTTTAAATAGTAGATTTCTTCGGCCGCAGCAGGGGGTGGGGTTGCGGGATCTGTGGCACTGGGGGCAGCGGATGGGGCTGCAGTGCCTTGTCCGCAGGCTGCCAAAGACGCGAGTACCATCAGCGCTGCTAGCGCCAGAGCAAAAATCTTGCTTGCTTTTCTCATAATAATCCTCCTGTAATCGTTTGGTTTATGATAAGGTCAATCGACCATATCCCACGTTTCAATGCGCTTGACCGATTCGCCCACAATTAGCTCTGCGTCAAGCAGGCGATGATGCGCGGGCTCGTACGCCTGTACCGACCGCAACAACATCTTTGCGGTTTGCGCCGCAATCTGTTCAACGGGCTGACGCACGGTGGTAAGACGGGGGCAAAAGTAATTCGAAAGCTCAATGCCGTCAAAGCCTATGACTGAGATGTCGTCGGGTACCCGCAGACCGCTGTCGTTAATTGCACGAATACACCCCATCGCCATTAGGTCTGACATTGCAAAGATAGCGGTTATCTTGTTGTTTTGGGCAAGCAGATGCTTGGTGGCCTCATAAGCTGAGCCTGCAAGGAAGTGCGCCTGCGCATAGAATGCGGTGTTAAACGCCTGCCCGTGCTCCTCAATGCTTTGGCGGTATCCGGCAAGACGCAGGCCTCCAGTATAGGAGATGTCAAAGTCTCCCCCCACCACGGCAATATGTTGGTGACCGTTGTCAAACAGGTAATCCACCGCCTGCTTTGCGCAGCGTGTGTCATCTACGCTGACACTTGAAAGGTTTTCAAACGAAAGGTCTTTAGCGCTGGTGGTGCTGAGTACACAAGGGATAGAAATGCCCGAAAAGCGCTTTTGAAACGATTTGATGTTGCCACCCAAAAACACAATGCCGCGTGGCTTAATCTCTCGACAGAGTTGTTCTGCGATGCGCACCTCGTCTTCTTCCTCGTCAATGTAGTGGAGCACAACGCCAAGACCGGATCTGCTTAACGTAATCTGAAGATGCTCAATAATGGATGCAAAAAAAAGGTTGAAGCTGCCCTTTACAAGGATGACAACGCTGTTGCTCTCCTGCTGTTTCAGGTTACGGGCGTTGGAGTTAGGAACAAAGCGATGCTCCACTACGATCTGTTTTATCTTTTCCTTTGTTTCTTCGCTGACATCCGGATGGTTGTTCAGGGCACGCGAAACGGTACTGATGCCATATCCAGAAAGCCGAGCGATGTCCTTAATTGTCAAATTTGCTCACCACCTTAAAACCGTTTCCGGAAACTATTCCGGAAAAGTTACCGGAAACGTTTCCAAGGAATATAGTAATTATAGCACAACAACGAAGATTTCGCAATCAGATTTGCACAAAAACGTTATTATGCTTTATATTTACGCAATTATTCTATTCAAAAAGCACAAATTTATGTCGCCGAGCTAACCCTACCGACTCAACCAATCATCAAACAAGACTAAATGTATACGCTAAAATGATATGACCCAATAAGAAGAGAAGCCCAAACCCAGATATGGTAAAATAGAATCACGACAAGACCATTAACCGTAAAGGGAGAGCTTCTCATGACTATGATAACACAAGGGGGAAAGATAAAGGTAATCGGTAGTAAAGCTAGCAAACAGAAAAGGTCAGAGTTTTGCCAGCCGAATGTACGGAGTAAGCCTATCGAGCGTAAAAAGATGGCGTAAACGGTACGATGGGACATGGAGATCATTATCCGAGAGGTCGCATCGTCCAAGGAGCCACCCAAAGCGACACAGTGAAGCGGAAGAGATGGTAATACAAGAAGCGTTTAAAGCAAAGTATTACCGTTACAACTGGGACGGAGTGTATGAAGAAACGGTGGAGAAAGGCTACAGCCGGAGTTTTAGCGGGATGGTATCTGCTGCTCGGAGGTTGGGTTTGGGTGGAGAAGCGAAAGAGAAAAAGCCACCAAGGTAACATGAGCGCAGGTATCCCGAGCTGCTCACGCCGGGCAAGAAGGCGTTCGCATGGTTTTACGGTTGCTCCAATTAATACAAGCGCTTTCCATCCCGCATTACAGCCCCTTTTAGGCAATTGTACGGTACTTCTTTTACGCATATCTGCTTAACCCTCTTAAAAGAGAAACTGGCAGCAGTCTGATTCGCCGCCACAACCATATTGGGCAAATCGCTCTTTCTTCTATTTTACTTTGCATGGGTTATATCAATTGACAACGCAGAAAACACGGGCGAAAAATGCAAAAAACATGTTGACACAGGGGCATAAAGTAAGTATAATATAAAGCGTCGCACAAATGCTGCGGAATTGTGTAACGGTAGCACGACAGACTCTGACTCTGTTTGTCTGGGTTCGAATCCTAGTTCCGCAACCAA
>JAEZQD010000069.1 GCA_023413185.1 Bacillota bacterium
GTAGACCTGCATCTCGATATCTTCGGGGCGAATTTCAACCTCAATGTCGTCGGGCAGCTCAGGCATGACCTCGAGGGCTGCAAAGCTCGTCTGGCGGCGGGCGTTCGCGTCGAACGGGGAAACGCGCACTAAGCGGTGCACGCCGTTTTCGCCCTTCAGATAGCCGTAGGCGTTCTCACCCTTGACCATGACCGTCGCGCTCTTGAGACCGGCCTCGTCGCCGTCGAGATAGTCGAGCATCTCGAATTCAAAGCCGTGCTTGTTCGCCCACTGCATATACATGCGGTAGAGCATCTGCGCCCAGTCCTGCGCCTCGGTGCCGCCCGCCCCCGCGTGAAAGGCTAGGATAGCATTGTTTGCGTCGTACTCACCCGTAAGCAGTGTGGCAAGGCGCGCCTCGGAAAGCGCGTTCTCAAACGCGTCTACGCCCTGTACCGCCTCATCGTAAAGCGATTCATCTTCGCCTTCGTCGGCAAGCTCTATTAACGTAAGCGTGTCCTCATAATCGGACTTGAGACGCTCGTAGCCCGTAACCTTTGCCTTGCTCTGTGCAATTCGTTGCAGTACCTTCTGAGACTCAGATGGGTCATCCCAAAAGGCGGGCGCCATCGTCTGTTCCTCCATATACGCAATCTCGTTTCTGGTTTTGTCTAGAGACAGCGCGTCGGCAAGGTCGGCAAGCTCATTTGCAAAGCCGGTTAACCGCTGTTTGAGTTCTTCGTATATCAGCATACGTTGCCCCATTCCGCCGCCAGTGCGCGGCTTCGTTTGTAGTAAAAAAAACTTGTACCCTGTCTTGGGCATGGTATTACTATTATAGGGCAGGTTTGTTTTGTTGTAAAGCGGAGAAGGGCAACCGATTGTACATAGACCAAATCTGTGTTTGCGCAACGAAAAATGATAAACGGAAGGATACCTGAGGTACCCCTGCGTTTGCAGTATAATGTATTACTAGGGCTATTTCATATCGATGTCGATGTCTCCCCTCTCGGTTGATACCTGAAAGCGTTTCTCTCCGTTCTCCGAGTGAGGTACGTTGACAGCTCCCTTCTTCGTTTTCGCCTCGATGGTGTATTCCTTCACATCTCCGGCGATATCGCCCTTTACCGTTCCGCTAAAGCTTTGAATAAAAAAGTTGTTTCCACTCAGGTTCATAAAGCTGATATCGCCCATTCTGCTTTCTAGGGTAACGTCCCCCTGCACAGCTGTTTGTAAAAGCTCTATGGCTCCACTGCTTGATTTGACATAAAGTTTGCCCGCAATACGGCTTGAAGCCACGCTAAAGTCACCTAGATTTAGGTTAACAATCAGGTCGTTTTCTGCTATACATTCTTCAAGCTTCACGCTACCGTTACCCGAATTTACCGAAAACTGACCCGCCGCTTCAACAAACTCTGCTTCGATATCCCCAAACTTTGTCTCCATGTTTACATCACTTGCCGTAACCTTTTTTAACTCGATGTGTCCGTTTTTTGTGCTGACAAGGATATCGTCCTTTGCTGAGCTTTCGTTTACCTGTATGCTTCCGCTCTTTGTTTCAACAGTCATCCGCCCCAACGACTTGACATCCAAAGCTACTATGTCTCCCAGGTTCGTCTCAAGTTGTATTTCTTCGTCAGACGAAACCGATTTGAGCTGGATATTTCCGCTCTTCGACTGGCATGAAATCTGTTTTTCTGAGGCAACGCCATCGATCTCAATGGCTCCGAGCTTGTTATTAAGGTTCATTGCTTCGCGGACTTTCAGCCCTGATATGGTGATATCTCCCAAGTTTGAATAAACGTCTATTTTACCCAGATAGTCCTTCGGTACCCTTATCGTTAGGGCTTTTTTCACAGGGCTTATTTCAAACTTAATATAATCATACCATCTTCTATTGTTGATAAATTCAATGCTTAACTCCCCACTGTTAGAAAGACTTATGTTGTAGTGTTCTGAATCATTCTCATATGCTGTTATGTGAAACTGATTATCATCCGACGCGGTTAAAACAACATCAGATTCCAGATGTCTTATGTTCAGCGCGTTTACCTTTTCGCCAATAAACTGATAGGTCTTTTCATCCGTTGGGGTTCCAATGCTAAAAGTTTCTAGTTGAAAGCCTCCCACCGCAAAAGCGAAAGCAGCAATCACGATACCTATTAGCAAACAAACGCTCGCTACTAATATAAGTTTTCTGTCAAGCGATTTCATCCGTTGTGTCTCCTTCCGTTTGCTTGATAATAAAAAACGTCTTGACCGACCGCAAGAACAGTTTGGTAAGGTTAATAAGCCATGCTGACAGATTCTTCACCGCGATAAATGAAAAAATTCCTAGACCAATGGAAATTGCGGCACAACCAATCTGAAAAACACCTGAAGCAGGATTTTGTGCAATAACTAAAATAGATAAAATAATACAAGCAATTGCAGTTAAGCCAAACGATGCGACAAACGCATAGAGCGCGACAATGATAGACCAGATTGTGATATAAACCGAAAGGAATACCATGAAAAACGCCGCAAGTAGCGGGAACCACAGCGGAAAGCCTACGATAATTAAGACAATCTCCCACGTACTTAATTTGTGCTTGGGCTTCATCTTTGCCTTTACAAGGGAGGAAAGTGGAACCGTCAGCATGATTTCGTGTACGATTTCGTTGATATCGCCAAGCGCTGCGACCGCGTCTTCCTCGCTCATGCCGTCTTCTACCCGGTCATCAATAATCTCGGTGTAAAACAGCAGCGACCGTTCTACCTCTCCGTGCGGGAGCATGTGCAGTCTTTCTGTGAAGCTGTTACTAAATTCAGCCTTGTTCATCCTCAATCCCCTCCAACTCTTCGGTGATAAAATGATACACCTTCATAACCTCTTGCCACTCGGTAACAAAGTCCCTCATCCTGGCTATGCCTTCGTCCGTAATTTTATAGTACTTTCGCAGCCGGCTGTTGTACTCTACCGAATAAACGGTAAGCAGCCCGCCTGCTTCGAGCCTTTTTAAGATTGGATAGAGTGTCGATTCGGAGATTTCGATGTGAGGACTGACGTCTTTAATGATTTGGTAGCCATAGGAATCGCCGCGAAAAAGCACCGTTAAGACGCAGATTTCGAGCAAGCCCTTCTTTAACTGGACATCCATGACAACACCTCGTTTCAAGCAATACTATACACTACATAGTATTACGTTGTCAACAGTATTTATAAAAAATTTGTTAACTGGACGTAAACGCTCTTATAACATTGGAAGAATATATTGGCTTTTATCACAGATTCGTTTATAATAAAGGCGGTTCAGCCATGATAACTAGGCAAGCTGAAATGATTATAACGATACAGGGGATGTACCAAATGGGAAGATATGACGGAATTCGCTGCCCCGTTTGCGGGGAGGCATTTGCAGACAAGGACGACGTGGTCGTATGCCCCGATTGCGGTGCGCCCCATCACAGAGACTGCTACGTGGCACACGGAACGTGCGCGTATATAGAAAAACACGCAGCCGGTGAGGAATGGCGCAGACCCCCCGAAAAAACCATCGACGGCAACGCCCCCGCGCGCTGCCCGCGCTGCGACACCCTTAATCCACCACAGGCAGCCTATTGCGAGGTGTGCGGCAGTGTGCTGAGTACTCGTCAGCCGCAAACGGACGCCGAAATAAACGGACAACCCAAGCGCGGTGCCGAGCAGCCGGTTTTTGTTATGCCGTACAACCCGTTTACCACCCCGTACGGCGGGCTGCATGCCGACGAAACAATCGACGATATCCCCGTTAAGGAACTCGCGATGTTCATCGGTCCCAGCTCGTACTACTACCTGCCGCGGTTTAAGACCATGAGCATGACGGGGCGACGCGCATCGTGGAACTGGGCAGCCTTTTTTGGCAACGCGTTGTATTTTTGCGGCAGGCGATTGTACCCTATGGGCATCTTTTTAATTGCCGTGTTCATCATCCGCCTATTGCCCAGCTATATTCTTGTAATAGAGAACTACGATGCAATTTTAAAGGATACCCTTGGCTTTTTGCAGAATCTTCCGGCGCGTGCGCAGCAGCTGCTTGGCATTACACAGATTATCAACTACGTGTACTGGATTGGCTCTGTTTTGCTGGGTTCTTACGCCAACCACCTATACAAACGGCATGTGTTCGATAGCATTAAGTCCCTAAAAAGCAGGTTTACCGATACCCAGCAGTACCACGCCGCGCTAAAAAAACACGGCGGTTTCCGTACGGGGCTGGTTGTCGGTTTGGCGATTGCGGCTTTTTTGCTGCTTATCTTTTCAGATGTCCTAATTAGCCTGTTTCTGTTATTACCCTCTGTGGGATAAGCCCCATAGAATCCATCACATTACGGAAAGGCGAGAATAAATATAATGAAGATTAAAAAGGCGGTCATCCCCGCCGCGGGGCTTGGCACCCGTGTGCTGCCCGCATCCAAAAGCATGCCCAAGGAGATGCTTCCCATCGTCGACAAGCCCGCGATTCAATATATTGTGGAGGAAGCGGTCCGCTCGGGTATTGAGGATATCCTGATTATCACGAGCCGTGGAAAAACTACGGTAGAGGACCATTTTGACCGTGCCCCGGAGCTGGAGGAAAAGCTCTTAAAGTCGGGTAAAACCGCCGTGTATGACGAGATGCTCGCCATATCAAACCTTGCAAACATCCAGTATATCCGCCAAAAACAGCCGCTTGGACTGGGTCACGCCGTACTGTGCGCAAAAACCTTTGTGGGCGACGAGCCCTTTGCCGTTTTATATGGAGATGATGTAATTATATCGGACAATCCCGCCTGCGGGCAGCTCTGCCGCGCGTATGAGGAGTACGGCAAGGGTGTCGTAGGCATCAAAGAGGTGGCCCGTGAGGACATCGGCAAATACTGCTCGATGAAGTCGGAGCATATTCGCGACCGGCTGTATACCATTACCGATATGGTCGAAAAGCCCAGCCCCGAACAGGTAATGTCGCTGTTTGCCATTCTGGGTCGCTGTGTGCTGCCGCCTTCTATCTTCTCGATTCTCGAGAATACAAAGCCCGGCGCCGGCGGCGAGCTTCAGTTGACCGACGCGATGGCGGTGCTCGCGCGCACCCAGGGGATTATCGGGGTGGATTATGAGGGCATTCGCTACGACATGGGCAGCAAATTTGGCATTCTGCAAGCAATTGTGGAGGTGGGGCTGACGCACCCTGAGGTCGGTGAGCCATTCCGAGCATACTTAAAGAGCATCGGCTCTAAGCTGTAGCATTTTTTGCTCGTTGGGCACATCAAAGCCCTGCGATTGTCGTTAGGTACAGGGAATAATTATTTGACAACCCCGCGGCGGTCTGCTATAATTTTTCTGTTATACTGTTATGGTATAGCCATTTGCCGTTTTTCGGCAATCATCCTTGCCCCTTCATTGGGGCCTTAAGTCCAAAAGGAGGTGTAAAAACTATGCCAAAGGCAACGGTAGCTTACGAAACTATTATGATTATCAGCGCAAAGCTGGATGAGGCGGGTGTAACCGAACGTTTTGAGAAATTCAAGGCGCTCATCGAGCAGAACGGAACCATCGAGTCGGTGAACGAGTGGGGCAAGCGCAGACTTGCTT
>JAEZQD010000026.1 GCA_023413185.1 Bacillota bacterium
GAACAACGATATCAAACTCTTGCCCCCTCGGCATGTCAACCAGCGCGAGCGGGTCTTCCTGCAACGCAAGGTTCGGCACGGTTGCGCCAATGGTCAGCCTTGCGCCGTTCGGCGCATTTTTATTTACTGTAACAAGCCCTGTTTTGGTATTCAGGATAAAGTGCTCTGTATCACCGCGTACCACTTCCCACGTAATGCCCGTCAGCTTGCTGTTGGTGGCATCGGCGGGTACGGTTCCAGTTATCTTAAACTGCTGCTTGCCGCCGGGGGGGATGATAACCTCCGAGGGACTGGTATGTATCAGATACTCAATCTCCTTGTTTACCAGCACCTTAATCTGGGCGTTGCTGCCCGAGCCGTCGGTAGCCGTAACGGTTACAATGCTCTCACCGTAGCCCTTGAAGGTGATAAGCCCTGTATCAGACACAGCGGCAACCTTCGCGTTTGAGCTTGTAAACTTAACTAGACTTTTATTCACGGTCGTTATAACCGTTTCGCCGCCCGATCCGTCGGTCTGCTGCCCGAACACAAGCACATTCAACTGCGCCTGTTCTGCAAGGCTATTGGTATATAGTTCAGAATTTCCGGGGCTTACCACCACGTTCGGGGAGGCAGTCACCTCATAAATCTCCATCCCGTCTGCGCGCTCGGTGGGGTACACCGTAAACGCAAACGTCGCCTTGCGCCCCTGTGGGTCGTTTTTCAACGCGGCGGTCACCGTCACCTTTGCTGTTGCCGTCAGATACTGTGCGCCCTCCCGCACCTGTACGATAACATCGTCCTTATGGATAGACACTGCAAGCAGGTTGGTGTTGTCCGAGGTAAGCTCGCAGTCCTCGGGATAAACCGCTATGGTATCGGACGCGTTTTTTGCGTCGGTAAGGTTAATGTACAGGGTTGCGCTGTGGTTTTTTTGATAATCAAGCCCCGCGCTGCCGGCGGATAGGCTCATCTTTGTGTAGTTTACGCCGTAGTTACTGATGTTTACCGCCGCCTGCGCCGCTATGCCGCCACACGAAACGGTGACATCGCAGATGCCCCGCGCATCTTGTTCCGCAGTCAGCGTCACGGTGTAGGAGTAGGCGTAGCCACCTCTGCCCGCGACGGCGGGAGAGAACGCGATATCGCCTACGGTGGCAAGGTCTTCGTTCGCACTAAGTGCTGAGACAGCACAACCAACCTGCGTGAAGTCTGCCGCTGTCGGTGTCACACCATCCGCTACCACACGCCCCTGCGCGGTGATTACGCCTGTTATCTCCACGCTTTCGGGGGAATCCCCACTCGAGATCGAGGGCTTTGCCGCCTTGATGGTAACGCTGTTAATCTTAGCGGGGCTTGCCATCGCCACCGGTGTGCTTGCCGCCCTTGCCTGACCGGGGATGGTCGGGTCGGGTGCCGCGCTGCGCGCGGTCAGGGTATATGCCCCCTGATAGTCCTGTACCGCAAAGGTGACGGGCGCCGCGATGGTCTGCGTCCACACTAGGGTAGTGTCATTAACCACAGGTCCGGAAAGGTTTGTGCCCGTTGCGGTGATAAATGCGGGGTTTATACCTTCGGGGTTGGTTAAAACCCACTCTATCGCCTTATCGCCCACCGGCAGTGTAGAAATGGCGGGGGAGAGCGTGGGCGTTGCGGTAAAGCTTGTACCGATATACGCCTGCTGTATGCCGCCCACATCCACGGTACCCTTTAATGCAACCGCGATGCCGGTAATGCGCGGGGTAACCGTCACCTTGCCGGTGGCGGTGTTCCCCGCCGTATCGGTGGCGGTAACGGTGTATACACCCGGCTCCGCAAGGGTAAACTCCACGGCATAGTCGCTCGGGTTGGTATCCGCCGTGGTGTAGTTTGCCGTCCCCTTTTTGACCGTATACGAAACGACGTTGTCGTCGGTAATCTCTATCCTTGCGCCGGGATCAACCACATGATTCTGGGTCGTTATAATATTCAGCGAAGTGTCCCTGTCGGTTTCGTTTTCGCTGTTGCTGTTCTTTGCGGTGATGACGGGCGCGGCGGTGTCGTAGCCCACGGTTTGGGTCAGCTCCCCGCCGCCGGCAAACGACTGCTCGTCCACATCGCCTTCATTGGCTATCGCTATCACTCCGTCTACGCCGATGTCCAGACTACCGGCGTCCGCCGCCAAATCCTGCGCCAGCTTTAGCTTAACCGATGCAAACTGCCCGTTTATTTGGGTGAGTGCTGCGGCGTTGAGCGCCTGAACTTTTCCCCTCACCTTTTCGGAGAACAGCGCGACTATTCGCAGGGTATCAACCTCGACCCCTGCGTTCTCGTTATAGCTTAAATTTGCAAGCTTGGGGGTAGTGCGGGTTGTAAAGTTTGAAGTGACCCCCGTCACGTCAAACGCGCCGTTGTATGTAAGGGCCAGCTCATAGGCACCTATGCCGACCTCCACAGGTACACCGTTCTGCGTATAGGTGCCAGTAAACGCCTCATAATTTTGCAGGCTGAACACAAGGGTAATCTCGTCGCCCTTTTTCAAGGGCTTGGTTGCGTCCTTGCCTTTTGGGTACACAACCGATACCACAAGGGACGTTGCGCTGCCGCCCGTGGCGGGCTCGCCGTCTACTGCTTGTCCCCCAATGGGGATGGTCAGAAACGGCTCCGCGCCCTCAATCATCAGCGGAGGGTCTGTTCCCTCCTGCATATCCTCCTGCTCCGTGGGAATTTGCTCCTCCTCCGGCACAGGCTCGCTTTCGGTCAGACTTTGTGCAGCTTCCTGCCTTCCACCCTCCAATGCAAATAACGGTGTTGCCATAACCGACAGCACCAGTGCCAAAGAAAGCGCAAGGCAGATTATTCTCATCATTGTGTTCTTCATTTCTACAAACCCCCATGTCCATTCCATTTTATCTATAAACATCTATAATTATTCAGTTTTTGTTTAAAAGCCGCCCTCGGCAATGACGCGCGGGAGCGGCTTTGATGCTTGTGCTTGCTATTTGAGTGTAAACTGCCCAATCAGATCCTTGAGCATCTGCGCCTGACCGCTCAGCTCCTCGCTGGATGCGGCGCTCTGCTGTGCGGTTGCGGAGCTTGTTTGCACGACGCTTGACATCTGCTCCATGCCCTGGTTAATCTGCACCACCGCCGTCGCCTGATCGTTGGTCGCCTCGCTGATGCGGTTAACCAGCGCGCTGACACCCTCAGACTCTTTGGCGATCTCCTCCAGCGAGCGCGCGGTGCGCTGCGCCATCTTGGTACCCTTCTTGACAGACGCAACCGACTGCTCGATGAGCGTGGTCGTCTCCTTTGCAGCCTCTGCGCTCTTGCTCGCCAGGTTGCGCACCTCGTCCGCTACCACGGCAAAGCCCTTGCCCGCGGCACCGGCTCTTGCCGCCTCAACCGCCGCGTTGAGAGCAAGGATGTTGGTCTGGAATGCGATGTCGTTGATGACCTTGATGATCTTGCCTATCTCGCTGGAAGAATGGTCAATCTCGCCCATTGCCTCGAGCATGTCATTCATCTGCTGATTACCGTTTCTCACGTTCTCGCTGGAGTGCTCCGTCAGCTCACGTGCCTGCTCGGCATTTTGCGCGATATCCTGAATGCCCGCCGAAATCTCAGCCAGACTTGCGGATAGCTGCTCAATCGTCGCCGCCTGCTCCATCGTAATCTGCGAAAGCCCCTGCGCGCCGGAGGATATCTGCGTGGCGCCCTGCTCCACCTGCTCGGCCGCGGTGGTAATATCTGAAAACGCCGCGTTGAGGGATGCTGTTATGGTTGCAAGTGCCTCCCCAATCGGCGCAAAATCGCCGAGATAGGTTTGCTCACTCTCCTTGCTTAGGTCGCCCTGTGCAATCCCGGTCAGAATATCCGATATCTCCGAGATATACCCGTTTATCGACCCGATGGTCTCACCCAGCGATTCCAGCAGCCTGCCTGTTTCATCCTTACTGCTCACAGAAGGAACCGGCGTGTTCAGGTCACCGTGCGCAAGCAGCTCAATGCGCTCGGTGGATTGTGAAACCGGCTTTGAAATGTTTATGGCAACCGCACGAGAAATAATGACAGCGAGAAGCAGCATGGCGGCAAAGATGCCGGCGGCTATCGCAAGCATGACCTTCAGGTCGTAAAGAATCTCGTTTTCGGAGATCGTTACGCCTACCGACCATCCTTCATCGCACGGAACAGGCGCGTAGGCAATAATACGCCGCTCCCCGCGCACACGCACCGTCGTTATCCCGCTGTTTCCGCTGATCATTTCGGTTATCAACCCCGAAAGCTCAGTGTAACCGTGGTCCTCTTCCGCCAGCGCGATGTAGTTTGTCATATCGCGTACAACCTGCTCGTCGGGGTGCGCGATAATCGTGCCGTTTTTATCAACTATAAAGCCGTAGCCCGTTGTTCCGATATCTATCTTATCAATTACCTCGCTGAATTTGGTATAATCAATGCCCCCATACAGCACCTCGTCGCCCAGGGGTGTCGCCGCCATAATCGTGACGCTGTCATCCGTCATACGAATAAGCGGGCTTGATATGTAGGGCGTACCGCTCTTAGCCTGGATAAAATAGTCGCGGGTGCTGATGTCGGTATCGTTAAAGGTTTTGCCCGCAGAATCGGAGATTGAAAAATCCTTAAACACTGTTTCGGTGGCAATACGGGCAAGCGTAGTCTTGCGCATCAAATCGCTCACCATCGTGTTGCCCACCATATCGTTGTCTGCCACCCAGCGCAGATCCTTTTTTATCAGTTCATTTTCGTGGTCAACTATCTGCGAATACACCTTCACGCTCTCGGTAAGCAGGGTGTCAGCGGATTTTAACGTTGAATAATACATCATTAATGACATGGCCACGGTAATAAACGCGCCCATCAACACCGCAGTAATTAACACACTTCTACTAATACGCTTCTTAATCGTTATCATTTCAACGTTACCTCCTATGTTGTAACCCGCTCTATTCCATTATATTATCATTTTATTTTACTATTTTCAACATTTTATACAAAAGCCGCTTTCGGCTAATGCGCACGAAAGCGGCTTTAATACATCTTTATTTAGTTGAGTGTAAACCGCCCAATCAAATCCTTGAGCATCTGCGCCTGACCGCTCAGCTCCTCGCTGGATGCTGCGCTCTGCTGTGCGGTTGCGGAGCTTGTTTGCACGACACTTGACATCTGCTCCATGCCCTGGTTAATCTGCACCACTGCCGTCGCCTGATCGTTGGTCGCCTCGCTGATGCGGTTAACCAGCGCGCTGACACCCTCAGACTCCTTGGCAATCTCCTCCAGCGAGCGCGCGGTGCGCTGTGCCATCTTGGTGCCCTTCTTGACAGACTCAATCGACTGCTCGATGAGCGTGGTCGTCTCCTTTGCCGCCTCTGCGCTCTTGCTCGCCAGGTTGCGCACCTCGTCCGCTACCACAGCAAAGCCCTTGCCCGCAGCACCGGCTCTTGCCGCCTCTACCGCCGCGTTGAGCGCAAGGATGTTGGTCTGGAACGCGATGTCGTTGATGACCTTGATGATCTTGCCTATCTCACTGGAAGAATGATCAATCTCGCCCATTGCCTCGAGCATGTCACTCATCTGCTGGTTGCCGTTTCTTACATTCTCGCTGGAGCGCTCTGTGAGTGCTCTTGTTTGCTCGGAGTTATGTGCAATCTCCTGAATACCTGTGGATATCTCCGCAAGGCTTGCGGATAACTGCTCGATCGTCGCCGCCTGCTCCATCGTAATCTGCGAAAGCCCCTGCGCGCCGGAGGATATCTGCGTGGCACCCTGCTCTACCTGTTCTGCGGCGGTATAGATATCGGAAAACGCTGTTTTAAGTGAGCCCGTAATGGATGTAAGCGCCTGACCAATCGGCGCAAAATCGCCGAGATAGGTTTGCCCACTCTCCTTGCTTAGGTCGCCCTGTGCAATACCGGTCAGAATATCCGAGATCTCCGAGATATACCCGTTCATCGACCCGATGGTCTCGCCCAGTGATTCCAGCAGCCTACCCGTTTCATCTTTGCTTCTCACAGAGGGCACCGGCGTGTTCAGGTCGCCCTGTGCCAACAACTCAATGCGCTCGGTGGATTTTACCACCGGCTCCGCGATGCTTCTCGAAAGCCTTCTGCCAAAAATGACTGCCATAATTAAAAGGACAATCAGCATACCAATTGTTATGATCAGCGTCATGTAAAAGGAGAGACCATACTCCGCCTCGGGATACACAACCACAACCGACCAGCCTTCAATGGTATCGATGGGGTGATAGGCCAGCATATTCGTCTTGCCGTCAATTTTAATCTTGTCTGCGCCTGTTGTACCATCTATGATACGCGTAACCATTGCAGAGAGCTCCGCATAGCCTTTGTCTTCTTCTGCAAGACTTATGTAGTTGGTATAGCTTTTTACTATCTCCTCATCGGGATGAGCAACAATCGTTCCTTCCTTATCCACAATATATCCGTAGCCGGTTTTACCAATTTGGATTCGACTAATAATATTGCTAAAATGAGAGTAGGCGATGGTACCGAAGACTACATCCCCATTCATGGGACCTGCGGCAATAATTGCAATAGAGCCTGTATCCTTGTTAATTAGTGGGCTTGAAATGTATCCGACTCCCTTTATTGCATTCTGAAAGTAAACGCGGCTTTGAATATCGATACCGTTTAGCGCCATGCCTTCCTTTCCCGCTACGTCCAGCTTATCAAACATGTTGCTTTCTGCCAACTGCGCCAAACGCTCCTGTCGCTGTTCTTTAGGTAAGTTGGCATTTTGCACAGTGGAATCCGCGCCAACGAGCTGCAGACTAGTCTTAATCAATTCCATCTCATTCTTTATGTTTAGCGCGTAGGCTTTTGCCGTCTCGGTTACCATCTGTTCGGCATACTCCTGTGTCTTGTTGTAGAGCGTCCAGATCGATATGGAGGTTAACAGTACTCCTATCACCACGGATGCCACAACAATAGAACGCCCGATACGCTTGCGAATCGTTGTCATAATGCTTAAACCCCTGCTTTCAAGTAACGTTATATTTGTTGAATAGATACACAAACATTTTAACTTGTTTTGAAGATTAAAGCAATATTTTGTCTATTATTATACAATACTATCCTTAAATTATACCATAGTTTTGTTAGCAGTGTATTATTTCTGTCGAATTATCGCGCAATTATGTCACGATGCAAACCGTTTGTCACACCTGGGTTCGGGTACCCTGCATGGCACAATCTCTGACCGCTGCCGTTGCTGTTGTTTTTCGGGTGTCACCGCAGCAGCACAATGGTAATACCCTGATTACAGCGCAGATAGTCCTTATCCTTTTGCAGCTCGGGCACTAGGTCAAGCACCCTGCGGCAGCTGTCGGAAAACGGCGTAAAGTCTTCGCCGCGCACATACTCTTTGATCTCGCCGCTGCGCTTTTTGTTTGCTAGCTCTGTCGCGACGGCGGTTCGAATCTTGCCCCCTGTACCGCTTGAGCCATACCCATGTATGAGCTTAACCACACGTGCGCCGCCCGCCCGTGCGCTGCGAAGCCCCGCGTTCATGCGTCGAATCGCCTCGTCCACATAGGGCATGCCCTGTTCCAGATTTACTACCGTAATATTCATGCTTGTGACCATTCCTTTCCTGTGCCCGGTGCCGCGGGCAGGAGCTGTGCTCCGACTGCTGTTTATTTATTGTTTCAGGGTCTTACTGTCTTGCTTTTCTTCTGGATGAACGAAACAGCTTGGGTTGCGTAAACAAACCTTCCCGCTGTTGCATGTTACGGCTAATTTCGCTATAATCAGTTACAGAGATATCCATTGCCTGCTGTCGGCTAGGGCGCATTGTGCCGATTATTTAACTATCATGGAGGGCTATTATCGTGAGACAGAAGATTGAATCTGACCACCCCGATACAACAAGGCCACACCTTATGCCCATTCTATCGCTGTTTTTCGGAGCGTTTTTATGCATCGGCGCAGCCTTATACGGTCTAGGCAGTGCATCGGTGCTTTCGCGCGCTATTTACGACTCTCTTGCGCAGCAGGGCAGTACGTCGGTATCGCTGCTGTTTGAAGGGCTTGCCAAAACATATCATGACGACCTGCGCACCCTGCATCTTCAGGTGGAGGCACAGGGCGTGGGGTTTGATGAGTTGACCGGTGAGCTTTCTGCCAAAGCGCGGCAAAGCGGCTTCGACAGCATAACAACCATTATCCCCCGCGGTACGGGATATATCAATATCCTTGACAGTCGGTTTATGCGCGGGCTTACCCCGAATGTGGATTACAACACCGTGGGCAGCGCATACGTCCCCAGAACGGCGGGCGGGTCGGCACTGGAACGCGCGGTATCCGCCGTGGCGTTTGAACAAAAGCCCTACGCATACGCATCAGTTAAAACCGCCCAGGGTCAAGCGGCACTTGTTACCGTGCTGCCGGTTACCGACCTGCGCGGCGACGTAATCGGCATGGCACTGGCTACCACGTCTTCGGGACTGGTTGCAAAGGTAGCTTCGCTGAACCTGCCCTATTACCTCTTCTCATCGTTCTTCGCCGCCGCCGCACTAATTCTTTTGCTGGGCGCCCTGATTCGCTTGTATCGGCGTACAAACGCGATGAAAACACAAGAGGAGCCGAACAAGGTGATACCCGCAACCACCCAGCCGCCTACCCAAGAGGATAAAGAGTAGGTTTTTTGTAGTGTTTGCCCTGTTTAATACACATCGTACAATCCATTTGCCATACCCCTGCACAGCTTACATCATCTGCCCTTTGGCAGCAATGCCGTTACAATTAAATAACTACATAGTTAAGGAGTGTTTTTCATGCAAGATCGCAACAACGAAATCCTGTTTTCCATCCTAGGCTACTTTGGACCCCTAGTACTAATTCCGATTCTGGCGGGTAAGGATAGCGCCCTTTGTAAGCACCACGCCAATCAAGCACTTGTAATCTTTATAGCAGAGATTGCCGCGGGTATTATAGCCTCCTTGAGTGGATTCTTCTTTTTGTTTGGCATAATCGGCTGGCTGCTCAGCGTCGCGTGCTTTGTGTTTATGATTCTTGGTATTATCAGCGCCGCAAAGTACGAAACCAACCCGCTGCCTATCATCGGTGGCATTCAGATTATACGGTAGTACAATCATCGTTTTCATCAAAACCGTCGGCAGTCATTGCCGGCGGTTTTAACTTTTGATATAAAAAGAGGTTGCACCGGCGGTTTTGCCCGCCCGTGCAACATCGCAGCTGTTATGCTAGTCGAACCTTCGTCTGGATCGGTAATCGTGTGTTACTTGGACGCGGTGTCGCTCTCGTTCGCCTTTTTTAGCGCCTCTTCGCGCTCGGTCTTAGCATCCTTAAGGGTTTTGCTTGCATTCTCGGCAAACGCCTTGAGAATCGCCTCAATCTTTGCATCCTTTGCCAGTGCATCGTTGAGTGAACCAAACCAGTAGGTTTTCATCACCTCGCTGCCTTCTGTGGCGGGTACGTAGCTGCCAAGGAACGGCTTTAAGGTCTCGACGAACAGATACTCCTTGTCATAGCGCAGCTCATTCTTACTGAAGGCGGGGCTGATTCCGCCCGTTAACACCGCTGCCATGCGGCTGTACTGTCGGTTATTTGCCACAAAGTCGATAAAGGTCTGGGCGGCGGCAATCTTCTCTTTGTCGCCGTTATCAAATATGCTCAGCCCATACAGGCTGTACTCCAGCGAAGGCTCCTTGCCATCCTTGGTGGGGTAGGGCATCAGAATCTCGGTAAAGTTGTCCTTCTTGCCGCCCGCATAGTTGTTGGCAAGACCGACAGTATACAGGATGGTATGTGCCGACTTACCATCCACAAAATCCTTTACTACATCGGCGGATGTCTTCTCCGCGTCAACCTTGAGCAGCTCATCCTGTACCGCCTTGTTCAGCCATTCCAGTGCGCTTTTGCCCTCGGCGCCGTCGATGGTATACTCGCTGCGGTCGCTCTTTACAAACGACGCACCGGTTAGGTTTGTGACTAACGAACGTGTTGCCGCGTCCCCACTCGACGATTTTGCGTAGATAACACCCGCATCCACGCCCTCAGGCAGCTTTGCCTTTAGCGCGGTGAGCAGTGCGGCATACTCATCCACCGACCATGCACGGGTATCGGTGCGCTCATAGGGCAGCAGCTCCAGCACGCCCAACGATTCAAGCAGCTCCTTGTTAAACGCCATCAGATAGGGCGAAGCCGAGATGGGGTACAGATACTTGATGTCGCCTTCCGTTACGGCGTCAACCACCCCTTGGGGCAGGTCCTGCAGTGTTTCGTCGGTAAACAAAGCGGATAGATCAGAAAGCTTGCCCATGCGCGCCCGGGTTGCGGCTGCATGTGCACTGTCAAACAGCAAATCCACCTTGCCGGCTTGCAACGCTTCCTCAAGCGCCTTGCTATCTTCCTCGTTGGCAGACAGCTCCTCCAGGGTAACCACAATTTCGGGATGAAGCTGCCCAAACGCCGCAATCAGCTCCTGCAAGGCGGATGTGCCATCCTCATTCTTGGCAAAATAGGGCTGGGCATACAGCGCAAGCGAGACGGTTTTGGCGGGCTTTTCATCCTGCACCTGTCCGTCCTCACTTACAACATCTGAGCCTTCGTCAGAAGGGGGAAGCGCTACGGGCGGTGCGGCACATGCTGCCATAACGCAGACCAGCATCGCTGCTGCGATAATTATTGATAGTATCCTTTGCATAACCATCCTCCGGTATTTTGGCAGTTCATCAACATAGTATGATGACTGCAATAATCACTTCTCTAAGTATGTTAGATTTGTCCTAAAAAACATTATACAATAATGGGAAATTAAATTCAAACTAAAATGCAGGGATTATGCAGCAAACCTGATTTATTTGCATTTGTGGGTAACATATTAGCAGCTGTGATAGCGAGTTTCTTTATTATGGTGTATAATAAAAAAACAGACAACCAATTTGAAAGCGAGGATTTTAACTATGAACAGCAAATCTGCAATTAGCTGCGCCAACGCCCCTGCCCCGATTGGTCCTTATTCTCAGGCAATCAAGGCAAACGGTATGTTGTTTGTTTCGGGTCAGCTCGGTATCGACATTACAACCGGAGAGCTTGCCCCTCTTGTTGAGGAACAGACCGAATTTGCAATCAAAAACATCACCGCAATTCTCGAAAGCGAAGGTCTTACCCTCGCAAATGTTGTAAAGACTACCGTATTCCTTGACCGAATGGACGATTTTGCAGCAGTAAACGCTGTTTACGGCAGGTTCTTTGGTTCGGATACACCGCCCGCACGCAGCTGTGTATCGGTAGAGCAGCTGCCCAAAAACGCACAGGTTGAGATTGAGGTTGTCGCGGTATACTAACTGTAAAACAGGCATCTATTTGTAAAGTGGATGCCTGTTTTTTAGTGTGATAGGTAACACCACGACCTGCACTTGGTGTGTTGCTGCCTGATACAAAATCGAAATGGGGCTAATACATGATGGTCAAGCAGATTATCCCTTATTGTTTATCCAAAACCGGTGCATATCTGGATCACCCTTTTGGTCCCGATGTCACCGTCGTGAAGGTGCGAAGCCGCATCTTCGCCCAAATATTTCAGTTAAAGAGCAAACCCATGGCTACCTTTAACTGTGACAGGATAACCGGAGAGTTTTATCGGGCTGTTTATCCTAACACCGTGACACGGGGATACCATTGTCCGCCGATACAGCAGCCATATTTTAATACGCTCGAGCTGGATGGCACAATACCCATAGAGGAAATCAGGCGGATGATTGACCATTCCTACGCCGTGGTAACAGGTAAGCTGCCAAAGTACGTTCAAAAGGAGTTAATGGAGGGTAAAACTACCTGAACTGAATAAAACAACACGCAAAAAAACAGTCTGTATAAACAGACTGTTTTTTTGAGCCGGCATCGACCTATCTTCCCGGGCAGCTGCCCGCCAAGTATTGTCGGCACGGATGAGCTTAACTTCTGTGTTCGGAATGGGAACAGGTGGAACCTCATCGTAATAAACACCGGCTATATATGATAACCCAAACGGGTAATCAACATGTAAAGATGCAACCATAAGCTTGCTGTTGTCGCCGAGAATCCGAAGGCTTCTCGCAAGACCCAAATACGCGAAGCATATTTGCAATGTCAAGGTCTCTGCTATCCGAGAATCCGAAGGATTCTCGCAAGACCCAAATACGCGAAGCGTATTTGCAATGTCAAGCGCAGAGCGCTTGACTATGGTGACCCGTGCGGGAATCGAACCCGCGTTACCGGCGTGAGAGGCCGGTGTCTTGACCGCTTGACCAACGGGCCATAGAAAGATGGCAGAGATGAGCTGGCAGACGGCAGAACACTGTCCTCTGCCTTCCCACTTCTCATTACTCGTTGGTGCACCAACAGGGACTCGAACCCGGGACCCGCTGATTAAGAGTCAGCTGCTCTACCAACTGAGCTATTGGTGCTCATAGTTTC
>JAEZQD010000031.1 GCA_023413185.1 Bacillota bacterium
GCGATTGGCAGATTAACGAAAACGCCAACACGCAAAAGTCTATTAATGGGCTCAATAACTACGTGCGCGAGGCGTTTACCAAAAGCTACTGGCTGCACGAGGTATATACCGAAGAGATCCGTAACGCCCACCTTTCGGGTGAGCTTCACATCCATGACCTGGGTTTTTTCGGTCCCTACTGCGCGGGCTGGGACCTGCGTCAGATTTTAACCAGCGGCTTTGGCGGCGTACCCGGCAAGGTGGAGTCGCGCCCCGCAAAGCATCTGCGCTCTTTTTTGGGTCAGGTGGCCAACTCCACCTTTACCACCCAGGGCGAAAGCGCGGGCGCACAGGCATGGTCGTCGTTTGACACCTACTGCGCACCCTTCATCCGCTACGATAATATGGACTACGCGGCGGTGCGTCAGGCATTGCAGGAGTTTGTGTTTAACCTTAACGTCCCCACCCGCGTGGGCTTTCAGTGCCCGTTTTCAAACCTGACGTTTGACATCGTGCCCCCGCGCACCCTGCGCGACCAGAACGTGGTTGTGGGGGGCGAGATGAAAAACGAGACCTACGGCGAGTTCCAAAAGGAGATGGACCTGTTCAACATCGCGTTTTGCGATGTGATGATGGAGGGTGACCTGAAGGGACGGGTGTTCACCTTCCCCATACCCACCATCAACGTCACCAAGGATTTTGCGTGGGACAGCCCCGTGGTTGAAAAGTTTATGGAGATTACCTGCCGCTACGGCATCCCCTACTTCTCAAACTACATCAACTCCGACCTATCGCCCGAGGACGCGCTTTCGATGTGCTGCCGCCTACGGCTCGATACCACCGAGCTGCGTAAGCGGGGCGGCGGTCTGTTCGGCTCTAACCCGTTAACCGGCTCGATCGGCGTGGTTACCTTAAACCTGCCGCGCCTTGCCTATCTCTCCAAAACCGAACCGGAGTTCTTTACCCGCCTGTGGCAGCAGATGAACATCGCAAAGAACAGCCTTGAGATTAAGCGCAAGGTCATAGAAGAACAAACCGCGCGTGGTCTGTACCCGTATTCCGCCAACTACCTAAGGGACGTAAAGGCGCGAACGGGCAGTTACTGGCACAATCACTTTAACACCATCGGGCTTATCGGCATGAACGAGGCGTGCCGCAACCTGCTGGGCTCCGACTACGACCTGACCACCCGCGAGGGGCAGGCGTTTGCCGTCAGAACCCTTGACTATATGCGCAGCGTGATTCGGGATATTCAGGACGAGACGGGGCACTACTACAACCTGGAGGCGACCCCCGCCGAGGGCACCAGCTACCGCCTTGCCAAAAAGGACATCGAGCGTTACCCCGCCATCCTGACGGCGGGCGAAACGGTGCCTTACTATACCAACTCCACACAGCTGCCCGTGGGCTACACCGACGATATCTTTGAAACGCTTGACCTGCAGGATGAGCTGCAGTCGATGTATACCGGCGGCACGGTGCTGCACCTGTATCTTGGCGAGGAGATTAAGGACACCTCCGCGGCAAAGAACCTGCTGCGTAAGGCGTTTACCCGCTATAAGCTGCCCTACCTATCGCTTACCCCCACCTTCTCGGTGTGCGGCGACCACGGCTATATTGCGGGCGAGCACTTTACCTGCCCCGAGTGCGGGCAGAAGGCGGAAGTTTGGTCGCGGGTCGTGGGCTACCTTAGACCGGTGCAGAACTTTAACACCGGCAAGCGCGCCGAATACATCGAGCGCAAGAAGTATGTAATGCCCAACGAGGCATTTGAAGAACGCCTCTCAAAGCGTGAGGAAGCGGTGATATGAGATTTGCGGGGCTTGTAAAAAGCTCGCTGGTGGATTACCCGGGGCTTGTAAGCTGCGTACTGTTTGTCCCCGCCTGCAATCTCGACTGCTTCTACTGCCACAACCGCCCGCTGATTGAGGGCAGGCTGCCGCCGCTTGAGCAAAGCACGGTGACCGAGTTTTTGCAAAAGCGCGCGGGTCTGCTGGACGGCGTTGTGCTCACCGGCGGCGAACCGACGCTGTACCCCGAGCTGGAGGAGACCGCAGGGTGGTTAAAACGCTTAGGCTACCGCGTAAAGCTCGACACCAACGGCGTGGGCCCCGATGTCGTAAGCCGTTTGCTTGCACTCGGGCTGTGCGACTATGTGGCGGTGGACTACAAGGCACCCGCCGCGCGTTATAAGGAGCTGTGCGGCGAGAGCGCGGATGCGCAACGCGTGCTGCAAACCATCCGCCTGCTTGCCGAGAGCGGCATCGCCTTTGAGGTGCGTACCACCGTCGTGCCCCAGCTGTCGGTCGCCGACCTTATGCAGATGGCGCGGGAGCTGCCCGCCCTGCCGCGCTATGTGCTAAACCGCTACCGTGTGCCGGACGAGTACCCCGCCCACGAAGCACCCCGCATCCTGCAGCGGGCGTATACGCAAGGCGAGATTACCGCGTTTGCCGAGGCACTGCGCGAAATGCAGCCGGGTACGATTTCATAACGACCTTCCATTAACACAAAACACAGGAGGCGGTGCCCAAAGCGGCACCGCCTCCTGTGTTTATCCCTGTCTATTATGCAACGATATAGTCGAGGATGTCTTTGTTTATGATGTTCGACGCCTTGTCAAACACAAAATGGTCGACGCCTTCGATAATCAAAAGCTGTGCGCCGTCTATTGCGTCGGCAATCTGGCACAGGTGGTTGTACTTTATCATATCATGCTGCCCGCCGATAATCAGTGAGGGCAATTGGATGCCCGAGAGGTCCCGCGCCCGCAGCCTTGGGTAGGACACCATCAGGTTCATTATCTGCGCCTTGTGCCTTGCCCTTTCGTCAAACAGCCCAATAAACCGGCACGCCGCATAGCCCAGTACAATGGGCAGCTGGATAACCCATTTAACCCCCTGCGGGTTGAGGTTGGGTCCTGCCGCAATCAGCTTGTGTATCCGCGACTGGTTTTGCCTTGCCATCTCAATGGCGACGTTGCCGCCGTCCGAGAACCCGATGACGACCGCCTTCTCAAGCCCTAGGTCGTCGAGCACCGCAAAGGTGTCCTTCGCCATCTGCTCGATGGTGAGCGGCTCGGTGCCGAAGGTGGATTTTCCGTGCCCGCGGCTGTCCACCGTTATGGTGAGGTGGCGGTGAGAGAAGTCGTAAATCTGCTTGTCAAAGCAGTGGCGGTTCTCGCCGTTGCCGTGTAGTAAAATCAGCGCCGGCTCGCCCGCACCGTAGCATTTGTAGTAGATCTGCGCGCTGCCTGACCGCGCGTAGCCTGTGGTATGTGCTGTAACCAAGATAAACTGCCTCCGTTGATATATTGTAATGTGTATTACTATCTGTATAATTTGCCCTGCCATAGGCCCTGCTCCGCCAGCGCCTTATCAATGCCGCCCAGCACCGCAATCTTATCAAGGCTCCACAGCGGCGCAAGCAGGGTATCGCGCGCGCCGTCGCCCGTAACGCGTTCTATCACGGTCTCGGGCGGTAAAACAGCAAGCTGTTTGCACACGGTATCGATGTAATCCTCCCGTGTCATCGGGGTAACCTCCCCGCGCCGATAGCTCTCGGCAAGCGGCGTGTCTCGTAGGATGTGCAGCAGATGCAGCTTAACCGCATCGGGGCGCAAGCTTGCCACCGTGCGGGCAGTTTGTATCATCTCGTCGGGCGTTTCGCCCGGCAACCCGTTGATTAGGTGGATACACACGCGGATGCTCTTTTGCTTTAAGCGGCGGTAGCTATCTGTAAACTCTTTGTAATTATGTCCGCGGTTAATACGCTGTGCGGTGTGGTCGTTTGCGGTTTGCAGACCAAGCTCCACCGTCAGGTAGGTTTGTTTCGACAGCTGCGCCAGGTAGTCCGTCACGTCGTCCGGCAGTGCGTCGCACCGCGTGGCGACCGAAAGCCCGCATACATCGGGCACCGCAAGCGCCGTTTCGTATAGTTCCTTTAGTACGGGCAGCGGGGCATAGGTGTTGGTGTGCGCCTGAAAATAGGCGATGACCCTCGCGCCCTGCCATCCGGCTTGAATACGCGCAAGCTCGCCCGTAATCTGGCTGCGGATATCCAGCGCACCCTGTGTAAACTCCGACCCGCCCGCGCGGCAGAACACGCACCCGCCGCTGCCCTTGGTGCCGTCGATGTTCGGGCAGGTAAGCCCGGCATCGATTGCCGCCTTGAATACGCGGTGGGAAAACCGGCGCGACAGATGGTAGCGCAGGGTGTGGTAGCGTTTGTTGTCGTCGCAGTAGGCAAATGGGTTTTGCATCGGTATCCCGTTTCTTTCGTAGCTTTGTTGGCTCCGGCGGATGCCGCCGTTTACCCAATAGACCCTATCATATCAGATTAACTTGTAAAAGTAAAGCCGCGCACGGCGCCGCATAGGAATACCATTTTTTAATGCCGGTTTTTCAATAAATCGCGCCAAACCCCGCAAAGAAAAGCGCTTAACCACAACATTAATAGTATAAGGAACAACGCGTCTAAGCCGCGGCTCGGACGAATAACGCGATAACGGTTTTGTCTGCCCGCTACTGCAACGTAACAGTCGGCTTATAATCGTTCATATCGAGTATCGGCTTTAAGCTGTACTCGATCGCTGCACTGTCAATCTCCTTGCCGGTTGCTTCGCGAACGTGGTCGGCAATGTTGCGTCGTACCATATCATCCAGCTCGTACACATCGTTGCCGTAGGGTATTTGAATGGTCAACAGCAGGTTGTCGATACCCTGCGCGTCATGAATAATAAAAAAGTGCAAGCCTTGCTCGTCTTGGGGCAAAGCGTTGGGCTGCTGTGCGTCCGGTGAGGCAGAGGCGGTTGCGGTACACCCTGCCGTAAGAAGCATCAAACAAACAAGTGCGGTCATAACAAGAAAGCGTTTCATAATACAAAACCTCCTGAAAGTAGCAGATTTTTCTGCTGGTATTATAATACCATATTTGGTATATTATTAAAACATCTTTCATTAAAGCTTCCTTTATTGTGTGACTGTAAGCTGCGCAAGCAATTCACTTGCATAGAAAATTATTATCTTGTAATATACTCAGCAAACTTCAAAACGAAACCGTTTTGAACCGCACGAAAAACCGTGCGGCGCCCACAAATGTGGGCGGTTTGTGGAGTCTATAGTCAATAAACACGCCATAAGGCGTGCGGCAGACAATCCCTGCCGCTTGAAAACAGGGACTGTTTTCAAGTTTATTGACTATAATGCCTTTTCCCGTCTTGTATGATGGGCTAGGTCATGAATCGAAGGATATAAAGCACGAAAGAACCGCCGGTTAAGGGATAATCCCCTTACACGGCGGCGTCTTTCTGTCTGTTTTCGGTTTGGACGAAAAAGACAACTGCTATATTATATAAACTCTGCAAACCTCAAAACGGGTTCGTTTTGAACCGCACAAAAACCGTGCGGCGCATGCGAATGCATGCGGTTTACCGCAGTCTATGGTCAATAAACACGCCATAAGGCGTGCGGCAGGCAATCCCTGCCGCTTGAAAACAGTTTCTGTTTTCAAGTTTATTGACTATAGTTTAGTGGAGAGCAGAAAGAATGAGTGCGGTCATGCCGTCGCAGTTGACGGTCTGCTCGCCTTGTCGGGCGATGTCCGCGGTGCGCGCGCCGCCCTTTAGTACCGACGCCACTGCGTCCTCAATCGCCTGTGCCTCGTCGGCAAGCCCGAGCGATAGGCGCAGCATCAGCGCGCACGAAAGGATGGTGGCGATGGGGTTTGCAACGCCCTTGCCCGCAATGTCGGGCGCGGAGCCGTGAATGGGCTCGTACATGCCGCGCGTGCCGTCACCGAGCGATGCGCTTGAAAGCAGACCAATCGAGCCGGTGAGCATCGACGCTTCGTCAGACAGGATATCGCCGAATAGATTGCTCGTTACCACCACGTCAAACTGCGACGGGTTGCGGATAAGCTGCATCGCGGCGTTATCCACCAGCATATCGGCGCAGGTCACATCGGGGTAATCCTTCGCGACCGCGTGCACCACCTCGCGCCACAGGCGTGAGCTTTCGAGCACGTTTGCCTTGTCTACGCTGATAACCTGTCTCTTGCGCGTTCTCGCCAAATCAAACGCCACCTTTGCAATGCGGCGAATCTCGGTTTCGTTGTACGCCTCGGTGTCGAATGCCTCCTCGCCGCCTTCGCTTGTGCGCCTGCCGCGCTCGCCAAAGTAGATGCCGCCCGTCAGCTCGCGGATGATAACAAGGTCGATGCCGTTACCCGCAATGTCGGTGCGCAGGGGGCAGGCGGAGGAGAGCGCCTCAAACAGCTGGGCGGGGCGGATGTTTGCATACAGCCCAAGCGCCTTGCGAATACCCAGCAGCGCCGCCTCGGGGCGCAGGTGTCCGGGCAGGGTGTCCCACTTCGGACCACCCACGGCGCCCAGCAGCACGCTGTCGCTGGCAAGGCAGCCGTCTACCGTTTCCTTGGGCAGGGGGTTGCCCGTTGCGTCGTACGCTACGCCGCCCATCAAGTATTTTTTATAGGTGAAGGTGTGCCCGTACTTTGCGCCCACCGCCTCCATCACGCGGATGGAAGCCTGCACAATCTCGGGTCCGATGCCGTCGCCTTCGATAACCGCTATAGTATAGTTCATATCCATTCCCATGCCTTTCCTGATATCGGTGCGCCGATTAGCTGCCCTGGGCAAGCGATTTGAGCAGACCGCCCGCCGCCACGATGTTCTGTAAGAACGCGGGGAACGGCTTAAAGGTGACGGTCGCGCCCTTGGTGTGGTTAGTCAGCTCGCCCTTGTCAAAGTCGATGCTCACCTTGTCGCCCTCGTCGATGTCCGCGTCGCATTCGATGATGGGCAGCCCGATGTTGATGGCGTTGCGGTAGAAGATGCGCGCAAAGCTTTTTGCCACCACGCAGGAGATGCCGCTGGTTTTAATGGCAAGGGGCGCGTGCTCGCGGGAGGAGCCACAGCCGAAGTTTGCGCCGCCAACCATCACGTCGCCTTCCTTTACACGGCTAACAAAGGTCTTGTCAATGTCCTCCATACAATGGGCGGCAAGCTCCTTGGGGTCAGAAGTGTTGAGGTAGCGCGCGGGGATGATGACGTCGGTATCCACGTTATCGCCGTATTTAATCACGGTCGCGTTAGTGATCATAGCTATCCAGTTCCTTTCAATCGGGTCGGCGCGCGTATCGGTACACACAAAGACCCTGATATATCGTATCCGTTACGAAATGCTCTCGGGGGACGCAATCCTTCCGGCAATCGCAGACGCTGCCGCAACGGCGGGGCTTGCAAGGTACACCTCGCTTTTGGGGTGACCCATGCGTCCGATGAAGTTGCGGTTTGTCGTTGCCACACAGCGCTCGCCCTCGGCAAGAATGCCCATGTGTCCGCCTAGGCAGGGACCACAGGTGGGGGTGCTTACGATGCAGCCCGCCTCGATGAAGTCCTTAAGCAGCCCTTCCTCCATCGCCTGCAGATAGATCTTCTGCGTTGCGGGAATGACGATGGTTCTTACGTTTTTGTGTACCCGTTTGCCCTTTAGGATGGCGGCGGCTTCGCGCATATCGGACAATCTGCCGTTGGTGCACGAGCCGATGACCACCTGATCAATGGTAACCTCGCCCGCCTCGTCCACCGTCTTGGTGTTGCTGGGCAGGTGGGGGAACGCCACAGTGGGGCGTATTGTGGAAAGGTCGATGTTGTAAACCGCGTCGTAGGGCGCGTCCTCGTCCGCCGCAAAGATGACGGGCCCACGGTCGCTGTGCTCGGCGATGTATGCGAGTGTAACCTCGTCCACGGGGAAGATGCCGTTCTTGCCGCCCGCTTCAATCGCCATGTTTGCGATGCAAAGACGGTCGTCTATCGTCAGGTTTTTTACCCCGTCGCCGGCAAACTCCATCGATTTATACAGCGCGCCGTCCACACCGATCATGCCGATGATGTGCAGGATCAAATCCTTGCCCGAAACGTGCTTTGCGAATTTGCCCGTCAGGTTAAACTGGATGGCGCTGGGCACCTTAAACCACGCCTTGCCGTACGCCATGCCCGCCGCCATATCGGTGGAGCCAACGCCGGTGCTGAACGCGCCCAGTGCGCCGTAGGTGCAGGTGTGGCTGTCCGCACCGATGATGACGTCGCCCGCAACCACCAGTCCCTTTTCGGGCAGCAGTGCGTGCTCCACACCCATCTCGCCTACATCAAAGAAGTTCTCTATCCCCTTTTTGCGGGCAAACTCGCGCACCTGCTTGCTCTGCTCGGCGGCCTTAATGTCCTTGTTGGGGGTAAAGTGGTCGAGCACCAGTGCAATCTTGCTGTGGCTGAACACCTCGCCGCAGGACGCCTTCTCGTACTCGTTGATGGCAACGGGGGAGGTAATGTCGTTACCCAGAACCAGATCCAGGTCCGCCATAATCATATCCCCGGCGGCGACCTCCTTCTTGCCGCAATGGCTTGCCAAAATCTTTTGCGTCATTGTCATTGCCATAATTTCATCTTTCCTTTCCAAACCGTATTCGCTCATGCGGTGCGCCCTGTCCATTCGCCGCTTTTGTATCCCCCAAAAGCGGCGGCGACCAAACTCTCACCTCATACTATATTCCTGACTAAGAACAAAACCTTACACGTCCATTAACGCGTATTCAATCGAATCCACCAGCGCCTCCCAGCTTGCGGCGATGATGTCGGTGGAGACGCCCACCGTTATCCATTTGCGTGTGCCGTCGCTGCTTTCAATCAGCACGCGCACCTTTGCACCTGTGGCGTGCTCCGCCTGCAGTACGCGCACCTTATAGTCGGTCAGGTGAACCCGCTCAAGCTGCGGGTAAAACACCATCAGTGCCTTGCGAAGCGCAAGGTCCAGCGCGTGTACCGGACCGTTGCCCACCGCCGCGGTGGTTTCGTACGTGCCGCCCACCTGAATCTTCAGCATCGCGCTTGCGTTGGTTTCGCCGTCGGGGGATGGGAACTCCCCGTTGGTTTTGTACATATCCAGGCTGAAGTGCGGGGTATACAGACCCAGCGCGCGCTTGACAAGCAGCTCAAAACTTGCGTCCGCCGCCTCGAACTGGTAGCCCTCGTGCTCCTTATCCTTCAGCAAGGCAAGCAGCTCGGCGGTTTGACCCGCGTCGGTGACGGCCTGTGCCACCGATGTGCCCGCAAGCTTTGCCATCAGCGCGTTGCGCCCGGCAACCTCGGATAGCAAGAAGCGGCGGCTGTTGCCCACCGAGTCGGGCGGGATGTGCTCGAAGCTGCGGGAGAGCTTGTTGACTCCGTCGATATGCATGCCGCCCTTGTGGGCGAACGCGCTGCTGCCGACATAGGGCATATTGCCCCGCAGGCTCATGTTGCTGATCTCCGAAAGCTTTACCGATGTGGGGGTGAGCTTTTGCATGTCGCCCGTTACACAGCGGTACCCCTTTTTAAGCTGCAGCGTCGGGATGATGGTGGATAGGTTTGCGTTGCCGCACCGCTCGCCGATGCCGGTAAACGTTCCTTGTATGTGCGTAGCACCCGCCTCCACGGCTACGATGGAGTTTGCCACCGCACAGCCGATGTCGTTGTGGCAGTGAATGCCCACGCGCACCTGCGGGAAGGTTGTGCATACCGTCTTGGTGATGTCCGAAATCTCGACGGGGTCGGCACCGCCGTTGGTATCGCACAGGCAAAGCACATCTGCGCCCGCTCTGGTCGCTGCGTCCAGCACCTTTAGGGCGTACGGGGCGTTTGCCTTGTAGCCGTCAAAGAAGTGCTCCGCGTCAAAGATTACTTCCTTGCCGTTTTGCTTCATAAACGCGATGGTGTCGTACACCAGGGCAAGGTTTTCTTCCGGTGTTGCCTTTAGCACCTCGGTCACGTGCAGGTCCCATGACTTGCCGAAGATGGACACGGCGGGGGTGTTTGCGCTAAGCAGCGAGCGCACGTTTTCGTCGTTTTCTACCGCAACGTTCTTGCGGCGGGTGCTGCCAAAGGCGCATAGCTTTGCGGTTGTAAGGTTTAGTTCCTGCGCCTTTTCAAAAAACTCCATGTCCTTGGGGTTTGAGACGGGGTTGCCTGCCTCGATATATGCAACGCCGAAGCCGTCAAGCACCTTGGCAATGGCGAGCTTATCGGATACCGAAAAGGATATCCCCTCGCTTTGCGCCCCGTCGCGCAGAGTGGTGTCCAGTATCTCAAGCTGTTTCATGTGTGTTCCCAACCCTTTCCGGCTGCCGCCATTGTACTGCTGTGCCTCGTATTAAAACGTCGGATATGATGGTTGTATCACCCGTTTGTTACAGGGTGCGAAGCAGCTTGTTGGTTGCGTTTAGGTACGCAAGCAGGCTCGCTTCAATAATATCGGTAGAAAGACCCCTGCCGGTATAGATGCGGTCGCCCGCGCGCAGCTTTACCATAACCTCGCCCAGTGCGTCACGCCCCTCGCCCACCGAGCGGATGGAGTAATCCTCCAGCGAGTGCTCGGGCGCGCCCGTCACCTTGGAGATGGCGTTAAAGGATGCGTCGATGGGACCGTCGCCGATGGCGACCTCCTCCTTCTCCTCGCCGTCCTTCTCAAGCCGCACCACACTGGACGCGGTGGAGAAGTTGCTTGCGTGTACGTCAAAGCGGCTTAACTTGTAGTCGCCCTTGATGGTGGGTGCCTTGCTAGAGACAATCGCCTCAAGGTCAAGGCGGGTCACCTCTTTCTTCTTGTCGCACAGCTCTTTAAACTGGGTAAAGTAGAGGTCTATTTCCTCGGCGGAGGGCTCGTAGCCCCACTCCTTAAGCTGGTCGACAAAGGCGTGGCGTCCGCTGTGCTTGCCAAGCACCATCTTGTTCTTTTTCAGCCCAATCGATTCGGGGGTCATAATCTCGTAGGTGGTGCGCTCGGCTGCGACGCCGTGCTGGTGAATACCCGACTCATGCGCAAACGCGTTCTTGCCCACAATGGGCTTGTTGAGCGGCGGTATTACGCCGATGGTGTTGTAAATCAGGCGGCTTGCCTTGGTAATCTGGGTGGTGTCGATGTCGGTATAGCACCCCAGCGACTGGCGGCGGGTGTGAAGTGCCATCGCAATCTCCTCCAGCGCCGCATTGCCCGCGCGCTCGCCCAGCCCGTTGATGGTGCATTCCACCTGCGAGGCACCCGCGCGGATGCCGGCAAGCGAGTTTGCAACCGCCATGCCAAGGTCGTTGTGGCAGTGCATCGAGATGCGCGCCCGGTCGATGTTATCCACGTTCTTTATCAGGTACTCAATCAGGTTATACATCTCCTCGGGGGTGGTGTAACCCACGGTATCGGGGATGTTAACCACCGTAGCGCCCGCCGCAATGACCTTGCGCAGCACCTTGGCAAGAAACTCCGGCTCGCTGCGGGTGGCATCCTCGCACGAGAACTCCACCTGAGAGCAGCGCTTCTTTGCGTACGCCACCATCGCCTCGGCCTGCTCAAGCACCCGGTCGGGTGTCATGCGCAACTTGTATTCCATATGAATAGGCGAGGTGGCGATAAAGGTGTGAATCAGCGGAGACTGTGCGTGCCGCACCGCCTCGTAGGAGGCGTCGATGTCCTTTTCTAGTGCGCGGGAGAGCGAAGCGACGGTGCAGTCCTTTACCGTTTTGGCAATGGTTTCGATCGACTCGAAATCGCCCTTGCTCGAGATGGCAAAGCCCGCTTCGATGATATCCACCTTTAGACGCTCGAGCTGGCGCGCAACCTCAATCTTCTCCTCAAGGTTCATACTGCAGCCGGGGGACTGCTCGCCGTCGCGCAGGGTGGTGTCGAAAATATAAATCTTTCTATCCATGTCGTTCGTTCTCCCTATACACAATTAAGTTAATTTGGTGGTTGTTTTTCGTAGCAGACGGGCACCGCGCCTTTATCCGCGCTGGTGACCATGCTTTGGTATTTTTTCAGTACGCCGGTTACCGCTAACGGCGGCTTGAGTGTCATAGACGCCCTGCGCGCGGCAAGCTCCTCGTCGCTTAGCAGCACCTCGAGCTTATACTCGGGGATGTTGATGGAGATGATGTCGCCCTCCTGCAGGTAGGCAATCGGTCCGCCCAGAGCCGCTTCGGGCGACAGGTGACCGATGGCGGCGCCTCTGGTTGCGCCCGAGAACCGCCCGTCGGTGATGAGTGCGACCTCTTTGTCAAGCCCCATGCCCGCAATGGCGGAGGTGGGGGCGAGCATCTCGCGCATACCCGGTCCCCCTGCGGGACCCTCGTAGCGAATCACCACCACGTCGCCGCTGTGAATCTCGCCGCCGAAGATTGCCTTGCTTGCCTCGTCCTCGCTGTTAAACACCCGGGCGGGACCCTTGTGCACCAGCATGCTTTCGTCCACCGCGCTGCGCTTTACCACCGCGCCGTTTGGCGCTAGGTTACCAAACAGAATGGCAAGTCCGCCGGTCTTGGAATAGGGGGTGTCGATGGAGCGGATGACCTCGTGGTTTATCACCCTTGCGCGCCGCAGCACGTCGCCCAGCGTACCGCCCGCCGTAACGGGCACCTCGGTATCGAGCAGACCGACCTTTGCGATCTCTGCCATAACAGCCGTTACGCCGCCTGCCGCATATAGGTCCTGCATATGGTGGGCACCCGCGGGGGCAAGGTGGCATAGGTTCGGGGTCTTTGCGCTGATTTCGTTGATCAGCTTTAGGTTAAAGGGCACGCCCGCCTCGTGGCAGATGGCGGCAAGGTGCAGCACCGTGTTGGTAGAGCAACCCAGTGCCATATCCACCGCCAATGCGTTGCGGATGCTGCGCTCGTTTAGGATGTCCAGCGCTCTGACGTTCTCCTTGACGAGTGACAGGATGCGCTCGCCCGCCGCACGGGCAAGGCGGATGCGCTGCGCGTACACCGCGGGGATGCTGCCGTTGCCCGGCAGTGCCAGCCCGACCGCCTCGCACAGGCAGTTCATCGAGTTTGCGGTGAACATACCCGAGCAGGAGCCACAGGTGGGGCAGGCGTTATCCTCGTAGTAGGAAAGCCGCTCGTCGTCAATCTTACCCACGGTGTGGGCACCCACCGCCTCAAACACGCTGTTTAGGTCCATGGGCTGACCTTCGTCGGAGTAGAGCGAGAGCATGGGGCCGCCCGAGACAAAGATGCTGGGCAGATTCAGCCTTGCCGCCGCCATCAGCATGCCGGGCACCACCTTGTCGCAGCTTGGCATAAACACCAAACCGTCGAAGCAGTGCGCCATCGCCATACATTCCACGCTGTCGGCTATGACCTCGCGCGAAACAAGCGAATACTTCATGCCGGTATGCCCCATGGCAATGCCGTCGCACACCGCGATGGTGTTAAACTCCAGCGGGGTTCCGCCCGCCGCCAAAACGCCGTCCTTTACGGCACGGGCTAGTCGGTCCAGATGGGTGTGCCCCGGCACGACCTCGTTAAACGAGTTTACAATACCGATAATAGGCTTTTGAATCTGCGCGTCGTCCAGTCCGTTTGCCTTTAGCAGGGAGCGTTGGGGAGCGCGCTGTACGCCTAGTTTCATGTTATCGCTGTTCATACCGTTCGCCGCTTTCTATCTATAATGGGGTTATCCTATTTTTCAAAGCTATTTTTATAGTTCTGTATGCGCCCGGCACGCCGCAGGGCGCATACAGCGGGTTTGTAATTTTGCTTACTTGCCGGGCTTCCAGCTCATCTTGTCGCGCAGTTCCGCGCCGACCTTCTCGCACAGATGCTCCTTCTGGATGCGGCGCATGGAGTTGAAGTAGGGGCGGTTTGCCTGATTCTCCAAAATCCAGTTGCGGGCAAAGGTGCCGTCCTGAATCTCGGTGAGAACCTTCTTCATCTCCTTCTTGGTTTCGTCGGTGATGACGCGGCTGCCAACGGTGTAGTCGCCGTACTCGGCAGTATCGCTGATAGAGTAGCGCATCATCGAAAGACCGCCCGCCACCACAAGGTCGATAATCAGCTTCATCTCGTGAATACACTCAAAGTACGCGCTCTCGGGCTGATAGCCTGCTTCCACCAGTGTTTCAAAGCCCGCCTTCATCAGCGCGGTAACACCGCCGCACAATACGGCCTGCTCGCCGAACAGGTCGGTCTCGGTCTCCTCCTTAAAGGTGGTCTCGAGCACGCCCGCTCTTGCGCCGCCAATGCCCAGCGCGTATGCAAGACCGGTGGCAAACGCGTTGCCGGTAGCGTCCTGATACACGGCAATCAGGCAGGGTACGCCCTTGCCCTCTTCAAACTGGGTGCGTACGGTGTGTCCGGGTCCCTTGGGGGCAATCATGATTACGTCAATATCCGCGGGGGGAACAATCTGCCCGTAGTGGATGTTAAAGCCGTGTGCGAACATCAGGGTCATGCCGGGGCGCAGGTTTGGCTTAATGTCCTTCTCGTACATGGCGGGCTGCTTCTCGTCGTTGATGAGAATCATCACCACGTCCGCCGCCTTCACGGCATCCGCCGTGGTCATGACGGTGAGACCCTTTTCCTGTGCGCGCTTGGCGGAGGGTGCGCCCTCGTACAGACCGACGACAACCTTTACACCGCTCTCGTGCAGGTTCAGCGCATGCGCGTGTCCCTGACTGCCGTAGCCGATGATAGCCACCGTCTTGTTTTTTAGTACGCCTAGGTCACAGTCCTTCTCGTAGTAGAGTTTCGCCATTGTTTTTTCTTCCTCCAAACATTTTTATATAATATAGCATGCCTAAAAAGGCCGGGGGTGCGTTTTGGTTATGCTACTGCACCTCTAAGCAGTAGCCCGCCCTGCCCACGGCGGTAACGCCGGTGCGGCAGATCTCGATGATATTGTAGGGGCGCAGATACTCGACAAACGCGTCAAGCTTTTTGCGGTCACCCGTAATCTCCACCGTCACGTACTGCTGCGCAAGGTCAATAACCTTGGCGCGGAAGATCTGAACCGCCTCCATCACCTCGTGACGGTTATCGGGCGCAATGGCAAGCTTTATAATCAAAAGCTCACGCGGCACGGTGTTGTTTGGGTCCATGAGCTGAACCACCTTGACGTCCACCAGCTTCTCGAGCTGGCGCACAATCTGGTTTTTCACATACTCGTCGCCGGTGGAAACAATGGTCATGCGGGATATTTCGGTGTTCTCCGTGACGCCCACGGTCAGGGAATCGATGTTAAACCCGCGTTTGGAAAACAGCCCCGCAATGCGCGTCAGCACGCCGAAGTGGTTGTTTACCAGTATCGAAACAATAAATTGATCTT
Organism: Bacillota bacterium; assembly: GCA_023413185.1. Classification (GTDB taxonomy): domain Bacteria; phylum Bacillota; class Clostridia; order Oscillospirales; family Ruminococcaceae; genus Acetanaerobacterium. The sequence goes on from JAEZQD010000031.1 coordinate 15,126, forward strand.
GATTCATATTTTCGGGTCGCTCCTCTCGTCTGCTCGTTTGATTCGATGTGCGTTCCTCCGCTATTTGAGGATGATATCCTTCATGCCGCCGCCCGGCGGGATAAAGGGCAGTACGCGTTCGTCACAGCCGATGCGGCAGTCGAGCACAAACGGTCCGTCATACGAAAATGCCGTTTTCAGTGCGTCCTCAAGCTGCGCTTCGTCCTCTACCAGCTTCCCCGCACCGCCGAACGCCTCGGCAAGCCGCACATAGTCGGTTTTACGGTCGAGCGAGGTCTGCGAGTAGCGTTTGCCGAAAAACTGTGTTTGCCACTGGCGAACCATACCCAGCACGTTGTTGTTGAGCAGAACCACCACGATGGGAAGCTCGAAGCTGACCGCCGTCGCAAGCTCGGACATATTCATATGGAAGCTGCCGTCGCTGGTAAACAGCACGGTGCGCTGCTTGTCGCGGGCAATGCACGCGCCGATGGCTGCGCCCATTCCGTAGCCCATGGTGCCAAGCCCGCCGCTGGTGGAGAAGGTGCGCGGTGTTTTAAAGGGGTAGTACTGCGCCGTCCACATCTGGTGCTGCCCTACGTCGGTGGCTACCACCGTATCGTCGTCTGCAAAGCGGCTGACCGCTTCGATTACCGTTTGCGGGGTCAGGCGGCATTTCTCCATGTCAATGCAGTTTTGTGGGCAGGTTTTGTAGCCGGAGGTCTCGGTGTGCCACTCGGGGTGCTCGGTTTTGGGGAGAATGGCGAGCAGTGCGGTAAGAATCTCCTTAATGTCGCCGATGATGCCGGTGTACGCCGAGATGTTTTTGCCGATCTCTGCGGGGTCGATATCGATATGCAGCACCCTGCGCCCGCCCGAGAACTCGGTTTTGTTGCCCGTTGCGCGGTCGGAGAAGCGGGTACCGATGGCTATGATTACATCGCTCTGGTGCAGGGCACGGTTTGCGGCGTACCGCCCGTGCATACCCACCATACCAAAGTTGCGGGGGTGGTCTGCGGGGAGTGCGGTAAGACCCATCATGCTAAGCCCGACGGGGGCGTCGATGCGCTCGGCAAGCTCAAGCAGCTCCTTTGCCGCCTCGGATGCCACCACACCGCCGCCCGCATAGATGTACGGACGCTTTGCGCTTGCGATGATCTTAGCGGCACAGCGTGCCTCTTCGCTTTTGTCCTCAAGCGGTTGTGTACCGGTTTTAACCTCCGGCTCATAATCGAAGGTGGCAAGCTGTACATCCTTGGGGATATCGATGAGCACGGGACCCTTTCTGCCGCTGTTTGCGATGGCAAACGCCTCGCGCACGGTGTCGGCAAGCCGTTCTACATCCTTAACGATGTAGTTGTGCTTGGTTACGGGCATGGTAATGCCGGTGATGTCTACCTCCTGAAAGCTGTCGCGACCGATCAGCGTAGTGGGTACGTTGCCGGTAATGGCGACCAGTGGGGTGCTGTCGAGGTAGGCGTTGGCGATGCCCGTTACCAGGTTGGTTGCGCCGGGACCGGAGGTTGCTATTACAACGCCGGTTTTGCCGCTTGTTCTTGCGTAGCTATCCGCCGCGTGGGCGGCAGCCTGCTCGTGGCAGGTGATGTAGTGGGTGATGTCGTCGGCACTTTTGTAAAGCTCGTCGTAGATATACAGCACCTGACCGCCCGGGTAACCGAACACGGTATCGACACCCTGCTCCAAAAGGGTTTGTATTAAAATCTGTGCGCCTGTCAGCTTCATAGTAAATTCATCCTTTCGTACTGCGTGAGTGTTAACGAATTTGTGTGTGCGGGTTTCCGACGCTCCGGCTGTTTGCTGTGGTATGTGCGCCTAGATAAGCGCACCATCCGACAGAGCAAACCCCGCACCGGAGCCGGTGACAATAACAGCGACGACCGCGACGACCTTCGCAGTGTTTAGCACAAGACTAGTCATTGTACGGTTCCTTCCCTTCCCCACGGTCTTGGATATAAAAGATAAAAAAGGTTAATTTCTTACATTGTGTGCAAACAAAAAACCCTGCAGTGTGTTTCACTGCAGGGTTTGCAATACTGTTTGATTTACAAGGCGTCCTTATTCAGTCAGCCCTTCATCAATTCCCTGTTCGCAGCGCAACACAATTAACATCATCACTGACTAGTCCGACGACTAGAGCGATAATGACGATAATAATGTTGACGATTGCAAACGAAGTCATCATCAAGGGCGTTCTCCTTGCGTTAATTTAGCCCAGTATAGCAGAAAAGTGGTGCGGATGTCAACCACTTTTACAGAGTTTTTATATTTATATGCGAAATTGCGGGCGGGGGTGCGGGGATCTGTAGTGGTCGCCGTAAAGTCTTTTTCGCTTAACTATCCAATTAATCGTGAAGTTTTAAAAGCACTGGGAGTTTTATGGGACACTGAATGCTTTACAATATATTCAATGTTAAAACAAACCTTATCTTGTGTTTTTTTGAAGAATTCCCTGTTATAATTTAGAAAAGGGGTGGTTTTTATGTTTATTGCGCACCGGCGCGAGGAGGACGGCGTTCAGCAGCCGCTTACCGAGCACCTAAGGCAAACCGCACAGCTTGCGGAGGGCTTTGCTCAAGACTTTGGCGCGGGGCAGTTTGCCCGCTGCGCGGGGCTTTTGCACGACGTCGGCAAATATTCCGAGGCGTTTCAGGCGCGCATTCGCGGTGCGGCACAAAAATGCGACCACTCTACGGCGGGTGCAAAGGAAGCCGCTAAGCTGGGTGTGGCAGGGCGGCTTGTGGCGTATTGTGCCGCGGGGCACCACACCGGACTGCAGAACGCGGGCGCGCGTTCAGACACCGGCGCGGAGGCAACGCTTGAGGCAAGGCTAAAAAAGACCGACATCCCCACCTACGACGGCTTTTTCACCGAGTTTTCGGGCGACGAGCTGTACATGCCAAAACTCCCGCCCATCCGCCCGCTTGGACGGTTTGGGTTTTCGCTGTCCTTTTTTGTGCGGATGCTCTACTCCTGCCTTGTGGACGCAGATTTTCTTGACACCGAGCGGTTTATGAAAAACGGCACCGTAGACCGTACCGCAAGCTATGATTATGCGGACTTTCTGGACAAGCTCACCCGTAAAACCGCTGCGTTTTCGGCAGACAACCCAGTCAACCGCAAGCGTGCGGAGATACTGGACTGCTGCCAAACGGCAGCCCAAAGTGAAAAGGGGCTGTTTACACTCACCGTGCCGACGGGCGGCGGCAAGACGCTCTCCTCCCTTGCGTTTGCACTTTCACACCTGCGCAAGCACGGGATGAAGCGAATCATCTACGTCATTCCGTACACCTCCATTATCGAACAGAACGCCCGTGTATTTGCAGACCTGCTGGGTGAACAAAACGTACTGGAACACCACGCAAGCTTTGATTTTTCCGACGGTGAAGACAAGCTAGACAACAAACGTAAGCTTGCGGCGGAAAACTGGGACATGCCTCTTATCGTAACCACCAACGTGCAGTTTTTCGAGTCACTGTTTGCAAATAAATCATCGCGCTGCCGCAAGCTGCACAACATTGCAAACAGCGTCATTATCCTTGACGAGGCACAAATGCTGCCGACGGAGTTTTTAACCCCCTGCGTGATGGCGTTAAGCGAGCTGGTACATAACTATTCCTCCACCGTAGTGCTGTGCAGCGCCACACAACCCGCGCTGGGCGGCTATTTCCCCAAAGGGATTGCCCCCCGCGAGATCTGTGGCGATATTGGTAATTACAACGAGGCGTTTCGCCGCACCCGTGTGGTTACACGGGGTGCACTTTCGGATGAAGCCCTCTCTCTGGAGCTTGCGGCAAGCAAGCAGTCGCTGTGCATCGTCAACACCCGCAAGCACGCGCTCGGGCTGTTTGAGCGTATTAAAGACGAGGGGTCGTTTCACCTCTCTACACTGATGTGCCCCGCGCACCGCAATGAGATACTAAAGGACGTGCGCGCGCGGCTCAAGGACGGGCTGCCCTGCCGTGTGGTCTCCACCAGACTGATTGAAGCGGGCGTGGATGTGGATTTCCCCGTCGTTTACCGCTCGGTGTGTGGGCTGGATTCAATTGTGCAATCTGCGGGACGCTGCAACCGCGAGGGCAGGCTTTGTGACGCGCAGGGCAACCCCATTTTGGGCGAGGTACATGTGTTCGAGCCAGAGCAGGGGCACGCAAACCAACAGCCCGCCGCCTTTCGTCGACCCATCCGCGTGGCGCAGGATGTGATGCGCCGCTATGAGGATATCCTTTCGCCAGAGGCAATCAGTGCGTATTTTACCCTGCTGTATGAACTGGAGGGCAAGGTCGGGCTGGATAAGCATGATATCTTCGAGCGTCTGGAAAAAGGCGCAGCCGGTCTCGCGTTTGATTTTGAAGATATCGCAAAGGACTTTACGCTGATAGAAGACAACACCCGCGCTATTATTATCCACTATGACGAGGAGGCAGACAATCTCATTAGTAAGCTTGCAAGTACCGAGCACCTAAGCGGATTGCTGCGTTCTTTACAGCGGTATACGGTAAGCGTGTACGAGCCGGAATTCCAGGCGTTTCTCAATGCGGGCAAGCTGGAGGTTCCCGCACCCGAGGTGTATGTCCTGAAAAAAACCGAGGAGCTGTATCGCCGGCATACGGGACTAACGCTAATCCCTTCCGGCGGCAACGGCATCTATATCTAAGCCTCTAAAAAAAAAAGGAGATGGTCAGATGGGCTTTGGCATTCAGGTAAAGGTATGGGGGGGCTACGCCCTGTTCACCCGCCCAGAGATGAAGGTGGAGCGGGTAAGCTACGACATCATAACCCCGTCTGCGGCGCGGGGGCTGATTGAGGCAATCTACTGGAAACCCGCGATACGGTGGGTCATCGACCGCATCTATGTATGTAAGCCGATTGTATTCACCAACATCCGCCGCAACGAGGTGGCAAGCAAGCTTCTCGCCTCCTCGGCGAAGGCAGTGATGAACGGCACAAAGACGGCACCGCTGTATCTGGACACGACCGCAGACCGCCAGCAGCGCGCGTCCATGGTGCTAAAGGACGTCCAGTATGTCATCCACGCGCACTTTGAGCTGACGGACAAGGCAGGGGAAGAAGACACCGCCGAAAAGCACTACAACATTGTACTGCGCAGGCTGCGGGAGGGTCAGTGCTTTCACATGCCCTGCTTTGGTTGCAGGGAGTTTCCCGCATTCTTTGCGCCCGCACAAGAGGGGGACGAAAAGACCGCGTTTGTGGGCGATACCGATCTTGGCTATATGCTATACGACATGGATTTTAGTAACCCCGAGGACATCCAGCCCCGCTTTTTCCGCGCGGTGATGCATGGCGGGGTACTCGACCTCACCAATATACAGGAGGTGAAGTAACCCGATGATTTTACAGTCGCTGGCTGATTATTACGAAATCCTAGCACAGGATGAAAACAGCGGCATTCCGCTTTCTGGCTACAGCATCGCGCCTGTCTCCTATGCCCTTGTGCTTACAAAAGAGGGCGAGCTGGTGAGTGTTTTCCCGCTCAAGCAAAAAACCGCCAAAGGAAACAAGGAGTTTTCCCCGCCCATGCTCGTGCCCGAGCAGGTGAAAAGGGCAAGCGGCGTCAGCTCAAACTTTCTGTGTGAGAACGCTGCGTATGTCCTCGGGGTTGCTAAGCCGGACAAAAACGGCAAGGACAAAAGCACCCGCGCCAAAGAATGTTTTGAGGCTTTCCGTTTGCTACACCACAAGATCCTTGACGAAGTGGATTGCGACGAAGCGCGGGCGGTGCTTGCGTTTCTGGACACCTGGCAGCCGGAAGCAATTGCTGAGCACCCTATTCTGAAGGAATGCCTCGAGGAGATATCCGACGGTGGGAATCTTGTATTTCGTCTGGACGGCAAAAGCGGCTTTGTACACGAACACCCGCTGATTCGGCGCGCGTGGGAGGCTTACAAGGAGGTGCCCGACAACGCCCCTGTCATGCGCTGCCTGGTGAGCGGGGAGCAGGCAGAAATCGCAAGGCTTCACTCCAGTATCAAGGGGGTGCGCGGTGCGCAGAGCGTAGGGGCATCCATCGTCTCATTCAATGCGCGGGCATATGAATCCTACGGCAGACAGGGCGAACAGGGCGCAAACGCGCCGGTAAGCAAAAAAGCAACGTTTGCTTACACAACCGTGCTCAACAGCCTGCTTTCGGACAGCGCACACCGCATGATTTTGGGTGACACCACCACGGTGTTCTGGGCGTTAAGCCCCGAAAAACAATATCAAGATTTTGCCTCTCTATTTTTGGACCCGGGAGATCTGGAAGAAAAATCAAAAGCCACGCCGGAGCGATATGCCCGCGATGAGCGCGCCGTCAGGGAGGCTTGGCATATTTTTAAGAAAATCGCAAGCGGCGCACCGATAGGGAACCTATCTGATGTGTTTGACCCGGATGTTACGTTCTATGTTCTCGGACTTGCACCCAATGCGGCAAGGCTGTCGGTACGGTTTTTTACTAGGGACACCTTTGGTGACTTTACCCGTAAGGTAGCGCAGCATTATGAGGATATGCGCATTCAAAAACAGTACCACAGCGATAGCGATATCCTTTCTCTGTGGCGGCTGCTGAATGAAACGGTATCACCAAAATCCAGTGACAAAGCGGCGTCTCCCCTGCTGTCCGGCTCGGTATTACGGGCTGTATTAACAGGCTCGAAGTACCCCCAACAGCTGCTCAATGCAGTGCTGATACGCATTCGCGCGGGGGACGACATTAACTATTGTAAGGCGGCAATTATCAAGGCATGCCTGATTCGCAAGCACAAAGAATTTGGAACGTATAAGGAGGAATTGACATTGGCACTAAACGAAAACAGCACAAATCCGGCTTATCTTTTAGGGCGACTTTTCGCGGTATTGGAAAAGACGCAGCTTGACGCAAACCCCGGTATCAACACCACGATAAAAGACCGTTACTTCTCATCCGCCTGCGCCACACCGTCCAGTGTTTTCCCTGTGCTGTTAAAGCTCGCACAGGCTCATATCTCCAAAGCGGAATACGGATATACAAACGACAATCGGATTGCAAGGATTATGGAACAGCTTGAGATGAACGATGGCGCATATCCCGCACACCTATCGCTTGATGAGCAGGGAGTTTTTATTCTGGGCTACTACCATCAGCGCAACGCATTCTTTGTAAAAAAAGATAAAACCAATGAGGAGGTACAATAACCATGAGTGAGACGATTAAAAACAGGTATGAATTCACTGTGCTGTTTGATGTGGAGAACGGTAACCCCAACGGCGACCCCGACGCGGGTAACATGCCGCGCATTGATGCGGAGACCGGCTATGGCATTGTGACCGATGTTTGCTTAAAACGCAAAATACGAAATTACGTGGAGACGGTCAAGGAAAACGACGAGCGTTTTCAAATCTACATTAAAGAAGGCGGAGCGTTGGTGACAAAGGAGAAGGGCGCTTTTTCACACGTCGGCGTAAAGGATGAAAAGGAAGCACAGGACAAAAAGGGTGAAATTGACGAGAAGATTCGCGATTTTATGTGCTCGAACTACTACGACATCCGTACCTTTGGGGCGGTGATGGTCACCTTTGTTAAGGCAAAGCTCAATTGCGGTCAGGTGCGCGGTCCCGTTCAGATCGGTTTTGCCCGCAGCATCGACCCGATTGTCCAGCAGGAGATTACCATTACCCGCGTTGCCATAACCACCGAGGAGGACGCAAAGAAAAAGGAAACCGAGATGGGGCGTAAGCACATCATCCCCTACGCCCTTTACCGGGCGGACGGGTATGTGTCGGCAAACCTCGCACGCAAATCCACCGGCTTTAGCGAGGAGGATTTGGCGTTACTGTGGGACGCCATCGCCAATATGTTCGAGCACGACCACTCCGCCGCACGCGGCAACATGGCGGTGCGCGGGCTGTACGTATTTAAGCATCAAAGCGAGCTTGGCAACTGCCCCGCACACAAGCTGTTTGACACCATACACGTTAAACGAAACACCAATGCTCCCGCCCGCAGCTTTTCGGATTACACCGTCACGGTCAGCACCGATGTCATACCCGAAAGCGTGGAACTGATTCAACCAATATGACGGACTATAACGAAGAGGATTTTCTCGCCCTTTCCGGCATACAGCACTTTACCTTCTGCCGGCGGCAGTGGGCGCTCATTCACATCGAGCAGGCGTGGAAGGACAACCTGTTGACGGTGGAGGGGAACATCCTGCACGAGCGTGCGCACAACAGCACGCTGAGCGAGACGCGGGGGGATGTGATTATCACGCGCGGGATGCCGGTGTTCTCCCGCACCTTGGGCACAAACGGCGTGTGCGATGTGGTGGAGCTGCACCGCAGCAAAAACGGCGTACGTTTACACGGCAGGGACGGATTGTTCCTGCCCGTGCCCGTTGAGTACAAACGCGGCAAGCCAAAAGAGGGCGACGAGGATGTATTGCAGCTTGCGGCACAGGCCATCTGCCTTGCCGAGATGCTGGGGTGCGAGGTGTCCGAGGGCTTCCTTTATTACGGCGAGCCTTCCCGGCGCACCCGCGTTGCCATCGACGAGGAAGTCAAATCAAGGGTCGCTGCAGCGTTTGCCGAGATGCACGAGCTGTATGCGCGCAGGTACACACCGCGTGTCAAGCCCACCAAGGCTTGCGGCAACTGCTCGCTCAAGGATCTATGCCTGCCAAAGCTGCTGAAAAAGCGTCCGGTTACCGAATATCTGAGCGATCGAATTCGGGAGATACACAGCGACGAAAACGGGGGTGACGTATGAAAAAGCTGCTTAACACCCTGTATGTGACCTCCCCAGACACCTATCTTGCGCTGGACGGGGAAAACATTGTTGTGCTCAAAGATCAGCAGGAGGCGGCACGACTTCCGCTGCACAATCTGGAGGGCATCCTCGCCTTTGGGTATACCGGCGCAAGCCCTGCGT
>JAEZQD010000052.1 GCA_023413185.1 Bacillota bacterium
ATGTTCTTTTATACTCAGCAAACTTCAAAACGAAACCGTTTTGAACCGCACGAAAAACCGTGCGGCGCCCACAAATGTGGGCGGTTTGTGGAGTCTATAGTCAATAAACACGCCATCCGGCGTGCGGTGGCAAGTACCTGCCGCTTGAAAACAGGGACTGTTTTCAAGTTTATTGACTATATTACAAGGACAGCGCCCTTACGAGACGGTCGTAAGGGCGCTGCTTTTGCCTATCGGGGGGCAAGAACATCCGCGTAATCGGGGTTTTTCTCAAACCATTTTACTGCGTACGAGCAGGTTGGCATCGCCTTTTTTTGACCCGCGCGCAGGGCATCGGCTGCCGCTTTGAGCAGCTGTGCGGCAACCCCCTGCCCGCGCAGGCTGTCGTCCACAAAGGTGTGGTTGATGTTGACCACGGTGTCAGACACGGCGGGAAAGGTGACCTCGGCAAGCAGGCTGCCCGCATCGTCGACGAGATAAATTCGGTTTGGTTCCTGTTTAAAATCCACGGCTTTTTCATCCTTTCAAGTATAACTACCATAAGGTAATGCTACTTCACAACCGCTGTGTTGTCAACAGATAACGCCCTTAATACATGCCTCGTACCGCTCGGATACCGCCTGCCAGTTGACGGCTGAGAACCAGTTGTCTATGTACTCGGCGCGTCGGTTTTGGTATTTGAGGTAGTAGGCGTGCTCCCACACATCCAGCAGCAAAATTGGGCATACCCCCGATGCAAACGGTACATCCTGATTGGCGGTGGTTGCTATGGTCAGCCAACCGCCGTGGCAGGCCACCAGCCACGCCCACCCTGAACCGAACCGACCGAGGGCAGCGGCCTTGAAACGTTCCTGCCACCTGTCATACGACCCGAAGCTGCGGTTCATGGCTTGCAGCAGTTCACCCTGTGGTTTTTGCCCCTTAGCAGGCGACATCAGCGAAAAAAACAGGTCGTGGTTATACACGCCGCCACCGTTGTTACGCACCGCTTCGCGCGCCTGATCGGGCAAAGTCTCGCACCGCGAAAGCAACGCTTTTAGCGGAACACTTTGTAGGGACGGACACCCTGCAAGTGCCTTGTTTAGGTTGTCTACATAGGTTTGCAGGTGCTTATCGTGGTGAAGATGCATGGTTTCCTCGTCAATGTACGGCTCAAGCGCGTCGTACGCATACGGCAGCGGAACCAACTGATAGGGGTAACATTCGTTCATACTCAAACAGTTCACTCTCCTTTTACCCCAGTATATGTTTGTCCGCTTTTAATGTTGACCGTTTTAAGCCACTTTTTAATCTACCACCTTGCGTTTAAACTGAAAAAAGAAAAAGCCGCCCTAAGGACATGCTTTCGTCCAAAGGGCGGCGGATTGCCGGGGGCTTACCGTAACGCAGTCAGCCTAAAAAGTTGAAATTGTAAAACTCCAAGCTCAGCTCATCCTCCGGGATGGCAAGGGAAAGTGCGTTGCCGTTTTCGCGGTCCAGTATCAGCTCAAACTGCGTGCCGTCGGTCTGCCCGAGTATCTTAATCGCCTTGCCGGTATCCTCTATGCTCACGCCGCGGTCGGCAAGCGATGAGTTTAAAGACGAGATAAGCAACGACGAAAGCGCCTGCCCCGGAACCGAATCGGGGTTAACCGAGAAGCTCAGCTTGCCGTAGTTGACCGTGACAAGGTCGCCGGTGTAATCAAACGACAGGTCCTTAAGCGTATCGGGGCTTGCAAAGGACACAACACAGCGTTGTTCTTCCTTAATCATCTCAACGTCCGCCTTTATGTCCTGATACTGTACCACCGCGCGGGTATTATAGGAAGCCGAGGACAGGTTTTCGGTTGCCTTTTGGGGGTCCGGCTTCGCAGCGGAACACGCGGTCAGGGTGAGTAACACAGTCAGGGCGACAGATGCAAGTATCCTTTTCACGGCATAGCACCCTCCTTTCAGGGCAGCGGTTTCATTGGCGGCACGATATGTCAACGCCTTCAAAGCAAACCATTGAACAAAAGCGCCATGGTTTGCACAGCAATTGATAGCATCAAAAGGGGTAGACAAACCTTATCGGCAGACCTTTTGTGCTGCTTTACTAAGCAACGGCGGCGTTATTCCAGCTCGCGGAATACGTGGTGTAGGTCGCCGAGTACATCGCTTGGCTGCATGGTGGTCTTGCACAGGCGCCGGGCGGTCAGCTGCGCCGCGCGCGCGTGCAGGTACACGCCGCACACCGCCGCCTCTTTGGGGGAATGCCCCTGAGCAAGCAGTCCGCCAATCATCCCCGCCAGCAGGTCGCCGCTGCCACCCTTGGCAAGCCCGGAATTCGGGCAGTTAAGCAGATACACACTGCCATCGGGCAGAGCGACCACGGTATACGCGCCCTTAAGCACCAGCGTAACGCCGTTTGTCTGTGCATACTCCGCCGCAAGTGATGTGCGGTTTTGCTCGATGAATGCCGTCTCTTTGTTAACAAGACGTGCAAACTCCCCGTAATGCGGGGTAAGCACGACACCGCCGGCTGCCTGTCTTACTATATCTATGTCACCGGCAAGGGCATTTATACCATCCGCGTCCAAAACTATGGGGCAGTCGGCGTTTGAAACAAGCGACAGCAGCGCCATGCGCGTGCCGGCGGTGTTGCGTAAGCCGCAACCCGCCACACACGCCGTCTTGCCCTTGACTGCCGCGGCGAGCGGTACTGCGGCATCGCAACCAAGCATCCCTTCGTCGGTCTCGGGCATCGGCAGCATAACCTGTTCTATCAAATGCCCCGCCAAGACGGGGATAATCTGCCTGGGTGCCGCAACAAACACAAGACCCGCACCGCTGCACGACGCGGCGCGCGCGCACAGCACGGCGGCTCCGGTCATGCCAAGGCTGCCCGCCGCAACCAGCAGTTTGCCGAAGGAGCCTTTATACGAGTCGTCGCTGCGCGGGCGCAGGAGCTGTTTGACCAGCGACCCGTCAATCAGGTAGGTCTTACTGCCCACCAACCCGTACACGTCGTCGGTGATGCCGATATCGCAGACCGCCACCTCCCCCAGCATGGGGGCGGAGGAGGGCGTGATGTGCGCGGGCTTTAGGCAGCCGAATGCAATGGTACAGCTGGCGTAAAAGCACCTGCCCTCTACCCTGCCGCTATCCGCGTTCATGCCGCTTGGGATATCAAGCGAATACACGCGCGCTCTCGATAGTGCAGACATCTCCGCCAAAAAGCCGCAGCCGTCGGGCAGTAAGCCGTGAAAGCCTGTGCCGAACAGCGCGTCGATGATGAGATCCGCTTCCATTAACAGCAGGTTTACCGAAGGGCGGCTTTCCTCCAGCCGTAGGATGCTGACCGGCTCGCTGTGCAGCAGGCGGAGCATCTCCCTTGCTTCGTCAGAACGCGGCTCTCCCCCCGCCAAAACGCAGGAGACCACGGCACCGTCCCGTGCAAGGCGCCTGGCAACCACAAAGCCGTCGCCGCCGTTGTTTCCGACGCCGCACAGCACTACGCAGCGTTTGCCAAACAGTGCGCCCTCGCGACGGGCGATGATTTGATACGCACCCGTTCCGGCGTTTTCCATAAGCCGCAGAAAGGTAAGCCCGTGCGACAGGCAGGCGCGCTCGGCAGAGCGCATCTGTTCGGTGGTAAGTATCCTCATAACGCAAGCCTCCGTTTACACAAATGTTACGGGGAGATGCAATGGGCGCTAGCACAAGGTGTCTTTGCTTGTATCCAGCCGTGGCGGGCAGGGCGCATGGGGGTGTTGAGCCGGAGCGTCAAAGGCGACAACAAACGCCAGCGCAAGCTCGTCGGTATGGCTTAGGCTGACCGAAAACAGCAGATTCCTTTGCGCGGCCGCCGCAAACGCTCTGCCCGAAAGCTTAAAATAGGGCGCACCCATACTGTCGCGCAGCACCGCAATGTCGCACAGCGCAAAGCCGCGGATCCCCGTGCCCATCGCCTTGCTAAACGCCTCTTTGGCTGCCCAGTTGGCGGCGACGGTCTGCGGATTCATACCCCTGCTTTCAAACAGCCGTATCTCCTCACGCGAAAATACCCTCGCCATAAAACGAGGGTTTTTCATGCTGTTTTCAATTCGGGCAACGCTACATAAGTCCGTTCCGGTGTAAATCATTTTGCAATAACCGTGGCAAAAACGGTCTCATGGCGGTCAGCATCTTTTCGGGAGGGGTAAACACCACCAGCGTTTTGCCGAAATTCACACTATTATATACAATATACCATGTATCTTCCGTGTCCTTTTCATCCGCGCACGCGAAAATTTTAGTTTTATACTCGGTGTGCGCATGTGCGGACGCGATGTATTTTCCGATAGCCTCCACCTCGCGGCAGACAACCGTAATCAGGCGCTTGCGCTTGCGCTGGGCAATAATCTTGTCAATATCAATCTCGCCGTTTGTGAAGGAATACTCATACTCGATATTAAAGCCGGTCAGCAGATACCAACCGCCGTACCCCACCGCCACCACAGCGGCAACGGCAATAACCGAAAGGCTGCCAAGCCCAAACGAAAGGATAAAAAGCAGAAGCATCAGCACACCGCCGAGCAGCGCGATAGAAACCTTGAGCAGTGTGGTGACTGCACTTGATCTTTTCTTAACGAGGTACTCCATAAAAACGTCCATTACAAAACCCAACCCTTTTGATTTATAGTCCAATATAAATTTCCGCACAAGCCAAGGTGCGCTTAATGCTAAAATTATGTGCATTATTTTATTAAATTATAGCATACCGCGCCCGTTTATTCAACAAATCATCCCTATGATATTATGGACAAAGTAAAAACAATCCACACATCCAAACAAACCGAACCCTCTGTGGGGGGTACCTCCTTGTAAATAACCAAAAATCATACTATAATAGCCCTAGAAGTATTACACGCGAAGAAAATATTGTTGGCAAGACCGGTAAACTGACCGCGCTTGCCACAAACGGGACATGTGATACGGTGCGGCACTAGGCATAAATACTGCGCACCGACGGATGGTGAATGAGATGAAGAGCATTGGCGCTGCGATTTTGAATTACTTTAAGGCAACAGACAAGCTGTTGCTGTTTTTAACCCTTGTGACGACCGGCTATGGTATGCTGATTCTCGCTGGGGTGTTTGATGCGTTTTCTAGCGGTATGCGCGGGCTGTATGTGCAGCTTGCGGGCACCGGCATTGGTATTATTTGTGCGGTTATTTTATCAAAGTTCGACTACAAGCTGCTTGGCAGGCTGTGGAAGCTGCACGTGCCGCTTGCCTATGCGCTGATGCTGGCAACCTTTTTGTTCGGTTACGGGCGTGCGGGTGCCAGCGGTGACAACCTGAACTGGATTGCCCTGCCCTTTGGCGCAAGCCTGCAGCCGTCGGAGTTCTTAAAGATTTCGTTTATTCTGTCGTTTGCTTACCACCTTGATAAGGTGAAGGACAATCTAAATCAACCGCTTACTCTGCTTGCGCTCTGCCTGCATGGCGCAGCACCCGTGCTAACCATCCACTTTCAGGGGGATGACGGCATGGCGGCGGTGTTTATCTTTATCTTTGCTGCTATGCTGTTTGCGGCAGGGCTTTCGATTCGATACCTGCTTGCGGCAGGCGTGCTCGGGGCCGTTGCGGTTCCCTTGGCTTGGATGTATGTGCTGACCGAGAGCCAGAAGATGCGATTTTACGCCATATTCACCCCTGGCATTGACCCGCTGGGCGTTGAGTACCAGCAAAACTCCGCGCTTGTTTCGCTCGGCTCGGGAAGGCTATCGGGCATCGGACTGTTTTCGGACTCGCACCGATTTGTAGATGAGATACAAAACGACTTTATCTTTGCGTTTATCGGGGAAGCGTTTGGACTAATCGGCACCATCGCCGCTTTGTGCCTAATCTTCGGTGTGGCAGCAAAGATCTTGTTTATTTCTCGCAGCTGCAAGGATACGTTGGGGCAAAGCATCTGCGTGGGCATCTTTGCAATGATTGCTGCACAAACCGTAATTAACGTAGGCATGTGCCTAAAGCTATTGCCCGTTATCGGCATTACCCTGCCCTTCTTTTCGAAGGGCGGCTCGTCTATTTTGTCCATCTATCTGGCTATCGGGCTTGCCCTGAGCGTTTATATGCACCAATCGGTTACATTGTTTTCCGATAAAAAATAAGTTACGACTAAGCGCCGCAGCTTTCTATCTACATATAAGCCGTACGACATTAAAAAGGGATGACTGCTATGAAAAAGACAATCGCGCTTATTCTTGCAGCACTTATGCTGCTCGCGACACTGCCCGCTTGCGGCAAGATTACAGAGATGGCGGGTGCGGCGTTTACCCAAGAGAAGCAGGATGTAACCTTTGTTCAGGCAAATAGTGACGTTACCTGTACCATTACTGGCGAGGCGTATGAGATATACACCGATGTCGTAAAAACACACCCAAATGATTATGCCGCTTTGCTGCTGTCTTTTGACGAAGTGGACGACGACGCTTTATACAAGATTCGTTTGCATTGCAATGAAAACGGTGACGTGATTGCCGATTGCGAGTCACATCTGCCCGATGCGGCAGGGAAAAATGCGACCTATTCATACGATACCGCAGATAACAGCATTGTCGTATCCACACATAATTTAGACATTGATTTGATGCGGTTTCAGACCTTGCGTGTCAGCATCATTGTTGATTATGATTATAAATACACCAAGGATTATCAGGTTGCGGATATCCTGCTGTCCGACGGAGAGTATGAAGCCGTTCAATCAAATCAAACGCTGCGCATTGACTTAAATGGCAGTAACGAAGCCGTGATTACCCTAACCGATGATAGCGTCGGCAAGCTATCCGCGCAATCTACGGGCGACGGCAATTATCAGCTAAACAACAGTATTAACATTCGGTTTATCTCAAACGACCAGCTGCTTTACCGATTGGACGCAGATGCTTTAAACTGGCAGATGTACCCGGAAGGCAATT
>JAEZQD010000060.1 GCA_023413185.1 Bacillota bacterium
GAGCAGGGGATTGAGCTGAGTGAGGTTGAGAAGATTCTTGAGCAGCGCAGGGCAAAAATCGGCAACCTCAAGCAGTTTCATCAAACGGATAAGGATTCATAAGAAATCCGCACGAATACTGAAAAAAGCTTGTGCTTATCTCTTGCATTCTTTGTAAAACCATGTTAATATATATAGGCATTTAGTGTTCCTCCGGCTCTATTTCGTACACGCCTTGTGCGGTACTATCTAACCGGTGGGGTTTGATGCCCGATTTGCTTTGCAAGTTGCGACATTAAAGCTGACAGTCCTCTGCCGCTAACGCATTACGCGGGTATGAATGTCTGATTTTTAAGGAGGATATATCAATGGATGCCCTAAAACAGATTTCCGACGTGCAGCTCAAAAGTGAGATGCCTGAAATTAACGTCGGCGACACCGTGAAGGTACACGTTAGGATTAAGGAAGGCGAGCGTTCAAGAATACAGAACTTTGAAGGTACTGTAATTGCTCGTAAGCATGGCGGTATTGCCGAAACATTTACCGTTCGCCGTGTTTCCTACGGCGTAGGTGTAGAAAGAGTGTTCCCAATTCATTCACCGAATGTAGAAAAGGTTGAAATCGTTAGAAGAGGCCGTGTCCGCAGAGCGAAGCTTTACTATCTGCGCGGTAAGGTTGGTAAGGCCGCTAAGGTTAAGCAACAGATTAAATAAGGTGATAAAAAGGGACGTCATTGTCCCTTTTTTGCTTTGTCTTTATTTCCACAAACTATAATTAAGAAAGAAGGCGTATCCCATGAACCAGGAAACGGAGCTGATTACAGAGCGACAGGAGCCCAATGCTGCTCCCGAGCCGTTAAAGGCAAATCCGGTTTTGTCTGCGTATGAATGGGCCGAAACTCTGGTGTGGTGTTTTTTGTTTGTCGTTGTCTTGTTCACCTTTGTTTTTCGGGTGGTTGGGGTTTTCGGTCCTTCCATGGAGGAGACCCTGCATGATGATGATAGGCTGATTACCATTAACTACCTTATTCCGAAGTACGGGGACATTGTAGCAATTACCCAGCCAAACGAGTTGGAAACGCCCTTGGTTAAGCGGGTTATTGCGACCGAAGGACAGGTTGTCGACATTGACTTTGATTCCGGCTCGGTCTCTGTAGACGGTACGATACTGACCGAGAACTATATAAAAACCCCAACGACTGTTCACGGGGATATTAATTATCCGGTTACGGTTCCTAAAGGGCATGTGTTTGTACTGGGCGATAACCGTGATGTCTCGTTAGACAGCCGGTACTCTCAGGTGGGAATGGTGGATAACCGTTACATCTTTGGCAAGGTAATCTTTCGCCTGTTTCCATTTAATAAGGCGGGGGTACCAAAATAGTAGCCCGCATACGGGCATAAATGAAATTTGGTGAAAACGCATGACCGAAGTCCCATCTATCCAGTGGTTTCCCGGACATATGGCTAAGACGCGGCGGCTGATGAGAGAGAGCATGCCGCTTGTTGACGTTGTGGTCGAACTTTTGGATTCGCGCATACCGGCAAGCAGCCGCAACCCCGAAATCGATAAGCTTGTCAAGGATAAACCCCGTATTGTGCTTTTAAATAAATGCGATACCGCAGACCCACAGACGACCAAACGCTGGTGCGAATACTTTTCGCGCCGTGGTATTGCGGCGCTTGCAGTAGACTGCAGAAGTGGGTACGGTCTAAAAGGCTTTATTCCGCTGATTAAACAGGTATTGCAGGAGGAGCTGGAGCGCAGAGAACGAAAGGGTATGGCGGGTAGACCGCTGCGTATGATGATTGTGGGGATACCGAATGTAGGAAAATCCTCGCTCATTAACCGTTTGGCGGGGTCGAAACGCGCAAAAGTGGAGGATCGCCCCGGTGTTACACGCGGCAGGCAGTGGGTAACACTTGACGGCGGAATTGAATTGCTGGATATGCCCGGCGTACTTTGGCCAAAGTTTGAGGATAAACGCGTCGGCGAGCGCCTGGCGTTTACCGGCGCTGTCAAGGACGATATTATGGATTTAGAGCATCTTTCTATCCGTCTTTTGGGGCTGCTGGCAAAGGATTATCCCGAGCTGCTTGACGCCCGATTTAAGACGGGGGATGTTGCAGGGTTGGAGGATCATGAACTGCTCACGCTGGTAGCCAGAAAACGCGGAATGCTTGTTTCCGGCGGAGAGGTGAACACCGAACGCGCCGCTGTCGCGGTTCTCGACGAGTTTCGCAGCGGTAAAATCGGCAGGATTACCCTGGAAGCGCCCCCGAGTAAATAGTTTTTGTCTTTGACCATTTATCATAAGGGGAATCGACATGAATGAACTGTTCGCCTTTGACAATATATATTATGAAAAGGGCTGTGCCGCGCTGTGCGGCGTAGATGAAGCGGGCAGAGGTCCGCTCGCGGGACCTGTTTTCGCGGCGGCGGTCATCCTTTCACCCGATACAGTGATAAAAGGTTTAAACGATTCCAAAAAGCTCTCGGAGAAAAAAAGAGAATTTTTGTTTGACGAGATAACGACAAGTGCAGTCTCCTACTGCATTGCTTACGCAACAGAGACCGAGATTGACGAGTATAACATTCTGCAGGCAACCTTTCTTGCCATGCAGCGAGCGGTTGCGGGGCTTGAAGTACAGCCGGAGTATCTGCTCATTGACGGCAACCGTCGCCCCGGCTTTGAGTTTAATGGGGAGTGCATAGTAAAAGGGGACGGAAAGAGCGCCTGCATTGCCGCCGCTTCGGTTTTGGCTAAGGTGGCGCGAGACCGCTTTTTGTGTGTGCTCAATGAACAGTATCCGCAGTACTGCTTTGCGCAGCATAAGGGCTACCCCACACAACTGCATTACGATATGTTAAGGCAGTATGGGGCTTCTCCCGTTCACCGCAAAAGCTTCTTAAAGAAGTTTTATGCAGAGGATGCACGATGAACCGGCTCGGGGCTTTCGCGGAACGGTATGCGGCTTATTGTCTTGCCGAGGGCGGGTATCAAATTATAACTACAAACTATCACTCTCGTTATGGAGAGATTGATATTATCGCCACACGGGATGATATACTTGTATTTGCCGAGGTCAAAGCGAGATCGCCAAAGGCGTGCTATTCTCCTCTTGAGGCGGTGACGCCTGCTAAGATGAAGAAGATTACGGCGACCGCGTTGTGTTACCTTGAGCACAATCCCAGCGACCTACAGCCTCGGTTTGACGTAATAGAGCTTGTTGTTATTGACAAAGACTGCCCACAGGTACTATCCTATAATCATATTGTCGGGGCATTTAATGCGGTGTATTAACGCCCCTTCGGAGTTAGCGTATTATATGGCTGCCGACGCTCGGCAGACGATGGGAGTGACCTATGAACTACTTTGATCTGCACTGCGATACCTTGTCGGAGATGCTTAAAAACAGCACCCCTCTGTCAGACGGTGAAACCGCTGTCACCCTGCAAAAGGGGGAGGGGTTTAAATCTTGGTGTCAATGCTTTGCGGTATGGACCCACGACTCGATAAAAGGGGACGCGGCGTACCAGAACTACAAAAAGCAGCTTGACCTACTCAAGGAGCACGCACTACTTAACAGCGACCGCATGGTTTTTTGTAAGACCCGATCGGATATGGAGCAGGCGGTTGCCGAGGATAAATGTGCCGCTATTCTGACAGTTGAAAATGGCTCTGTGATTGCAGGAGACCTCTCGCGCATCAACGAACTCAAAAAAGACGGAGTAAAGATATTTTCTTTTACGTGGAACGGAAAAAACGAACTTGGCAGCGGTGTCGGTGGTAATCATTCGCTCTCTATGATCGGGCGCAGCGCTGTGGTGGAGCTTAACCGTGCCAACATCACCATTGACGTGTCACATATTTCTGATAAGGGCTTTTATGATATTCTCAATCTCACCTGCAAACCGATTATTGCAACCCATTCCAATTCACGCAGAATTTGCAAGCACCCGCGCAATCTGACCGACGAGCAGTTTGAGGCGATTGTCCACACCGGAGGAATAGTGGGAATCAATTTTTACAAGCAGTTTTTAAACAACTCCAAGAATGCCGGGTTTGTCGAAATCCTTCGTCATATTGATCACTTTTTAACCTTGGGCGGCGAAAATAGCATCTGCATTGGGTCGGACTTTGACGGCGCCGAAACGCCCGCAAAGCTCAAAGATCTCACCATGGTGGGGGCTTTGCGCGAGGAACTGTTGAGACACGGTTATAAAGAAGAGCTGGCAGAGAAAATTCTGTTTAAAAACGCATATGAATTTGCCGTTAAGAACTTTGACTAAACGAGTTGTCACTCAGAAATAACCCGCATAAGGAAAGGTTGAACTGTTTGATGGAATACAAAAGTACTCGAAACTCCGCTCTGCGCGTTTCTTCCGCGCAAGCTATCGCGCAAGGTATCTCGGAGGACGGCGGTCTGTTTGTGCCCGAGCATATCCCCACCCTGACGGAAAACGACTTAAAGGCGTTATGCGATATGAGCTATATCGAGCGCGCCGAAAGCATACTGATGAAGTATCTGACCGACTTTTCGCTTGATGAGATTAAGCTTTGTGCTCAGGGCGCTTACGGCGGCGGAAAGTTTGATGATGACATCCCCGCTCCGCTTTCCAGACTAAGCGAGAGCACTTATATGCTGGAGCTGTGGCATGGCCCCACCTGCGCGTTTAAGGATATGGCGCTTCAAATATTGCCGTATCTGTTGACTGTAAGCGCAAAGAAAACCATCTCAGGAAAAGAGGTCGTAATCCTTGTGGCTACCTCTGGTGATACCGGAAAGGCCGCGCTTGAGGGCTTTAAGGATGTAGCGGGCACGCGCATCATGGTGTTTTATCCGCAGGACGGCGTCAGCGAGATGCAACGTCTACAGATGACGACGCAGGACGGTGACAACGTCTTTGTATGTGCCGTAAAGGGCAATTTTGACGACTGTCAGCGCGAGGTGAAACGGATATTCACCGACAAAGAAACGGTGGGGAAGCTTTCGGAAAACGGGCTTGTTTTTTCCAGTGCCAACTCAATAAACTGGGGCAGGCTTCTGCCTCAGATTGTGTATTACATCAGCGCATACTGTGATTTGGTGAAGGATGAATGCATCCGTTTTGGAGACCCTATCAATGTTGTGGTTCCCACAGGCAACTTTGGCAACATCCTTGCCGCTTATTACGCCAAACAGATGGGGCTGCCTATTAAACGGTTTATCTGCGCGTCCAATGCCAACAAGATACTTACCGATTTTATCACCACCGGCGTTTATGACACCAACCGTCCGTTTTACACCACCCTTTCTCCGTCAATGGACATCCTCATCTCCAGTAATCTTGAGCGTCTGCTGTATCATCTGTCTGACGATGACGACACATACATGACCGATTGCATGACCGCGTTGTCCAGTTCGGGACGCTATGAGGTAAAGTCGGAGGTATTGTCAAAGCTCAAAGACCTGTTTGTAGGCGGATACTGTGATGATGAAGACACAAAGCAAACCATCCGAGGTTTGTTTGATAGTTGTACTTACGTTGCGGATACCCACACCGCAGTTGCGTATAGGGTTTACCAAGACTATGTAGCCAAATCAAAAGATAAAACGGTCACTGTAATCGTTTCTACCGCAAATGCGTATAAGTTCCCCGCTAGCGTGTATGAGGCGGTATCGGATACAAAGGAAAAGGCATCGGAATTTGTTGTTGCACAAAAGCTTTCTGAAAAGACAGGAACTCAAATCCCTGAGCCGCTTATAGGGCTTGAAGACCGTCCGGTCCTTTTTGACAAGTGTTGTGACAGCAGCTCGATGCGGGACGCTGTATACAACTATCTTGGCATTAACGCGTAACAGAATGAAAAGATAGTTGCGCGTATGCCCCTAAAGCATCCGCGCAACTGACATTCCTTTCGGTTATCGGTGTTCAAACGTCACGCAAGCGGTATCGTTTTTTGTTGCCGCAAAGTTGGGACCAACCTTGATATGCGTAGCCGTACAGTATTGATTTTGCTCGTTGTATATACAGTTGTTAACGTCGCAGATGATGCCACCGAGATGCTCGTGAGCAGACTGGTCATTCGGGCTTGTTCTTTCATCCTTCATCAATATCACCTCCTTCTTCATCTAGTATTGATGTTGCGTAATTGAATATACTTTGATTAAAGGAGGTGCTTTGTGGCGTTATATGTAATATCAGACCTGCATTTATCACTTGGCGCAAATAAACCCATGGATGTTTTTCCGGGATGGGATGGCTATGTTGAGCGCATCCAAAGTGGGTGGATGAATACGGTTTGTGACCAGGATAGTGTTGTCATTGGCGGCGATATCTCATGGGCGCAGGATCTTCCCGGTGCCCTTGCCGATTTTTTGTTTATCGAGTCGTTGCCGGGCAAAAAGATTATTCTAAAAGGCAACCACGATTACTTTTGGACAACCAGAACTAAAATGGAAACTTTTTTTGCCCAAAACAGCATAAACAGCATCCGTATTCTTCACAATAACACCATATGCGCCGAGGGGGTAAGTATCTGCGGCACTCGTGGTTGGATATTTGACGGCAGCGAGGCGACCGACCAAAAGGTAATCCTGCGAGAAGCGGGCAGATTAAGATCGTCGTTGGAACTAGGTGCAAAGACTGGGCTGGAGCTCTTGTGCTTTTTGCATTATCCTCCGCTGTTTGCAAAGGAACGCTGCAACGAGATACTTGACGTGCTGCACCAGTTTCCCGTTAAGACCTGCTATTACGGTCATATCCACGGCAACGGGTGCAATTACGCGGTGCAAGGCAGGGTGGACGGCATAGAATATGTTATGACCTCTGCCGATTATTTGAAATTCAAGCCGCTTCGTATACGATAATTTATGCGATAAGTAAAAAACAAGCAAACCAGTAGATTTAAAAAAATGATTGTGATATAATTGAAAGGATAGATTGCCCTAAGGTTTTATGCCGTGGGCGTCTCTTCCGCGCAGTGGAGCGTTTTCCACCAAAGATTATGCGGCGACGAAAGGATTGTACAACATGCAGTTAAAATCATCCAAGGAAATAGAAAAAAACAAATATGAGCTTGAAATTGCAGTGGGCGGCGAGGAGTTTTCCGAAGCCGTAACCCGTGCATTTAGAAAGAATGCTCCTAAAATACAGGTTCCGGGCTTCCGTAAAGGCAAGGCTCCCAGAAAGATGATCGAGAAGATGTACGGCGAGCAGGTGTTTTGGGAGGATGCGGTAAACGAGCTGTATCCATCCGCATATGATGTTGCCGTAAAGGAAGCGAACATCGAGCCCGTGGATCGCGCAGAGATCGAAGTGACGTCCCTTGACGCAAACGGATTCACCTTTCTTGCCAAGGTTTTTGTTAAACCCGATGTGACCGTTAAGGCATATAAAGGACTGAAAGCCGAAAAAGAGACCCCCGTCGTTTCGGACGAGGAGATCGAGGCGGAGCTTAAGCGCCATCAGGAGCGCGGCGCTCGCATAATCAATGTTGACGACCGCGCGGCTGCTCAAGGCGACAGCACGGTTATCGACTTCGAGGGCTTTGTTGACGGCGTTCCGTTTCAGGGCGGAAAGGGAGAGGCCTACACGCTGGTGCTCGGCTCGGGACAGTTTATCCCCGGTTTTGAGGAGCAGATTGTCGGTCACAGCATTGGCGAAGAGTTCAACGTGAATGTTTCCTTCCCCGAGGAGTATCATGCCGAGGAGCTTAAGGGTAAGCCTGCGTTGTTTAAGGTTAAGCTCAACGAAATAAGCAGCACCGAGCTGCCTGCACTTGACGACGAGTTTGCCAAGGATGTCAGCGAGTTTGACACACTTGCCGAGTTTAAAGAGGATATCAAGAAGAAGATTCTTGATAACAAGGAGCGCGTCGCAACTGAAAATGTAGAGAACCTGTTAATTGACCAGATTATTGACGCGATGGAAGGCGACATCCCCGAGGTGATGTATCAAAAGCGTGTGGATGAGATGGTGCAGGACTTTGAGTACCGCTTAAAGTCTCAGGGGCTTGACCTTGACACCTATCTGCGTTATACAAACGGCACAATCGAATCCTTCCGCAAAACCTTTGAGGAGCAGGCCGCACGTCAGGTGAAGATTCGTCTTGCACTCGAAAAGATCGCAACGCTTGAGTCGCTTACCGCCTCGGAAGAGGACCTTAATGCGGAATACAAGAAGATTGCCGATGCGTATAAGCTTGAGGTAGAGCAGGTTAAGGGCTTTGTTGCCGCCGAAGAGCTGTCAAAGGATATTGTCGTAAACAAGGCAATTGACCTTGTGCGCAGCAGTGCTGAAATTTCCGAAAAGTCTACCGAAGAACAGCCCAAGAAGACCACCAAACCCAAAAAGACTGCTGTTAAGAAGTCATCGGATGATGCAGAAATTGCCGCCGAAGAGGCACCCGAACCCAAAAAGCCTGCGGCAAGAAAAAAGGCTCAGCCTAAGACAAAAACCGAAGAATAAAAACCTACAACATACGATTGGCATAAATATAGCGCTGAATTCGATGTGATACAACACAAGACAGCGCATTCGAAAGGCAGGAGAAAACGATATGAGCTTAGTACCAATGGTAATAGAACAAACCAATCGAGGAGAACGTTCCTACGATATCTTCTCTCGATTACTCAATGACCGTATAGTAATGCTGTCTGAAGAGGTGAACGACGTAACGGCAAGCCTTGTGGTTGCCCAGCTGCTGTACCTGGAAGGACAAGATCCCGATAAGGATATTCATCTGTATATTAACAGCCCGGGCGGTTCCGTTACGTCGGGTATGGCGATTTATGACACGATGCAGTACATCAAGTGCGATGTATCTACCATCTGTGTCGGCATGGCCGCATCTATGGGTGCGTTCTTGCTTTCATCCGGCGCTAAGGGCAAGCGTTTCGCCCTGCCTAACAGCGAAATTATGATTCACCAGCCTTCCAGTGGCTTCCGCGGGCAGGTAACCGATATTAAGATTCACGCCGACCGACTGATTGCCATCAAGGCAAAGTTGAATAAACTGCTGAGCGAGCAGACCGGTCAGCCCCTTGATGTGATTGTGCAGGACACCGAGCGCGACAACTTTATGACTGCCGAAGAAGCGATGAAGTACGGATTGGTCGATAAGGTCATTACCTCCAGATAGTAAAACAATAAATGTAAGAGCAAAGTCGAACAGGCTTTGCTTTTGCATTACAATCGCGTCTGCTTAAGGCGTATGTTAGCTGCGTTGCGGCATAGGTGCAGACTGATGCATGCATGAGCGGCGGAATGAGATGAGGGTACAATATGGGCAAGGATGATAGCAAATCCATAAGATGTTCATTCTGCGGGAAACAGCAAAATGAGGTGGACCGGATTATTGCCGGTTCGGGTGTATATATATGCAACGAGTGTGTCGAGCTTTGTCAGAGCATCCTTACCGATAGTTCGCCGCTTTCCGGTTCGAGAACGGCTAAACAGAAAAGCGATAACAACGTTACGGTCCCTACCCCAGAAGAGATGAAGCGTTTTTTGGATGAATACGTAATCGGTCAAGACAAGGCGAAGATTACACTTGCGGTTGCGGTGTATAACCACTACAAACGCATCTTTTACCACGGAACCAACGATGTTGAGCTGCAAAAAAGCAATGTGCTGCTGCTTGGTCCCACCGGCGTAGGTAAAACAATGCTGGCGCAGACACTCGCTAAGATTTTGGACGTTCCGTTTGCCATTGCGGATGCCACCACGCTGACCGAAGCGGGTTATGTGGGTGAGGACGTTGAGAATATTCTGTTGCGGCTCATTCAGGCAGCGGACTACGATATGGAAAAAGCCGAGCGTGGCATTATTTATATCGATGAAATTGATAAGATTACCAGAAAGAGCGAGAATACCTCGATTACCCGCGATGTCAGCGGCGAAGGGGTTCAGCAGGCACTTTTAAAGATCTTAGAGGGAACGCTCTCCAACGTTCCCCCCCAGGGCGGCAGAAAACACCCGCAGCAGGAGTTTATTCAGATTAACACCGCAAACATTCTTTTTATCTGCGGCGGAGCATTTGACGGCATCGATAAGCTGATTGAAAAGCGCGTAGGAGTAAGCTCTCTTGGCTTTGGTGCACAGCTTAAAGAAAAGCGGGAGGTTGCGGCAGAGAAGCTGATGCAGCAGATAACCCCGCACGACCTAGTCAAATATGGACTGATTCCCGAGCTTGTGGGTCGTCTTCCCGTTATATCCGTTCTCGAAAACCTCGATGAAGACATGCTGATTACCATCCTGCGCGAACCCAAGAACGCGTTGATTAAACAGTATGTCAAGCTGTTTGAGATGGATGGCGTTAAACTTGAGTTTGATGATGAGGCGCTCAGAGCGATTGCACACCGTACCATCGAGCTAAAAACCGGTGCGCGCGGACTGCGCTCTATCATTGAATCGGCACTCTCCGATGTGATGTTCCATGTGCCGAGTGATACAACAATCGAGACAGTGATTATAACCAAGAACTGTATTATGGGAGACGAACCGCCCCAGTATATTCGCAACCCCGAAAAGCGCGCATCCAGTCTTATGCTCGCGGCAAAGCGTCCAAAGACACCCAGAAAGAGCTCGGTAAGCTAAAAACAACACATACTGATTCGTGTAAAGTCGACATCAACATGGTGTTGACTTTACATTTTGTTCAAGCAAATCTTTATTTACGGATTGTTTGCTTCCGCATATAAGCATTAAGCTTGGGGTGAAGTGTTAATAATATTGAAAAGATTTGTTGTTATAAATTTGTTGAACTGACACGTGTTTTCTAATATAATGGGTTAAGAAGTGTACGTGTAAAATCATTTAATGTATTTTACTGGTATGACGGATAATGACAATATATTAGAGTATTTGCTTTAGCCGGTAGAATGGAGGGAACCTTTATGGATCAACAAGCTGCTCAGGTAAAAACTGCTAGGCTCCCCATGCTGGCACTAAGAGGTTTGGTAGTATATCCGAATATGGTTTTGCATTTTGATGTAGGCCGAAAAAAGTCGGTGCTTGCCTTAAACGAAGCAATGGGCAACAATCAGCTTGTTTTTTTGGTTACACAAAAGGACATCCGCGAAGACGAACCCAAGGACTACGACCTGTATTCTGTCGGTGTTGTTGCTGAGGTGCGACAGATACTTAAGATGCCCGGCGACAGCCTCCGCGTCCTGGTCGAAGGTCTTTACCGCGCGAAGCTGGTCGATATATTGCAAGAAGACCCCTTTATGTCTGCTATGGTAGAGGAATTGCCACTTAAAACAATCCGAACAAAAAATCAAAAGGATACTGCAGAGGCACTGATGCGCACGGTGAAGGATCTTTTTGAGGAGTACTCCTACCTAACACCACAGATGCCGAAGGATTATATGCTCAACGTCATGGCGAGCGAGGACCCCGTATATCTATGTGAATACATATCGGGTAACCTGATGCTCAAGACGGGTGACAAGCAGCGTATCCTCGAAGAGAGCGCCCCCATTCGCCGCCTAGAACTGTTGGTTCAGATTCTGGAGGACGAAAACAGTGTGTTATCCATTGAGAAGGATCTGTATGACAAGGTAAAACAGCAGGTAGATAAAAACCAGCGTGAGTACTTTTTGCGCGAACAGATGAAGGTCATCTCCAGCGAGCTTGGGGAAGGCGACAGCGTGCAGGAAGAAGCGATGGAGTATTTTGACCGCATCGAGCGTTTGCACCTGCCCAAAGAAGCGGCGGAAAAGCTGACCAAAGAGGCGGAACGCTTGTTCAAGATGCCGTACAACTCGCAGGAAGCGAGTGTAATTCGCAACTATCTTGACACCTGCCTTGACCTACCTTGGAATAAAGAGACCAAAGACAAGATTGATATTGCCAAGGCAAAGCGCATTCTTGACCGCGACCATTATGGTCTATCGAAGGTGAAAGAGCGCATCTTGGAGCTTCTTGCGGTTCGCAAGCTTGCACCCGATATCACGGGGCAGATAATCTGTCTGGTGGGTCCTCCTGGAGTGGGTAAAACTTCGATTGCCCGTTCTGTGGCGGCAGCACTTGGCAGGAAATACGCGCGTATCTCGCTGGGCGGTGTTCGCGACGAGTCGGATATTCGCGGTCACAGAAAGACCTATGTGGGTGCGATGCCCGGACGTATCATCGATGCGCTAAGCCGTGCGGGAAGCAAAAACGCGTTGATACTGCTGGACGAAGTGGATAAACTCAGCCACGACTTTAGGGGAGACCCCGCGTCCGCACTGCTTGAGGTTCTTGATTCCGAGCAAAACAAGGCGTTTCGCGACCATTACATAGAGCTTGCGTTTGATATCAGCAACATCTTGTTTATTACTACCGCTAACGATAAAAGCGAGATACCGGCGCCGCTGCTTGACCGAATGGAGCTCATTGAGCTTTCGAGCTACACGCGGGAGGAAAAGTTCCACATCGCGCGCAACCATCTGGCTCCAAAGCAGGTAAAGCGCAACGGGTTGTCTGCAAAAAGCATTAAGATTGCAGACAGCGCGCTGTATTCGGTTATCGATTATTATACCCGTGAAGCGGGTGTGCGCAAGCTGGAGCGAGCGGTCTCATCACTGTGCAGAAAAACAGCAAAGCTGATTGTAGAAGGCTCTCAGACGAAGGTTGTGATTTCCGAAGCCAACATCGGCGAGTTTTTGGGTCCGCGTAAGTTCCGCCCCGACGATATCTTAAAAAAGAACGAAATCGGCGTAGTTACCGGTCTTGCATGGACCAGCGTTGGCGGAGAGATTATGATGATCGAGGTCAACGTGGTAAAGGGCACCGGCAAGATTCAGCTCACTGGTTCTTTGGGCGACGTAATGAAGGAATCGGCAAACATAGCGGTGAGCTATATTCGCAGTAAGGCGGATAAGCTAAAGATCGACGAGGATTTCTATAAAGACCGCGATATTCACATCCATGCCCCGGAGGGAGCCGTTCCAAAGGATGGACCGTCTGCAGGTGTTACCATGGTTACGGCATTGGTGTCGGCTCTGACCGGAATCCCGGTTAAGCGCGAGGTGGCAATGACGGGAGAGGTTACCCTGCGCGGTCGTGTTTTACCCATTGGCGGGCTGAAGGAGAAGACGATGGCGGCCTACCGTGCCGGTGTCAAAACGGTAATCATTCCTGAGGATAATCGTGCTGACCTTGAAGAGATTGATGAAACGGTTAGGCAGGCGCTCACCTTTGTGTTAGCCGATGATGTGGATAACGTGCTCAAGACCGCGCTGTTGTTTTGCACCGATGAATGCGTGGATGCCCGGTTGAAGGACGCAGTGGTACATAATGGCGTTGAACTGAGCAAAAAGATAACCGGTAGCATCGACCCTACAATTATACCGCAATAGCGAACAGAAATGGCGTACTTAAATACACAATTGGCAGTCACGTTTATGGCGTGACTGCTGTGTTGTATAAAGGATATACTATCGAATGCGTGACCGTTTCTTTTTTTAATATACTACAAGAACGAAAGGAAAGTGAGAGGGAAGATGAATTTCAACAACGCGGTGTTCGAGGCATCCTATGGGCTTTCCTCCCAATTGCCTAGCGATGTCGGCTTGGAGATTGCCTTTTCCGGCCGTTCCAACGTAGGCAAATCCTCGCTGATTAACAAGTTGTTAAACCGCAAATCGCTTGCGAGAGTAAGCTCTATGCCGGGCAAAACCGCTACAATCAACTTTTATAAGCTTGCCGAGGATGTGCGCTTGGTTGACCTGCCGGGGTACGGGTATGCAAAGGTTTCAAAGTCCGAGAAGCGCCGTTGGCAGGAGCTGATTGGCTCCTATTATTCTCAAGGCAGAAATCTGGCACTTGTTTTTCAGCTAATCGATATGCGGCATCCGCCCTCTGCAGATGACCAGAGTATGATTGCGACACTTGTTGAACAGGAGATTCCGTTTGTTATTGTGCTGACCAAGTGCGACAAGCTGTCTGCAAAACAGCGCAAGGAGCGCACGGAAGGGTTCTTAAACGAGATTCCCTATGCCGACGAGATTACAATGATCCCATTTTCGTCGATGACAGGGGAAGGCGCGCAGACGATTCGAGAGATTATTGATGAAGTAACCGAGCCGGAAGCGGCGGAATAGAATATTACGATAGCCTCACCCGAGGTACAAAGGGGGAGACGCGTATGTTCTGGCCGAATCTAACACATAATCAATATGGGCATATAACGATCGGCGGTGTTGACTGTGCTGCGCTGTGTGGGCAATACGGTACACCGCTGTATGTTATGGATGAAAATGCGATAAAACGCCGATGCCGTGAGTTTTTAAGCGCAATGAAGCATTGCTTTGCGGATGGACGGGTTGCCTATGCCTGTAAGGCGTTTTGCTGCAAGGAGCTCTGCCGCATCGCAAGCAGTGAAGGTCTATACCTTGACATTGTGTCCTCCGGCGAGCTGCATACCGCGCTTGCTGCGGATTTTCCGCCCAACCGCATGATTCTACATGGATACAACAAACCGACTGAAACACTGGTCGAGGCGCTCAAGTATGGCGTTGGACGAATTGTTGTTGATTCGTTTGAGGAACTCCAACTGCTTAATCAGCTAACCGAAGTAAAACAAACTGGGGCTGATATCCTGTTGAGAATAACTCCCGGCGTTGATGCGCATACCCACAAGGCGGTTTTAACGGGAGCGGAGGACTCTAAGTTTGGCTTCTCCCTGTTAAACGGCGACGCATTGAAGGCTGTTAATGCTGCACTAGATAGCCCCGGCATCAACCTTCATGGGTTACATTGCCATATCGGTTCGCAGATACAGGATACCGCTCCGTTTGAGATTGCAGCACAGCGCATGGCGGACTTTCTGCTTGAGGTTTACCTTGTGTCGGGTACAATGCTGCCGGAACTGAATCTGGGCGGAGGCTACGCAATCCCTTATTGCGAAGAGGATGTCGTCCCCCAACCTGAGGAGTATATCCTGCGTATGTCTGACGTGCTGAATCGTTCATGCAATAAGAACGGGCTGCAAATGCCATCCGTAACGATAGAACCCGGGCGCTCGATTGTCGGACCTTGCGGTATTACGTTATACCGAGCAGGCTGCATTAAGAAGATGACAAACGGTCGCATCTATGTTGCAGTGGATGGAGGAATGACCGACAACCCTCGCTATGCGCTGTATCGTGCGCGTTATACAGCGGAGGTCGCTAATCGGATGAACGAGCCGAAGGTCTTGTCGGTTACCCTATCGGGACGCTGCTGCGAAAGCGGAGACCTGCTTGGCGAGTCAATCCCCCTGCAGCAGGTTGCAGCGGGTGACATCATAGCCGTGCTTTGCACCGGCGCATACAACTTTTCAATGGCGTCCTCCTACAATCGCCTGCCGCGACCTGCCGTAGTTATGTTAGAAGACGGACGTGCACGCTTGGTTGTGGCGAGACAACGCATAGAAGACATGCTGTGTGGCGATACTTGATTTTTGAATCAATTTGCCGCTCGCCGGTCGCTTATCCAGTATTTACTTTCACAATTCAGTGTGTTACTATTAGTGATAGTAGGACATACCCGATGTGCGCGATACACGGGCATTAATAATATATTCATCAAAAGATTCTATGCGTTGTGTGTAGGAGAGAAAGGCTTGATATTATTATGAATAACAAGTTGCAGGACCCCAATATTCAGTATCTGTTTAAGGCAATATTAAAGCTAGAGACCATTGAAGAATGCTATAGCTTTTTTGAGGATTTGTGCACCGTTCCCGAACTCAAAGCATTATCGCAACGCATACAGGTAGCAAAGATGCTGAGTGACAAGCACGTTTACAGCGACATTGTTAACGCTACCGGCGCAAGCACCGCAACAATAAGCAGGGTGAACCGTTCCTTGAATTATGGTTGTGACGGTTATAGCATTGTATTTAAAAGGCTGGAACAGGAAGAAAAATGAGCGGATATCACATCTTTGCAAAATACTATGACCAACTGACACAGAATGTAGATTACGAAAAGCGCGCCGCTTATTTTGACTTGCTGCTCAAGCGTCACGGAAACGGCGGTAAACTACTGCTTGATCTTGCGTGTGGCACAGGGAGCCTGTCCGTATTACTTGCACAACGCGGTCATGACGTGATTGGTGTGGATGGCTCGTATGAGATGCTAAGCCACGCAATAGAAAAAACACCCGAACACCTAGGTGTGCAATACTTATGCCAGCAGATGCAGAGTATTGATATGTACGGTACGATTGATGCTTGCATCTGTGCGCTCGATAGCATCAACCATATCACGTCAGAAAAGACACTTCTGCGCTGTTTTGAACGAGTTGCATTGTTTTTAGACCCCGCAGGGGTATTCATTTTTGACGCAAATACGCTGTATAAGCACGCGCAGGTATTAGCCGAAAACACCTTTGTGTATGACTGCGAGGGTGTCTACTGTGTATGGCAAAATGCCTACGATCAGTCAAGCCGGACAACGACGATACGGCTTGACTTTTTTGAGTGCTTAAAATCAGGTGATTACCGCCGAAGTACCGAGCAGTTTAATGAACGTGTCTATTCTTTGGACGAGCTTACAAGCCTACTTAACATGGCGGGACTTTGTGTTACCGATTGTTATGGCGACGATACACTCGACCCTGTGCGGGAGAACAGCGAGCGGATGATTGTGGTGTGCAAGAAGTCTGCGGATTAGGAATTGTTTTTACTGTTTAAAAAAGAAGCAGAAAGGAAATCACATATGGCAAAATTGGTTTGCGCTATCGCTGCCGACGGCAGTGCGGTAGCGTATGCAATAGACAGCACGGACATTGTTTCGCATGCTGAACAGATTCACTCCACATCGGCGGTTGTAACCGCAGCACTTGGCAGACTGCTGACCGCCGGCGCAATGATGGGCTCAATGCTCAAGGGCGAGGATAGTTCTCTTACCCTGCGTTTGAAGGGAGACGGTCCTACCGGCTCAATTATAGCGGTCTCGGATAGTCGGGGTAACGTGCGCGGATATGTGGGAAACCCTGTTGTCGAGCTGCCACTCAACGACAAAGGAAAGCTGGATGTTTCGGGAGCGGTGGGCAGAAACGGCACGCTTTATGTAATAAAGGATCTCGGGCTCAAAGAGCCTTATGTCGGACAGGTTCCGATTATCTCGGGTGAGGTTGCCGAGGATATTACCGGGTACTACGCCGCAAGTGAACAGACTCCGACGGTTTGCGCCCTTGGGGTGCTTGTAAATCCTGACTTAACGGTAAAAGCCGCCGGCGGGTTTATTGTTCAGCTGCTGCCGGGCGCGGACGAAAACTGCATTACCGTACTGGAGCAAAATCTGGAAGGGCTTGATTCTGTAACAAGCATGCTGATTAACGGCATTACACCAGAGGATATCTGCAACCGCGTTTTGGCTGGGTTTGATCCAGAGATATTGAACACTTCAGAACTGTGCTATCGCTGCACATGCAGTAAAGATCGGTATGAAAAGGCGCTTGCCGCCATAGGCAGGGAAGAGCTAACCGAGATGATTGAGCAGGATAAGCAGGCCCAAATAGTCTGCCATTTTTGCAATAAGAAGTATCTGTTTACCGAGCAGGAACTTACGGATATACTTGTTGCCGGGCAGTAGAAGAGGTTAGAAAAAACAACGGGGCTGTGTAAGCTCCGTTGTTTCATATCAATATTTTTCGTTATAGATGTAGCTTAGCACCTCGTGCACCCGAACCCATTCCTCATGGTTTAGCGAGTAATACCGCCAAAGGCCGGATTTTCGGCATACCACAAGATCGAGCTTTTGCAGAACTTTCATGTGGTGCGATAGAGTAGGCTGCGTGATGTCCAACTCAATCAAGATGTCGTTTGCGCATTTTTCACCGTAGGATAGGATGTCAACAATCTTGAGTCGGTTTGGGTCGGAAAGCGCCTTCAGTGTCGCACCCAACACCTTGTAGGGCATAGTTTTGACCATCCTTTGTTAATTCATTCGCAATTTTAACCTAATTATACCCTTTAAATCGGCAAAGTCAAGGTTTGTGGCAGCATTGTATAGACCAAAATCTATTTATTGTTTTCTTTCATAAAAGAGGGAGATAGAGTGTTGACAATCGGCACAGAATATAGTAAAATATAATTCGTTGTCACGCACGACAGCACACGTGGGAGCATAGCTCAGCTGGGAGAGCATCTGCCTTACAAGCAGAGGGTCACAGGTTCGAGCCCTGTTGTTCCCACCATGTGGCCTGGTAGTTCAGTTGGTTAGAACGCTAGCCTGTCACGCTAGAGGTCAGGGGTTCGAGTCCCCTTCAGGTCGCCACAAAGTGCTTCTGTAGCTCAGTTGGTAGAGCAGAGGACTGAAAATCCTCGTGTCGTTGGTTCGATTCCGACCGGAAGCACCATGTATGCGGGTTTAGCTCATTTGGTAGAGCGCCACCTTGCCAAGGTGGAGGTAGCGAGTTCGAACCTCGTAACCCGCTCCATATGGTACCATAGCCAAGTGGTAAGGCAGAGGTCTGCAAAACCTCTATTCCCCGGTTCAAATCCGGGTGGTACCTCCAAAAAAACCTTCCTGCGTTTGCAGGAAGGTTTTTTATGTTCATTTGTCTTTTAGTTGGCTAAAACCAGTTCAACCGTATGCTCTTTGCCGTCGTTTAGAAGCGGGATAAGAGAATCGGTAAGAACAGCGCCATCCAGTTTGACGGTGCAGCCATCCGCGCAACGAGTAAAGCCTGCGTTCTTTTGCACACTTATGGCATAGGAGGTATCACCTGTTTTCAGCGTATAGCACAGGGTAGTGTCCTGCGGGCGAAGAAGAGGATGCAGCTTCAGACCATCGGCGCGGTACTCGATGCCGAATGCCTCCATCAGAGAGAGCAGCAGCCAGGTTGAGGTGCCGCTGAGTGTCGGACCGATGTTTTCGCCTGATTCGTAATTGTTGTACTGCGTGCAGAAACGCGGATTGCCGCAGGTAATAAAGGGAGCCGACAGTGTCTTGTAGGGTAATATGACGTCGATAACCCAGTATGCGGTCTCGGTAAGGCGTCTTGCAAGAGCGCGGTCTTTGACGGTATTTGCGGCCTTAAGCATGGCGGTTGCCGCCATTGTATTGGCATGCTTAAATACTCCGCCGTTCTCTCGGTCACCCTGGAAGTACAGCGCAACCGCGATGCGGGGGGCGATGCGAGGATAATCTACACCGGTGCAAAGACGGTAGCCGTAGGGCGTGCGCAGATGCTTGTCTATGGTGTCGAGCATCGTAGCAATCTGCTCATCGGTAGCCACATTGCCAAGCACCGACCAGGTAAACGAGTTCAGGAAATAGGTTCCCTCCGCGCCCTCCTCGATGGCTAGAGTGTCGCCTTTAGCTCCAAGGTATTCAAGCCCGTTGCCGCGGTTAAACAGTACGCGTGCAAAATAATCGCCCTTCCATGTATCCTTTTGCAGGCGATCCGCTAAATCGGCGCCCAGCACCGAATAGTATTTTGCCTCATTGGTATTACCTTTGGCAGCAGCAAGCTTAACGGCGATATCGATGGCTACCTTAAGCAGAAAACCGTTCATAATGCTCTCAGATAGGTTGCTTTTTAACGGTTCGCCATACTGACCGCCCTGCTCGAGCTGTTTATCATACGCCTTTTCCTTTTCAATGCCGTTTAGGCAATCGGGGTCGACGTGCAGACAGTCGTTCCAGTCCGCCGCGTCGATGAGAGGGAAGCCGTGCTTACCAACCGAGATTTTTGCGGAGTAGGTGATAATGGCGCACAACGTTTCCCACAAGGGACGTGTTCCGCCGTCAGCAATCTCAATCTGCTGGTCGAGGAACGCAAGGTCGCCCGTTAGGTCGATATAGCGTCCGACCGCTTGTAACAGCCAAAGGCTGTCATCCGAGTAAACACCAGGTTCTTTGCCTTTCCAATAGAAGTTATGGTTTGCGTAGCCCATGGCATACACGTTAGAAGCCCACTCACTGATTAGCTGACGTACAAAGTCGGGGCGGCCCATACCGACAAAATAGTACATCGATGCAAAGACATCCTGAATCTCTCGAAAGCCAATCTCACGGTAGCCCTTTTGCGTCTGGTCAAAGGAACGGGATACAAAGGTTTGATAAAAAACCTGAAACGGCAGGTTGTGGTTGCAATAGCTGTCAAACTCGGGTTCGTTGCTGTTAACCGAAAGGTAAGTAGCGTACTTGGAACAGAACAATTGTACTTCAGTAAGCGAATCCAAAATGGCATTTTGTCGTGAGAAGCGGTCGAGCAATGCAGCGATCTGTGTACGGGTGGTTCTCACAACATCGTAGTCGTCCTCTACCACTTCGGATATCAGACCGGTAAAGTTATCGACGCTCACCGTCTCGCCCTTGTTGACGCAGAAGGGAACCCCCACCGCAAAAAATCCGGGGCCTTTACGGGTATGACGATTTGGCAAAGCGCTCGCAAATTCTGGGTTTCGAAGCGAGCCGGAACCGACGAGCTCATCATATTTAAAGCAGAAGCTGTCGGGGTAAACCACTTTGCCGTTCTGGTGCAGAATGGTCGAGTGAAAACGCACGTTGCCCTTCTCCCACGGGGGGTTATAATCGTAGCTTACAGCTGCAATATTGCCATCTTCGTCGTATAAAACCTCGGATTGGCAGATTACCGTGGTGTAGATGATGTCCTGCATTAGCGCATGGGTTGCAGGTGTTCCGAACATGCCGGTATATACAATGCGGAGGTCGCGGGAGGTTACGCCCTTGTTTTTTATTTCTACAAGCTGTGCCTCGGTAGCAAGGGGCAACCCTTCATATTGGGGAAGGATAAAGATGGTGCGGCGGATTACAAGTCCACAACTGGTTTTGTACTCAATGATAGTATGGTTGTTTGAATGGATGCAGCGAGCGGATAAAACGCGGTTATCCTCCGGTGCGCCGGAATAGAAGATGACCTTGCCGTTTTCCACCAGATAGAACTGGCGGTTGGCAGGGTTGCCGTTCTCCTCCGGTCGGTAGTCCCAACGGGTGGCAAGAACCTGTGTATCTGCATGGGAACGAAAGCTGCCGCGCCCCAACCTGTCGACTACCGACTTGGGTGTGCTTTGCAGCGGACGCCGAAAGCCCATGCGGTTACCGATGAGCATATTGGTGTAATAGTTGGGTCCCGGCTGCGGTGATTTTAAATCGCAGATGTGCTGTCCTTTTTCGTCAAGTGTTCCGCCCCAGCTAAGAGACTGGGAGATTACAGCACACATTCTAGCCTGCGCATCCTCAGAGAGTGGCAGAAGCGAGGCACTTCCGCCTAAACCAACCAACACACAAACCGATTGGTCGTCGCTGTTCCATCGCACCAATACGGATTGTTTGCCTGTGAACGCGCGTTCAAAAACAGCGCACAAAAGCTCATCCGCAATCAGCGCCCCAATCACCGGCGTGTAGAAGGGCAGACCATCTACGCCTGCGGCGACGTCAAAACAATCTCCGCGCGCAAATATCGCAGATGCATGATCCGATATTTCCATTCCCAATTGCTCGCAAAGTATCGATACGGGGGAAATATGGCTGCCTCTAGCCTTGATGCTGGAAGTTATCATCATCGTTTCCTCACTTTTGCCTATTATTTTGTTAACATCATCATAATACGGGGATATCTTTATTTTAAACCTTTTTATAGACTATGCGCAAGGGGTAAATTGCATCTCTCTATGATTCTTTGACCCTTGTAAAATAATATGATAATTATTATAAAATAATATTGACAATAGTGTATGACACACAGTATAATGCGGATGGGAGGTGATATCTTGGCGGACAAAGAATTATACGAATCGTTGTTGCTGGAGCTACGCAGAGGTACGCTGGTGCTTTCGGTCTTAAGCCAGCTTTCGTCACCAAAGTATGGTTATGTGCTAGTACAACAGCTATGCGAAAAAGGGATTACCGTTGATGCGGGAACACTTTACCCGCTTCTGCGCCGTTTGGAGTCACAAGGGCTGCTGACCAGTGAGTGGGAGACAACCGGCGCGAAACCGCGCAAGTATTATTCTCGCAACGGATACGGCACCGAGCTGTATCATAAGCTTCGTGCGAGCTGGATGGAGATAAATAGCGGAATGAATCAATTGTTTACGGAAGGGGAGAGCGACCATGTCGGCGAATGAAATGTATCTGGACGAAATCAGTAGCCGCTATATCTATGCGGTTGCAAAGCGTCTGCCTCGTTCTCAGCGGGAGGATATTAAGCGGGAGCTGCGGAGCTTAATCGACGACCTGGTGACGGAGAGATGCCGGGGCAACGAACCGACCGCAAAGGAGATTGACGAGGTGCTAATTGGGCTTGGTTCGCCCGATAAGCTTGCGGCGCAATATATCCAACATCCGCAATATCTCATCGGTCCGGAGCTGTTTGAAACATATCGCTATATTCTGCTGCTGGTTTTGGTCTGTGTAGCCTTCGGCATGACAATCGCTCATACGATACTGGCTTTTTTGTCGCCGCAGGAAAACACACTTGCACTGCTTGGTGATTATATTTTCTCTATGTATATGGCGATTATCAATGCGTTTGCCTTTACAACCGCTGCATTTGTGATTGCTGATTATTTCAATAAAAGAAACAATAATAAAACAAAGGAAATTTGGTATCCCAATATGCTTCCCCAGCTACCCGAAGCGGTTAAGGACATAAAACGATCAGAGCCGATTGTATCGATAGTGTTTTATATTGCTGTAATT
Source organism: Bacillota bacterium (assembly GCA_023413185.1). GTDB lineage: Bacteria > Bacillota > Clostridia > Oscillospirales > Ruminococcaceae > Acetanaerobacterium. The sequence continues at coordinate 22,614 of JAEZQD010000060.1, forward strand.
ATTCTGCTCAATGTGGCACCGTGGCTTTTGGGTGTGATTTATTTCAATAATGGCACATTGCATATCGTACCCGTGTTTCATCTTGAATACCTAAAAACGGCGGTTATATGGTTTAACATCTGTATTGCGTTAGGCATCTTACGCGAAACTGCTAAGCTGCTGATTGGCAGGCATACGATTCGGTTGTCAATTATCGTTGCATTACTAAACGTTGCGTCACTGGCAATTATCGTACCCGTGTTAATCTCACCGCAGATCTGGAACCACAACTTCGTCTGGGACATCACCGTTGCAAGGGCTGGCACTGGTATTGCCGTTCTCTCAACATTTTGGAGCACGTTCACCGGTTATTTTTACTTGATACTTATCTTCGGCTTTCTAGTTGATATGGTTACCATGGTTGTAAATACAATAAAGACGCAAATGGTATCGCTTTAATGGCTTTACAGCAATCAGGCTGGGTTATGTATAAGCGAGAGGATATTATAATGGATTTTGTGAAACAGCAGCGCACGGTATGGCAGTCTCTGCGCGAAACCAAAAAGCCTGTCGTATTGTATGGAATGGGCGACGGAGCGGAGAAAATATTAAAGGTCTGTGCGCAGAAAAATATAACAATCAGCGACATCTTTGCAAGTGATGAGTATGTACGGGGACATTCCTTTGCAGGCTTTCGCGTGAAACGGCTCTCGGAGATATTGGAAACATACGAGGATTTTGTTATCGTGGTATGCTTTGCGGTTCACGATGACGGAATGCTTACCCGTTTATATGATCTGGATAAGCGGTATGAGCTGTACGCGCCCGACGTTCCCGTTGCGGGTGAGGGGCTGTTTGACGACACTTACGTAAAAGAACATGAGGCGGAGTTAACAGAGGTCTATGCACTATTGCAGGATGACAGTTCGCGTCAGGTATTACAGCAGCTAATCGACTATAAATTAACGGGGAGAATCGAGCTGTTAAAGGCTTGCACCACGCAGAAATCACAAGCGATGCGCCAAATCATTCGACCAAACCCGAACGAGCATTACGTCGATCTTGGTGCGTACGATGGGGACACAATCCGGGAGTTACTGGGGTACACAGACGGAGAATTCGCCCACATTACCGCACTGGAGCCGGACCCAAAAAACTTCCGTAAGCTACAGCTTAAATTAGAACAGCAATTGACGCCCTCGGACAGAACCAGAATCTCCGCATACAATCTGCTTGCACACAAAACCCGTGATACATTGCATTTTGACTCTCGGGCGGGCAGAAACTCCTCTCTTTCGAGCAGCACCGCGAGGAGCGTCGCAAAAGAGGCGGACTCGGTGGACAATCTGCTTCGGGGGTGCGACACCCCCGTTAGCTTGATAAAGTTTGATGTGGAGGGTGCGGAGTATGACGCGTTGCTCGGCTGCGCACAGACCATAAAAAAAGATGCGCCGCGGCTGATTGTATCCGCATACCACCGCAACGAGGACTTGTTCGCACTGCCGCGACTTATTAAGCAGTTAAACCCTGCCTACCGCATCTACCTTAGAAAGCACCCTTACATTCCTGCGTGGGATATTAACCTGTATGTCACAACCTAAATTAAACAGCGGCGTTTGCAGTGCGCAAACGCCGCTGTTTAATTGATACCGTTTATGAATTCATCCAGTTGCTTCCGATACAGTTCCTTGTTTTTGGCATACACATCGGGATGCGCGGCGGTTTCGTGAATGTACAGGCGGTCTTTAGGGTTGCGCTTCGCTTCATACATCCGTACCGCGCAGGAGAAAGGGATGATGCTATCGCCTTTGGAGTGGATAAACAGCGTAGGGATATCCCGTCCCGCCCCGCATGCTGTTAAAATAGGCGCTACGGTGTTTGGGTCAAACCCAATAAACAAGCGCACTATGAGCCGAACCAAGGAATAGACGGGTCGTGCAAAAACCCCTAACCTGCGCAGCTGGTACAGAATAAATCCATCCAGACGGTCAAAAGGGCAATCGGCAACGATGAACTCAATATCCTTACTGTACTCAGCAACGCTTAGTACGGTAGCGGCTCCCATCGAGTGCCCCATTAACCCAAACCTTGCGTCATTGCCGATCCGTTTACGTAGATAATTTAGCCATGCGGTCAAATCGGACTTTTCATAATACCCGTACGAGCAAACCCGTCCGCCGCTTAGCCCGTGTGCGCGCTGGTCAATGGCAAGTAGATTACAGCCATGCGCAGTAAACAACGGGGCATACTGTAATCCGATGATATGGCTGGCGCGAATTCCGTGAACCAAAACCACTGTTTTGGTTGAACCTGGAAAAAGGTTTGCGAAGTAACCCGTTAGTGGCGTGCCGTCGGTACCTGTTATCTGAACGCGCTCAAGAATCTCGGCGGGGAGGATGTCGGTGTACCGCGTGCCTTTGTCTGCGAGGATATCAAGCGAATCCTGATAGCTTTGATTCTTTGCAAAGAACAAAAGCTTTACACACATAAGTGCTGACAGCAGAAGGAACAAACCGGTTAAAGCAGCAGCCGATAACAGAGTAATCCCCAGCAAGGTTAACCATGTCATTGAGTCGAACCTCCGTCAGGGTTGTTTGTGGTGTCCTCGGCGACAATCCTTTCGCGGTAAGCTTTGGCAGCCTGCTCGACCTTGTTTTTTCCAAAGGCGTAGTATTTCGCATTCTTAATGTTATCGGGTAGATACTGCTGCAGAGTGAATCCATTTTTATAGTTGTGTGCGTATTTGTAGGTGAGACCTCGCCCAAGCTTCTTTGCACCGCCGTAATGAGTATCCTTTAGATGGATAGGTACATCCCCGGTGTTCTTGGTGCGCACATCCTCACTGGCGGCATCGATGGCACAGATGGCGGTATTGGATTTTGGCGCGGTACATAAAACGATGACCGCCTGCGCGAGGGGAATGCGCGCTTCTGGTAAGCCCAGCTGATGCGCGCTGTCCACACAGGCCTTCACAATCGTAATGGCCTGGGGGTAAGCAAGCCCGATATCCTCGCACGCGGTAACGAGCAACCGTCTGCAAGGGGAGATGATATCGCCTGCCTCTAATAGCCTTGCCAGGTAATGAAGCGCCGCGTTCTCATCCGAGCCACGAATCGACTTTTGAAACGCGGATAAGATATCGTAATGCGAGTCGCCGTCCCGGTCATATCGGGTGGCACTTTTTCGTGTAATCTCTGTAACCGCGTCCAGCGCTACGGTTCTGGTTTCGCCCTGAAACGGTGCTGTCAGTGCCAGCAGCTCCACGGTGTTGATTGCCTTGCGCACGTCACCGCCGCAGGTTTCGGCGATTGCCTTTGCAACACCGGCTTCCAGCTCATACTGCTCGTCACGCTGGCGGCCGACTATTTGAAATGCACGCAAAATAGCCTGTATGACATCGTCGCTCGACACAGGCTTAAATTCCATGACGGTGCAACGGCTTAGTATAGCCCCATATACATAAAAGTACGGGTTTTCGGTGGTGGAGGCAACCAGCGTGATCCGACCGTTCTCAATGTACTCTAAAAGTGATTGCTGTTGTTTTTTATTTAGGTACTGTATCTCATCAAGGTACAGTAAGACGCCGTTTGTCCCCGCAAACGTCTCAAGCTCGGCAACGATATCCTTAATGTCAGAAACCGACGCGCTGGTACCGTTTAACTTGTGCAGTCGCTTACCTGCAGCCTGCGCGAGAATACGCGCAACAGTGGTCTTTCCAACACCCGACGGACCGTAGAAGATAAGGTTTGGTATCTGCCTTGTTTCAATAATCTTGCGCAGTACCCGACCTTCGCCTAGTAGGTGCTGTTGACCGACAACGTCGTCGATGGTATCGGGGCGAATTTGATCTGCAAGCGGTGCCGACATCTACATGTCCTCCTGTCAATCCATTTCGGTCGTTTTAAAGACGAGAGACGTAACAACTCAATCATATCAATAATACAACCAAAATGATAGTATGGATATTTTAGCACATATGTTCGAACAAAACAACTGCCGTATAATGTGTTATCTTTTATCATCGTTTGCGGTCCTACTTGCCTATAGGCCGAAACTTGGATATAATGATACTGATACATAATACGAAAAACAGACAATTCAACTGGGAAAGGTCGCATTGGAATGAATCGAAAATCAAATTTAAGACTAAGCGTTTCGTTAATTGGAAGCATTGTAACCGCTTGTATTTTTAGTGTGATTGTTTTGGCAACCCTAACAGGCATACTGCAACATAATGCAGGTGTGGCTTTGGTTCAAGTAATCACGCTGCTTGTTCTATATCTGTTTGTTTATATGAGGTTGTGGAATGTGGGGGAGAAGGATATTAACTATGTGCAGACCGGTCACATTGCTTTCGATCGTTACTCCGGACTAAAAATCGGCTTGATTGGGATGACCGTGTTGTACCTGCCTGTAGTATTGCTCATAATAGGAATGGTACAGCAGAACCAGATGTTTATTGGGATTTTTCGCATTCTAAGCGCGGTGTTTTTTGGATTCCACAGCTTATTTTTGCCTGAAAAGGTGCAAGACTTTACAGTGATCCATGTGCTGCTTACGCTGCTGCCTCCGCTTGTAGTGCCTGCAATCTCCATGCTTGCATACTACCTGGGAAACCACAGAATCTCATTGCTTGCCCATTTAGTCTACAAGAAAAAGAAATAGCACATATTTTATCGGTTCATTCGCATAACCTATGTTGGGGTGATGTGTATGAACAAAAGGCGATATACTCGGTATCCTACTATTCGCATTCGTCCGGGATTTTTAGCGGTGTTATTTATTACCGCGATTACTATAACCATTCTTATTGCTATGCTTAACAATAATAAGGTTGTCCCTGCATACACTGTCCCAGACAATGGGATTACAATCATTTTAGACCCGGGTCATGGGGGAATCGATGGCGGAGCGGTTGGATACGATGAACAGACTATTGAGAAGGACCTCAATCTATCCATTGCTTTGAAATTGCGTGATTTCTTGATTGTTGGCGGCTATAATGTCGTTTTGACGCGAGAGGACGACCGACTAATTTTCGATGACGGCATTAAAACAATAAAAAAGCAAAAAACATCAGACATTAGAAATCGGCTTAGGATTATTAACGAACATCCCGAAGCGCTGTTTATCAGCATCCATCAAAATAAGTTTACACAATCAAAATATAACGGTGCGCAGGTCTTTTACGGACGCAAAAATTCCGACAGCCAGATACTTGCGCAAGCTATACAGCGTTCTTTTCGAGCGATGCTGCAGCCGGATAACGCACGCGAGGTTAAAAAAACCGGCAAGGAGATCTATCTGCTGTATCATTCTGATATCCCGTCCGTTATGGTGGAATGCGGCTTTCTTTCCAACCCGGAAGAGTGTGAAAACCTAAAAACCGATGAGTACCAAAACAATGTGGCATTTGTCATATACGCGGGGCTTTCACAGTACATTGAGGCGTGTCAGATGAATACTGCCGAGACCAATCAATGAGCTGGATGTGTAATAATCAGCGAAGGGCGGCTTATAATGAAGACAAAAAGCATTTTTGTATGCAACGAGTGCGGTGCGCAATCACCGCGCTGGATGGGAAAATGCCCAAGCTGTGGAGAGTGGAATACCCTGATTGAGGAGCTGACCGCACCTTTAGCGACATCCTCAAAGGGGGCTATGCTAGGTGGGATTCCTTCATCTTTTGCTGCCCCTGTCGCCATGGATGAGGTTTTAGATGCAGATGAGATTCGTTACCCTACGGGCATTAAGGAACTGAATCGTGTTCTTGGCGGCGGAATTGTACGCGGTTCGCTTGTGCTGCTTGGCGGCGACCCGGGTATCGGTAAATCGACGCTTCTGCTTCAGATGTGCACCTATCTTGGGCTGGGGCTGAAGATACTGTATGTGTCGGGCGAAGAATCTCAGCGGCAGATTAAGCTGCGCGCACAGCGACTAAACGTTTCCGGGCCAAACCTCTTTTTGCTTGCGCAAACGGATATAGAGAGTATTATCAACACCATTGCGATACATAAACCCGACATCGTGATGATTGACTCGATTCAAACGATGACACACAGCGCGATTTCTTCCGCGGCCGGTAGCGTCAGCCAGGTTAGGGAGTGTACCCAATGCCTGATGCGTTGCGCAAAAAGCGAGGAGATTGCTGTTTTCATCGTGGGTCACGTAAACAAGGATGGCGCGATTGCGGGACCGAAGGTACTTGAACATATCGTGGATGCGGTGCTCTACTTTGAGGGAGAGCGCAACATGCCATACCGCATCCTGCGTGCGGTAAAAAATCGTTATGGCTCTACCAACGAGATTGGTGTTTTTGAGATGACAGACAGCGGGCTGAGCGAGGTGGACAACCCATCCATGATGCTGCTTTCGGGCAGACCGGTTGGGGTATCGGGCACCTGCGTTGCCTGTGTGATGGAGGGCAGTCGTCCCATCCTTGCCGAGGTTCAGGCATTGGTCACAAAAACGGGGTTTGGTACCCCCAGAAGGGTTTCTACCGGCTTTGATTATAACCGCATGTCGCTGATTCTGGCAGTGCTTGAGAAGCGTGCAGGCTTCGCTTTCTCAAGTCTTGATACTTACGTTAACATTGTAGGGGGATTAAGGCTGGATGAGCCGGCAGCCGACCTATCCGTGGCGTTGGCGCTGGTTTCCGGTTTGATAGACAGCCCGATTGGCGAGGATCTGTTTGTGTTTGGTGAACTCGGGCTTGCGGGAGAGCTGCGAGCCGTATCCAATGCGGAGTCACGTGTTAACGAAGCGGCAAGGCTTGGTTTTGGGCGGTGCATTATGCCAAAGGCTTCGCTTTCTAAACTCGTTAACCCTCAAAAGTATGGAATCGAAATACTTGGCGTCAGCAACCTTTCTCAGGCGATAGCAGCCTTGAATAAATCCAAATGATACAACATGTGGCAGGGAAGACGTCCCTGCCACATGTTGTTTGAATGGGCTTAATCTTTGTTGTTACTGTGAACTGCGAGTTTACTCTTTTTACGAGGCTTTATATTAGACAGCGGATTCTTTTTTGCCGCGCTCTCCATCTGTTCACTCGAGATGTGGGTGTAAATCTCCGTAGTGCCAAGATTAGCGTGACCTAAAATCTCCTTGAGCATACGGATATCCACTTGCCCGTGCTGGTACATTAACGTGGCGGCTGTGTGGCGCAGCTTGTGGGTAGAAAAACCCTTTCCGTCCATCCCAATGGCGGCCAGCTGTCGTTCGACAATCTGCTGAACACGCCGCCTGCTGATGCGGGTTTGATTTCGGGAGACAAACAGGGCGTTGGGGTTGTCCTTTGCCTTTATTCCATTTGCGTGTTTGTAGGCTATGTAGGTCTTAATGGTCTCCATACAGGCATCATTGAGGTAAACGATTCGTTCCTTGTTGCCCTTGCCGAGCAGACGAAGGCGGTTATCTCTGATATCGGTGTGATTGATACCAACAAGCTCGGACAATCGCATTCCGCAGTTGAGAAATAACGTAAGGATGCAGTAGTCTCGTTCACGCGTTGCACTTTCGACTTCCTCGGCACTTGCAAGCAGCTCAATACTGTTTTCTAGGGTGAGGTACTTAGGAATGGTCTTTTTTAAGGAAGGAATCTCAAGTTCACGCACCGGATTTTCCTTTAATAACCCTGCTTTAATTGTTAGATATCCAAAAAAACCGCGAAGGGAAGACACCTTACGCGAACGGGCGGCAGCATTGTTGCCGCGTTCGCTTGCGGTATAATGTAAAAACTCATAGACATCCGAAAGGGTAACGGTACTTAGCTGCTCAACGTCAACATCCGATATGGTTATTTCTTCAAACAAGACAGAAGGGGAGACACGATTTCTTAATCTTTTTAAGAACCGTAAAAAAGTGCGCAAATCAATAAAATAGCCTTCAACCGTTCTGGGTGAACGCCCTTTAATGGTCTCCATATAAAATAGATAATCGCGCAAAACGGTTGGGCAATCGTTTATTAGATTGGGGTTCAATAAAACCACTCCGTCACAAATACAATAGAAAAAGCTTGGACTTCCTACTATTATTATAGTCGCATTGGGGGATACAGGCAAGAAATATGTAGTCACAGCAAAATTGATTTTTGCACACCGCTAAATACAACAAAATGAAACAAGCCTACCGGTTTAACTCGGTAAGCTTGTTTTTATTTAGATTTCGAAAACTTACATGTAGCTGAACATATCACCGGCAGATACAAATGTTACCGGCAGGTCATCACCTACGATGGGACGAAGCCACTCAACAGCCCAGCGCATGCCGCCTTCTTCCTGCATGAAGTGACCGGGGAGGATCATTCCCTTATTTCTTCCGAGCTTTGCGGCGTCACTGAAGTAGAGCGGCACAGTCCATTCCACGATATCACCGGGGATGACTACGTCAAACTTCCATGAAGCGGCAACCTGAGCATTATTGCTCCAGTTTGTGTTTTCGTTGGGAAGCAGGTGTCCGCAGAAACCAACCGTAGAAACCTTCACGTCAGGGTTACCGATGTAGCGGATTGTCTCTAATCCAAGCGCTTTTTTAATATGCAGCGCAAGCTCGCCCAAGGTGGTCTCAGGAAGCTTGATTTCGGGGGCGCGTCCTTCGCCCGGAACCACATGCTCCAGCCATCCAAGCTGCTTAAGCAGGTAGTGGAAGATGCCATCGGGGTTATGGGCGTGGATGTGGTCATGGTCGCGATATACCACAATGCCGTTGTCCACGAGCATAGCGAGTTTCTCTTCGTATACATCGTTTCCGACCAGCCATTCGCACTCGTCGTCATAGCCGCTGTAGAAGGTGGGTTCGTGAACAAATATGAAGTTTGCGCCAATCTCGATGGCCTTACGTATTACATCTACATTGGGCGCAATGGAAACCAGAATACCTGTGCACTCCACACTCGGGTCTCCGCCGATAATTACATCACAGGTTCTGCGATCGCCAATATCGGGATGGTACGCGAGTATTCCGTTAATGATGCTTTGAATAGTCATGTAAAAAACTCCTCCGTAATAATAGATTCAATATGTCGTACCTACAACTATTATTGTAATGCAGCAGGCGGATGGCGTAAATAGCTCTTACAGCACAACGTACTTTTTCAAAAGAACAAAGTTGTTTTTCGAAAGTGGGAGGGGGATTATTAGTAAGGGTAGTTAAAATAATAGCTTAAGATATAATTCCTAACAGTTGCACTAAATAAATATTTAGTGCAGTTTGGGGCAGTGCAAATAAGTAGCGGGCCCATTATAAGCTCGCTACTTCATGCGCATTTATTTACCGGTTATAATATCGTCAGAAAAAACTGACTCTGATTTTAATTGGTTATTGGGGTTGCTTTCATCTTGATTTGTATAGAACGGATCGATGCAATACTTTTTCACATACTGATATGAGTTAAACGACAAAATCAGTTGTACCCATGCCGGAACAATTAAAACCACTAAAACAACTGTATAAGGTAAAAACAAAACGGTTGGCACTATAATTAAAGCCACAAACAGTGTTGTTATAAAATTGGTTCGCAGCCCCAGAATACTCATAATCAACGCGTTTTTATACAATGGCACCAGCTTAAGATCTATTGTAACCATGAGTAAATACACATAGTAAGAAGAAAATAAAAGCAAAATGCCTAGCAGTAAGCTTATTCCAAATAACACCACGTAGATATTGAAATTCTGTATGTTTGCATAATAAAAGCTTGAAGAATAGTATACTATAAATCCTGCCAATGTTTGTAGTATTCCGGTAATAGACGCCTGTTTCCAGTTGTTTTTAACTGCATCAAAAAAATCGGATACCAAAAACGCGTGCTGCTCCTTTGCGTAGTTTCGCATAATATAGGTAATGCCGGCTGTTGCCGTACCACCGATACCCGCGGACAGAATCAGCGCGATCACTGAAACAACAATACCAAAGGTCGAATTGGTTCCCCATGATATTAAAAGCACAAATGAAAACACAAACGGCACAAAACATAAAGTATACAAAAGATTTGCCTGGATTATCTTCCAAAACTTACGAAAAAATATCTCCCAAAACAGAAAAAAACGTTTTTTCTCAGGCGTATCCTTTGAAATGCCCTTACCCGGCTTTGAATAGTTGTTAAGTCCTAAAAATCCCATATTGCAACTCCTTTTATTGTTACGACACTACATAATTACGCACGAGGATGACATCTATTGTACACATCTTTAAACTTGTTTTTCATAATCTGGGCATATACCTGGGTGGATGAAATATCCGCGTGCCCGAGCATTTCCTTTATATCCTTAAGCTGTGCTCCGTTTTCTAAAAGATGTGCGGCAAAGGAATGTCGTAGCGTGTGGGGTGTAATCTCTGCCTTGATACTCGCTTTTTCTGCGTATGTTTTTATTATCTTCCAAAAACCCTGTCTAGTCAACCGACTGCCGTTTAAATTAATAAAAAGTGCATCAAAATCGTTGTCTGGCACAATTGCAATGCGAACTCTATATATGTATTCACTAAGGGCCTTGAGTGCTTCCGGATAGATTGGTATAATCCGACTTGCCTTACCATTATGGCAGTTTAAAATACCGACATTCAGATTGATATCCTGTATGTTGAGTGATACCAGCTCAGACACACGAATTCCTGTTGCATATAAAAGCTCAAACATAGCCTTATCCCTACACCCTTTTGGCTCGTTGGTATTGGGGCTTTTGAGCAAGCGGTCAATCTCCTGATTGGTTAAGATGGATGGAAGCTTTTTTTCTATCTTTTCAAGCTTTACACTTCGCGCAGGGTTGGTTGAAGCGTATCCATGCAGTACAAGGAACTGAAAAAAAGAACGCAGCGAGGCAATGCTTCTTGTTACGGTGGAATTGCTCTTTTTTAGAGCCTTGAGCTGATCAACATACAGCTCAATATTTGCGACCGTAACACGTGAAGGCTCGGTAACACTATATTGTGATACAAATGAAATAAAGGCATTTACATCTCGTACATACGATTCGAGCGTATTAGCAGCTACATCCTTGCTGTTTACGAGATAGTCTTTAAAGCTATTAACATACTGCGTCATTTTTTCGTCCGTTCTGCCACTGTGCATGGCAAAGATTTCATCCCGCGTCCGCTTGTCGTGCACAGTACAATGACAAGCCGCGAACATACGTTTTTACGGATTGTATAAATAATGAATTATCATACACAAAAATCAGATCGGGGCACCAAATAACATGCAACAGATGCCATCCACCAAGGCACAAAGGAAGGTTAGCATGGTATATATTATGTATTTGGTCAAGCAAGCCCCGGCAGCTTCCGGCACCGTGGCGTCGGCAACACCGTGATAAAAAAGCGAAAAATAAACCTTAGATAGGCTGTATGAGCTTGCGCAGGCCAGCACCAGTACAAACGAACCGATAACAGCGGATGGGATTTGATGTTGCAGTGCAAAGAGAATACCGCCGCCCCCTGCTGTGGTGTATAGATAACTGATAGACACACCCAAACTAAAGCCTCGCGCCACCGAGACAAGGAGTATGATTGGTGGTGCAATTGCGCAAAACCCCAAAAACAAAAGGGCGAGCAGTATTAAAAAGTTTACGGTAAAGGACGATAAAAACGCCGGCAGAAACAGGCGTTCAGCTCGGTTTGCAATATACGCCCCCATTAAAGCATCCAACTCGATTAAGACATTCTCACCACCGTTACGAACGGCGAACGCCCCGGCTGCAATTCCAACGGAAAACAATACATAGATGGCGTAAATAAGCCGATGTTCAAGCAAGAAACGCGCGGTACTCTTTAAACCCAAGCTTCCCTTCCCCGACCGTGAAAAGGTTGTCCTTCTCATTTATATACCCCGTTTCGCGTAGCTATATATAAGCTATACTATTCACAACGGGGATGTTTTAGAAGCTATTTACATAGTTTGTAAGCACGGTCAATGCAAGCCTGCATGGCGGCGCGCAAGGTTCGTTCGAATCCGTTATTCTCGAGGGAGGCCAAACCCTGCAGCGTTGTGCCACCGGGCGAAGACACCATGCGAATTAGCTCATCGGGCGACAGCCCGCTGTCGGTTAACATCTTGGCGCTGCCAATTAACGTTTGCGCGAATAACTTCATCGCAACCGGGTATTCAATGCCCTGTTCGGCGGCAAATTCCGCAACAATCTTAGCAAACAGGTAGATAAACGCCGGGCTGCTGCCGTTAACGGGAATAACTTCGGACAGTTTGTCCGCAGCAATCTCCTCGCCGATACCACAGGACGCAAAGATACCCTTAACAAACTCAAATTCATCTGCTGTTGTCGGCGCTACACAAGCAACGGCGCTGGCGCCTTCGCCGAGCATCAGCGGCGTATTGGGCATGACAAGAACCAGCTTGCAATCAAAGCCCAGCTGATCCTTAATATATTGTGCACCAATGCCCGCGGCAATAGAGACAAACACATTATGTTGACCCGCGGTACCTTTTAGCGAAGCAATTACTTCCCCAAATACCTGCGGTTTCACACACAAAAACACGTAGTGGCAGCATGCGGTCAGCTGTGCTGCATCCTGCATAATTGCAACGCCCTTGCTTGCAAAGGTTTCGCATTTGGTTGTATCCGGGTCGTATGCTGCGATTGAAGACGACTCTAAGGTGTTTTTGCGCAGTATACCATTAATAATTGCAGATGCCATGTTGCCCAGACCAATAAAACCAACCTCATAGGTGACTGTCATCAGTGTCAAAACTCCCAATCTATTTGTAGAATACATACGGAAAAAAGTGCTTGTATTAAATATAATATATTTTTTCTGCATATTCAACATAATTCAGAATATTAATAAAAATTTGTTGCAAATAACAAAAATTATGTAAAACCAATTATGTACAACGTCCAATATTATGTTGCCGTATTTATGTAAACCATGTTTGGGTGCATTGATAGCTGCCGTTTTTTTATGCGTTATCGATTACATTCCGAGCGCTTTGATGGTATACTTTACACATAAATTAGTAGGAGCGAACAGGTATGAAACACATTGAGAAGCAAGACCTGATATTACGGCGTTCTTTCCCCCTTCCCTTTGCAAACACAGAGCTTTGGTGTTTTGAGCTGGATTCTTTATCGGTTCACACCGATATTATGGTGAGCAAGTTTTTGCAAGAGCTGCCGACATTACGTCGTCCATCCGCGCCATCGCTTGTTTTTATTAACCTTTCCGAGACGTTGGTTACAAAAGACTCCGCCGATATCCTAATATCCCGTCTCTTATCAATCGGCAGGCTTAAAAAGGTTGCGTTTGTGGGCTTAACCGTTGCAATACGCACGTATGTGGGGGCGCGGCTGAACAAACACGATGGATTATTTGCATACGGGTTCTTTTCGGATTTAGAACAGGCTAAGATTTGGTTGGTGAGCATCTGCTAGTACAACAAGTTAGGCGCCGACAAAGGTCGTTTCTGACCGGTGTCGGCGCCTTTTATACGGTTAAAGCAAACGCTGTTTGTTTTACATATCGAGCTGCGCTGCCTTCATCATAATCGCGCATTCCAAGCGTTTCTTTTCAAGCTCGCACGATACCGTGTGCGGTTTTAGCAAGTCGCCACGATATTGAACATTATTGGCGTTACAGCCGCCCGAGCAGTAGAATTTTGCCCAACAACGACTGCAGTCCTCTTTGCCGTAGATATTGGCTTTTGCAAAGCGATCCTTCAGCGCTTCATCCAGTGTACCGTCAAGCACACTGCCCATACGCCATTGCTCCATTCCGACAAACTGGTGGCAGGGATAGATATCGCCGTCGGGGGTGACCGCTACGTATTCGTTGCCGCAGCCGCAGCCGCGAAGCCGTTTAATGGCACACGGACCCTGTTCCAGATCGATCATAAAATGAAAGAAATTGACCCCGTCGTTGTTCTTGCGTAGCTCCAGTAGTGTCTTAGCAAGGCGCTCGTACACTGCGAACACCTCGGGCAGTTCCGCTTCCGTTATGGCAAATTCATTCTCCTCATTCGATACCACCGGCTCAACCGAGATCTGTTCAAAACCAAGGCGCTTGAGTTGGAGCACGTCCTCTGTAAAATCAAGGTTTTGCTTTGTGAATGTGCCGCGCACATAGTATTGGTCCTGCCCGCGTAGTTCTACAAGTCTTTGGTATTTCGGTACAATCAGGTCATAGCTGCCTCGGCCGTCAACCCGCGTTCTCATGCGGTCGTTTACCTCTTTGCGCCCGTCTATGGATAACACGATGTTCTCCATCTCTTTATTGAGGTACTCAATCTTGTCATCGGTCAGCAACATGCCGTTGGTTGTTGCTGTAAAGCGAAACCGCTTGCCGGTCTCTTCTTCCCTGCTACGTGCGTACCGGACAATCTGTTTTACCACCTCAAAGTTCATCAACGGTTCACCGCCGAACAGGTCGACCTCCAGATTTCTGCGCGTTCCAGAATGCGCAATTAAAAAGTCGATGGCGTCCTTCCCAATCTCAAACGGCATTAGTTTTCTGCCCTTGCCAAAGTCCCCTGTGCTGGCAAAACAGTACGCGCAGCGCAGGTTGCAGTCATGCGCAATGTGTAGACACATTGCTTTTATTGGCGAGCCGGACATCATGCCTTGAAACTGCTCGTAATCATCCGCAGAAAACAACGCACCGTCCTGATAAAGGCTATATAGCTCCTGGTAGCTGTCAATTATCGCACTGGTATCAAATTGTGTTTCCAGTGCCCGAAGGACAGAATGCGGGCAGTCTTTTTCAAGCGGAGGAGCAATCTCGTCAAGAAGTGCATAGGTCACTTCATCAACGATATGAACCGCCCCGCTGTGTACATCTAACACTATGTGGTAGCCGTTAAGCGCGTATTTATGAATGAGAGAATCCTTGTTCATGTAGGTTGTCCTCCGTATGTATTACCATGCTGTATTTGCCGTTATGGCAAAAAACAAGGGACAGTGCATCTGTCCCTGGACAGTTCTCGTCCCCTGTTGATTATTCTTTTGTTGGTTTGTAAAGAGCTTATTTATTGTTTACGTTCTCGCACTTTTGGTTTGCAACCGTACAAGATGTTTTGCAAGCCGACTGGCAGGAAGCCTGGCATTCGCCGCAGCCACCCTTTGCGGTGCTCTTTTTCAGGTTCGCGGTATTTAATGTTTTTACATGCTTCATTAGTGTTATCCCTCCCGTCACTGATTCAATAGTTATTTTAACACATATTAAATCGTGATGCAATTATTATTTTCTCTTCGCAATCATATTGACACCGCTTATTCCGCCAATTGCGGCTGCCGTGAGCATCAGCATCAGCTTTGCAAGCGCAAACACATTAACCCCGGAGCGTACAAACAGGATGTTAAGCAAAAACAACACAATATATACCAAAACCCCTGTGAAGATGCCTGCCGTCAGTCCTTTGGCTTTGGTCATTCTCGCAGATAAAAACCCGCCCGCAAAGCATGCGATCGCAAGCATTAGGATTGCAGAAGGCATAAGCAGGTAGATCGGCAGATCGGTTAGTGCAAACAGTGCCGCAAACACCAAAGACATCGCCAGAAGCAGCAGCATCGTAAACACCGCGGATACAACCGTTGGTTTTACAAACGAAACATGTCTTTGTTCTTCATGCTTTGTATTCGCTATTGCATTGTTCAAAACAAATCGACCCCCAAACAATCCTTGTGCTAAAGGATATTCGGAGGTCGCAATGTTTATGACAGAAGTCGGCTTTGCAATAAATGGACTTTATTTCAGGGACGAGTCCACATCATCATGCACGGTGTTGTTGGTCTGTATAGCCCATCTTGCAATGCGAACCTTGCTTCGATCGGAACCGGTCTCAATTACAACTGTGTCCTCACGAATGCTCACAACACGACCAATGATACCACCGGAGGTTACAACCTCGTCGCCAACCTGCAGGTTGGAACGCATCCTCTGTATCTCTTTCTCCTTCTTTTTCTGGGGTCTGATCATAAAGAAGTAAAAAACAACAAAAATCAGGACGATGGGTCCAAACTGAATCAGCATTGCAAGTGTAGAGTTTGGTTCTCCGGCTGCAGCAACATCAGCAGCGGCAGACAGTAAAAATAATCCGTTCATTTTCTTCCTCCAGCTAGTTCGGTAAACTGCTCAAATTTTGATTTTCAACTTGTTTTATTATACATTGAAAATACACGCCGTGCAAGGGCTCCTGGTAAGAATACATAAATTGTTTACCAATAAGCGCTTTTGTTTACAAGATTGTAATGCGTTTGTCCAAAACAGGCAGATATAGCGCACAAAACTGCGAAAATTCCCCTTTATCAATCGCATCACGAATCCGCTCCATCAGCGTATTATAGAAATAGAGGTTGTGCATTACGGCAAGGCGCATGCCAAGCATTTCTCCCGCCTTAAACAGGTGCCTGAGATAGGCCCGCGAATGGTTGCGGCAGGCAGGGCAATCGCACTCGTTTGAAATTGGTCGTTCATCGCGCTGGTATTTTGCGTTAATGATGTTTATTACGCCATCAAAGGTGAACAGATGCCCATGGCGCGCATTGCGGCTTGGCATCACACAGTCAAACAGATCGACGCCTCGGCTTACTGCCTCTATGATATTGCAGGGCGTTCCCACCCCCATCAGGTACCTTGGCTTGTGAATAGGCATATGCGGTTCCACCGCATCAATAACACGATACATGTCCGCTGCCGGTTCGCCAACCGCGAGCCCGCCAATGGCGTAGCCGTCCAAATCAAGCGGAGCAATTCGCTGCATATGGTTTACGCGCAGATCATCAAAGGTACAGCCCTGATTGATGCCGAACAGCAGTTGCTTGGGGTTTACGGCATCGTGTAAAGCATTAAGCCTTTGCATCTCATCCTTGCACCGAACCAGCCAGCGGTAGGTTCTGTCGCAGGACGCTACGGCATAGTCGTAGGCGGCGGGGTTTTCCACACATTCGTCAAACGCCATTGCTATGGTGGAGCCTAGATTGGATTGAATGCGCATACTCTCCTCGGGGCCCATAAATATCTTTTGACCATCCACATGGGACGAAAAGTATACGCCCTCTTCCCTTATTTTTCGCAGTTTGGCGAGCGAAAACACTTGAAACCCTCCGCTGTCGGTTAGTATCGGACCATTCCAGCCAATAAAACGATGCAGCCCGCCCATATCCTTAATCAGGGTATCGGACGGACGAATGTGCAGATGATAGGTGTTGCACAGCTCTACCTGACACTTCAGGTTTATTAAATCATCCGATGAGATTCCGCCCTTAATCGCTCCCGCAGTAGCAACGTTCATAAACGCGGGGGTCTGAACCGTTCCATGCACGGTCGTCATCTCGCCGCGCCTTGCCCTGCCCTCGTTCTTAATCAGTGTAAACATATCTGTTCCTCAAATCCTTAATAGATAAACATCGCATCCCCAAAACTAAAAAAGCGGTATTGTTCTTCTACGGCTTTACGGTACACATTCATGGTACTATCGTAGCCTGCAAATGCACTTACCAGCATAATCAGTGTGCTTTCGGGTAGATGAAAGTTTGTAATTAGACCATCCAGCACTTTAAACTCAAATCCCGGATAGATAAATATATCGGTGCTTCCCTCGCAGGGGCAGATCGCCCCGTGTGTAGCGACCATCGCTTCCAGCGTTCTGCAGCTTGTGGTACCCACCGCGATAACACGTCCGCCATTTCGCTTAGTTTGATTGAGTAAGTCCGCGGTCTCTTGCGGCACAACGTAATGCTCGCTGTGCATCCTGTGGTCGAGGATATTCTCCTCCTTAACCGGCCGAAAGGTGCCAAGACCCACATGCAGCGTCACAAAGCCGATATTCACCCCAGCCTTTTGAATCTCCTCCAGCAGCTCGGGGGTAAAGTGTAATCCCGCTGTGGGTGCCGCGGCGGAGCCAAGCTGCTGGGAGTACACGGTCTGATATCGTTCATTGTCTGTCAGCTTCTCTTTGATGTATGGTGGCAGGGGCATCAGCCCAATCTGCTCAAGAACGGGATAGATGCTGCCCTCGCATTCAAACCGAGCCAGACGGTTACCGTCTGCAAGTACCTCCTCAACGGTTGCGTACAGCAGCCCGTCCCCAAAAACAAAGCGATGCCCGGGTTTTGCTCGTTTGCCGGGGCGTACGAGAATCTCCCAAAGCTTATCCTGCTTTTGTTCAAGCAGCAAAAACTCAATATCGCCGCCGGTATCGGCGCGTTTGCCGTACAGGCGCGCGGGGATTACGCGGGTGTTGTTTAAAATAAGGGTATCGCCCTTTCTCAGCAGTGATATGATATCGTGAAAACGCAGATGCCGAGTTTCGCCCGTGCTGCGGTCAAGGGTAAGCATACATGAGGCGTCGCGAGGCTCAATTGGCGTCTGTGCAATGAGATGTTCGGGCAATTCATACCAAAAATCGGATTTTTTCATACGGAAATTCTCCTGTTAGGACGATTTTCATAAAAGAAATTGACATATCGGCAGACGAGTGCTAATATGTTTTTATTGAAATGGATAGAGGCGCGGGTTTAATGAGTAACCACACCGCAAGATCGTCGGGATCGTTTGAGCGTGGGTGAAAGGTAAGGCCGCCGAAGGGATCAGAACCGACGGCTGATGACCCTGGTTGCATTACCGAACAGGGATGTGACTGTCATCATTATAGTAATGATGGAGAGCTATACACCAATTTCACAATTTTAAACCATATTTGTGTTTTGGTCAATAGCCCCGTATTTATTATATTGGTTGACTATCCGGTTTTCATGCCGGATTTTTTGTTACCCTTTTTTGGGGATGTAACTACTATCGCGCCCTCTATTGGTCGTTATATCACTTGAAAGAAGGACGCAAAACCACCCATTCCAACATCATTTTGCAAACAGAGACCAAGTCGATGCACAGGTGCAATATGCGTTAGCATTCTGCACGAGAACACAAAGGAGAACGAGAAGCATGAAACAGTATCAAGTAGGCATTATCGGCGCTACGGGCATGGTGGGACAGAGATTCATCGCCCTACTCGAGAATCATCCGTGGTTTGAGATCAAGCTGCTTGCGGCATCTCCGCGTTCGGCAGGCAAAACCTACGCCGAAGCAGTCGGTACCCGCTGGGCGATGAAAACCCCGATGCCGGAGAAGGTAAAAGGTCTTATTGTGATGGACGCAACCGCGGATGTGCAGACAATTAGCTCACAGGTAGATTTTGTGTTCTGCGCCGTGGATATGAAAAAGGATGAGATAAAAGCCCTTGAGGAGATTTACGCAAAGGCGGAATGCCCTGTTATCTCGAACAACTCCGCACACCGCAATACACCCGACGTGCCAATGATTGTTCCCGAGATTAACGCGTCGCACATGGAGGTTATCGCTGCTCAGCGTAAACGCCTTGGAACCAAACGCGGCTTTATTGCGGTTAAGAGCAACTGCTCACTGCAAAGCTACGTACCCGCCCTGCACCCGTTGATGGAGTATGGTATTAAGAATGTGCTTGCTTGCACCTATCAGGCAATATCGGGTGCCGGCAAAACCTTTGAGACCTGGCCGGAGATGGTGGATAACGTAATCCCCTTTATCGGCGGCGAAGAGGAAAAGAGCGAGCAAGAACCGCTTAAGATTTGGGGCGAAGTAAAGGACGGGGTTATTGTGCCCGCAGTCTCCCCCGCTATTACAACCCAGTGTATTCGTGTTCCGGTTTCGGACGGTCACCTTGCGGCCGTGTTTGTTTCGTTTGATAAAAAGCCCACGATGGACGAGATCAAGCAGAAATGGGCTGAGTTTTCCGCCGAGCCGCAAGCACTTTCGCTGCCCCTTGCCCCGAAGCAGTTTATTCACTACTTTGAAGAGGATAACCGCCCCCAAACCCGACTTGACCGTGATTTAGAGAACGCCATGGCGGTATCGGTGGGCAGGCTTCGCCCCGACTCGCAGTATGACTATAAATTCGTATGCCTTTCGCACAATACGGTGAGGGGTGCTGCGGGCGGCGGTGTTCTTATGGCAGAACTTCTTGCGGCAAACGGCTATTTCGATTAAGAGATTTGTTGGAGCCATCCCCGTATTTCATTACCAGACAGGGAGGTATAATCATTGAAGAAGACGGTATTTACCGGCGCGGGCTGCGCCATTGTTACCCCGATGAACCCCGACGGCTCGATTAACTACGCGCTATTGAGTGACTTGATTGATTTTCAGATAGAAAATAAAACCGACGCAATCATTATTGCGGGAACCACAGGCGAGGCGTCTACCTTTACCGACGCCGAGCACATCAACATCCTCTATCACGCCGTAAAGGCTGTTGCGGGACGTGTGCCCGTTGTTGCGGGTGCTGGCAGCAACGATACCGCGTATGCGGTTGCGCTCTCACGCGAGGCAAAGACAGCGGGTGTTGACGCGCTTTTGCACGTTACTCCCTACTACAACAAAACCTCACAAAAGGGGTTGGTTAAGCACTTTAATGCAATTGCAGATGCGACCGACCTGCCGATTATCCTGTACAATGTACCCAGCCGCACCGGTATGAGCATCAGCTTGAACACATACAAGGAGCTTGCAAAGCACCCCAACATCGTCGCCACCAAGGAGGCAAGCGGTAACATCTCGGCAATAGCCGAGCTTGCGGCCGGGTGTGACCTAGACTTCTACTCAGGCAACGACGACCAGATTGTGCCGCTCCTTTCTTTGGGCAGCAAGGGCGTTATCTCGGTTGTATCCAACATCCTGCCCCGCGAAACGCACGACATCTGCAGATTGTTCTTTGAGGGCGATGTCGCCGCCAGCCGCAAGCTGCAGCTCGATTTGCTTGGGCTCATTAACAATCTGTTCCTTGATGTCAACCCAATCCCCGTTAAGGCCGCGCTTGAGATGATGGGTTATGCCGTAGGCTCGGGTCGAGCACCGCTCGACACCCTGAGTGACGAGCATACAGCAATCCTTAAGAAGTCCCTTGAACGCCATAGTCTGATTCAGTCTGCGCACAACGGTTGATGTGGGAGGAACGGAAGTGAAAACAAAAATAGTTCTCTCCGGCTGCTGCGGCGCGATGGGACGTATGATTGCCCAGTGTGCCGCACAGCGCAGCGACTGCGAAATTGTTGCGGGCATCGATATTAACCCGGTAAAGTACGCCGATTTTGATGTATTCCCCTCACCCAAGGAGCTTACGACCGAAGCGGATGTTATTATTGATTTCTCCCATCCGACGGCTCTGCTTCCCCTGCTAGATACGGCTAAGCAAAAAGAGCTGCCCGTCGTGGTTTGTACGACCGGGCTGGGCGAACAACAGCTCAGCGCTATGCGCGAGGCTTCTCAAGCAATAGCCGTTTTTCATTCGGGCAACATGTCGCTGGGTATCAACCTGATGATTGCTCTTGCCAAAAAGGCTGCGCAGGTGCTTGGCAATGAGTTTGACATTGAGATTATTGAAAAGCACCATAACCGCAAGCTTGACGCACCCAGCGGCACCGCTTTAATGATTGCAAACGGCATAAACGATGCGCGTGATAACGGCTATCGCTATGAATATGACCGTCATGTGCGGCGGGAAAAACGCCCCAAAAACGAGATTGGCATCCACGCCGTTCGTGGTGGAACGATAGTAGGCGAGCACGAGGTGCTGTTTGCCGGTCCCGATGAGATTGTAACCATCAGCCACAGCGCACGTTCCCGTGATGTTTTTGCAACGGGTGCACTCAATGCCTCCATCTTCTTGGTCGGTAAAAAACCCGGCTTGTATGATATGACGGATCTGCTTGCATAGCTTGAATGCTTACCACCTGTTTGATGGGAAAGGACGGTCACTATTATGAACGGCGTATCCAGGCTTACCGTAACCGACGATGTCGCGCTTATCACCATAAACAGAGCTCCTGCAAGTGCCGCTCTGCTGGCAAAGATACTGACCGAGTTTTCGGATGCGGGCATCAATATCGACATGATCTCTCATGCAGCACCCCAGGGTGAGTACACCTCTCTCTCCTTCTCAATCCTCGGTGCAGACCTCGTAAAGGCACTGAACCTTACCGCTAAAATATCTGAGACGATGCCCACCATTAAGCCGCTTGTCAGCAGCGGGAACTGCCAGATACAGCTGTTCGGTGCGGAGATGGAGACGACGCCCGGTGTAGCCGCACGCGCAATGCGCGCCATAGCATCGGCAAACGTTGATATTACCATCATAACCACAAGCGCGGTGGATATCTCCGTGTTGGTGTCCGATGCACACAAAGAGGATGCGCTCGCGGCGTTAAAGGTGGAGTTTGCGGTGTAAATTTACTACTCAAGCCTCGTATGTAATCGAGTGAGGATATAATAGCAAGCCGCAAACAAACATTTGCAGCTAATGTTACAGTACAAAACGGATATGTACTCACAAGGTACACATCCGTTTTTTGTTGCGTTTTCATATTATTCGGCGAGTTCAGCCCATTCATCCATATGCTCCGACAGAGCCGCGCGCCGTTTTTCGAGCTGCGCGCAGATCTCCTGCGAGCGCTTGTAGTCGCTGTATACCTCCTCGCTTGTGAGGTCAAGCTCGAGCGCGCTGATTTCTTGTTCGCAGGTTTCAATTAAGCCTTCCAGCTCGCGAATACGCGCTTTGCGCTTTGCCTCGGTACTTTTTTGCTCTTTGCTTTTATAGTACCCGTCGTGCTTTGTGGGGATTTGCTTTGCCATTGCGGTCTGCTGTGCGGCGACCTGCTCCTTTTCCCGGGTAATTTCGTCCATGTAAAAATCGAAATTACCCTGATAGACCTTAACACCATCCGCAAACAATTCTACAATCTTAGTCGGTACACGGTTAAGCAAATAGCGGTCGTGCGACACAAACAGCAGCGTGCCTTCGTAGGAGAGCAGAGCCTTTTCCAAGTCTTCCTTGGCGTTTAGATCCAGATGATTCGTAGGCTCATCCAGGATTAATACATTGGTTTTGGTCTGTGCTAAAATAGCAAACGAGAGCTTTGCGCGCTCCCCGCCGCTTAATACACGCACCGGTTTATATACATGTTCCCCTGTAAGCAGAACCCTGCCGAGTGCCGTGCGCATCTCGTACTCGGTGCGGGTAGAAAAACGATCCCACAATTCATCAAGTGCGGTTTTGTCGTGGTTTAGGTTTGCGTTTTCCTGCTCGTAGTAGCCGATTACCGCGTTTTGTCCCCAGCGATAGCTGCCGCCACTAATGGGAAGCAGCTCCTGAACAGCTTTGAGGAGGGAGGATTTTCCCACCCCGTTTGCGCCAATTAAAGCAACGCGCTCACCCCGTTTGATACTGAGCGACACGTCATGGAACAACTGCTTTTTCGTTTCTCCTTCGCCGACACAAAGCGAAAGATTATCTAGCTCCAGCAGGTCTTTATAGGGTGGACGATCCGCCTCAAAGCGCAGGGTCATGTGCTTCTCATAGACCGTGGGTTTCTCTATCACCTCAATCTTTTCCAGCGTCTTAAGACGCCCCTTTGCACTGTTTGAGGTGGAGGCGCGCGCCATATTTCGGTCGATGTAGTCCTGCAAAGAGGCAATCTGCTTTTGCTGCTGCTCGTATTCCTTATGCTGCCGTTCAAATCGCTCCTGCTTCAGCATCAGGTATTTTGAATAGTTGCCCGGATAGGCAGTCAACGTGTTCCATTCCAGCTCCCAGATCTCAGAGACAACCTTATCCAGAAAATAGCGGTCATGCGACACGACAATAATCGCACCGCTGTAGTCGGTCAGGTACTGCTCCAGCCACATCAAGGTTTTAAAGTCCAGATGATTGGTGGGCTCGTCGAGAATCAGCAGCTGCGGTTCTTCCAGCAGAAGACGCGCCATCGCAAGACGGGTCTTCTCTCCGCCGCTCAGTGAGGCAATCGCGGTATCGGGTGCGGTTTGACCAAAGCCCATACCGTTTAAGATGGTCTTAATCTTTACATCAATGAGGTATCCCTCACCGTGCTCGAACACCGTTTGCTTTTTTGCGTATTCGGCAGAAACGGCTTGCAGTCGCTTTGCATCGCTGCCGCAGAGCTCCAACTCTTTTTCAAGCGCGCGCATCTCGTTTTGCAGGCTTAAAAGCGGCTCAAAGACGCTCAGCATCTCGTCGTACAAGGTACTGTTACGGTCAAGACCGCTGTTCTGCTCCAAGAATCCGATGGAAAGACCACCAGACCGCATCACCGTGCCGCTATCCGGTTCGAGCTTGCCGGTGATGATGTTAAGCATCGTGGATTTTCCCGCGCCGTTTGCGCCGATGAGTCCAATACGGTCTGTGTTCTCCACCGTCACGTTGATATCGGAAAGCACCTTTTTATCAAGAAAGCCCTTATGCAAGGATTGAATATGTAATAGCATCTGTCGTTTGCTCCTCTTTGTTGTATCGCATAGAATACAACGATGGATTGTGTTTACTCACATAGCAGTGGTATAAAACCACCGATATCAGTAAGTGCATCCTCTGTTAAGCTTATGTACTTTACATGGTGTTTCGCGAGGAAATCGATTATTTTTTGCCCGTCCGGGTGGTTCTCCGGCGCGCCGGTAAACGCAAGCGTATTCTGGTCTATTAGTCCGCAGCACCCGCCGATAAAGCCGTAAGGATATCCGGGTAAGCGGATATGCCCGGGGCTTATCTTTAATACATCCATCCCCTGCTTTAAGCAAATCGATGAGATGGATGGGTCTGCTGTGATGACCGCGTTGTCATTAACCACACACACCGAGCAGCGCGCGTACCCCTGTGCGCAACGCAATACCTCTAGCTCATTGTCATTGCAATACCGGATAATCTCAGGCGCTGTGTGCTTGCCGCATATAAGTTTATTCGCGATACGCAGCGCATTGAGTGCACAATCGAAGGGATATGTAGCGCCCAAGGGCGTGCCGATTGTCGCAACCTCAAAACCCAACCCCGACAACGCCAAGGTTTCTTTTACCGCAAGGCTGTGCAGCAGCAGCCGAGAGCCTCCCAGGTGGCATAACAGCATATCGGCGTGATCCTGCACGGGCGTCGGGAGAGTCAGGCAGGCGGAAAGTGTAATACAGCAGATGCCAAGGCGTTGCAGCGCATCGATAAACCGCTTGTTTTGCTCACCGATGGCTACAGTCTTAACCCGCGATTCGGGAAGGTTGGGTACGTTTAGATAATGCATATTGCCCTACTCGTTTCTAAGTGCATCAACCGGATGCAGCTTTGACGCTTTTAACGCCGGATACACGCCAAATATCGTTCCGCTTACAACAGAAAACACAATGCACAATAACAGCAGCTGCACATTGACAATCGGCGCAATACCAATAATGATAAACGCGATAAAGGATAACAGCAGCCCAATGCAGCAGCCTATAAGACTGCCAAGCAACGAGATAGAAAACGCTTCGAGCAAGAACTCACTGAGGATAACCACATTGCGTGCCCCGATGGCCTTTTTAATGCCGATTTCTCGCGTTCTCTCGTTGACTGAAACCAGCATTACCGTCATAATGGAAAGCCCAGCCACAATCAATGAAATGGCAGCAATCGCCGACAAAACATAAGAGATAATGTTGAGCAGGTTATTGAGCTTATCCTTTTGTTGTGCGATATTTTGGGTTTTATAGATCTTGCCGTCGCCATTGGTCTGCTCTAAACGACGTACCACCTCGCTGCCTACCGCCTCAAGGCTGGTGCCATCCTTTGCCTGTATGGCTATCTGGTCGAGGTATGCCCTACCAGCGGCATTCTGCATTGCGGTATAAGGAATATAAACGAAGGTGGGTATATAACTGCTCAGCATAGATTGTAGCATATTGCCGCCTGAGTTTACAACCCCGACAATGGTAAATTCCTGATCCACACCGCCCAGCCGCAGACGAATGGTTTTGCCCACGATATTGGTTCTGCGATAGGTTTGGTTAGCAAAGTTCTTATCCACAAGGCAAACGTTGTCGCCGCTGCCAACATCCGACTTACCGATTAAGCGCCCATGAAGGATTTCCAGCGCAAAAATCTGGCGTGCTCCCGCATCAATCCCCCATACTGCGCTGTTTAGCACCAGATTCTTCGTGTATGCATTGGTGTATTCGAGCATGACGGGGATCGCCTCTTTTACATTTGCAGAGGCCTTTACCACGGCAAGATCGTCAAAGTTCAGCTTTACGCTGCTGATTCGCTTGTCCGTTTCAATCGTAAGCCCGCTGATGCCAATGGAATCGAGCTCGGTGTTTATCGCCGATTTTCCCATGTCGGAGATTGCGCCGATGATGATTACCGAGCATACACCAATGGCAATGCCGATGATGGTTAATATGGTTCGAAAGCGGTTGCAAAACAGGTTCTTGAGCGCATATTTTAGGTAATCACTCATCTGTTACCGTTACCCTCCCTCTATTATCCGGCAGAAAGCCGCACCAAACGGTCTTCTCCCTCAATTCGCTCGGGGTTTGTTACGATAACCTCTTTTTCAAGCAAGCCGCCCAAGACCTCTACCCCATAAAGAAGCTCGTTGCCCGTTCGGATTACGCGCTTGCAGGCTCTGCCGCCCGAGTATACGTATACATACTCGTTTTGGTCGTCATCCTGACAAACGACTTCATAGGGCAGAACAAATGCCTCGCGGCTTTCTTCCACCACAATCTTTGCTTTGGTTGTAAACCCGGGCTTCAACGAATCATCGGGGTTTAGAATCTTTATCACGACATCTACCGTCGCATCGCTTCCCGAGGAAAGCAGAGAACGATTTGCCGTAGGATAGATTTTTGTAACAATACCATTATAGACCATACTCTCGTTGGCTATGACCGACAAAATCACCCTTTGATCAACCGATATCTTAGAAATATTGGTTTCTGATACCGCGACCCGTGCAATCAGATGTTCGGTTTGGGCAATGGATACAATGGGCATCAGCGCCGTCGTGAGCTGATTTTCATCTGCGTTTAGCACGGTGACAACACCGCTTACCGGCGCTTTTATGGTGTCGGGAATCGTCTGTATTGCATTCTTGTTCTTTTCATAAAAATCGATAATGGATGAACCGCCTGAGTTTACAAAGCTGCTTAACAACTCATCAGGAATTCCTGAAATGCTTCCCCCCATAATAGCCGACACTGCAGCTGCAGAATCCATATTGGAATACGCGGAGAGCGTCGCCTCTTTGTTTACAACCGCTAAGCGCTCCCCTTTTTCTACATAATCGCCAATCTCAACCTCGATGCGCGACAAAACCACAGGAATATCGAGCGTTACGTCGCTTTTCTGCTCCTGCTCAATCGATCCCGAGCAGTTTAAGTATTGATTATACACGGTTTTGGTTAACTGGGTAACACCAACCTCCGGTATGGTGGCAAGCAATATGTCCGGAACAAATATCGTTGATAGCAATAAAATAATCGCAAGTAAAATAACTGTCACCCTTAGCTTCATACCCGTCACCCATTCTGTCGAAACAACGACATTGTAGTATATTTGCACTAAAGATTTATTTAGTGCGTATGTATTGCGAGTCAGTCTAGCCGGGTGTTTTCAACCCTGCCTACTGATACTATTTTGGGTTAAAAATCGGATATTTATTTATTACGGATGTATTAATTTTAAAAGATGAAGCAGCATGTCAAAAACCGCTTAAAGCATAGTGCTTCAAGCGGTTTTCATATGATGCTTCCTTGCCTAAGACTACGGTTTCATCGTACCATTGTCAAAGGAGTCCCCAAAGGTTACCTGCGTCGGAGTTTGATTTAGAATGTACGAAGCCATCCTGCCAATCAGTTCCGCCGCTTCACCCACCGAGCCGTCAAACAGTTGCTCGAAGCTTTCGGTTCGTTTTACCTCTGGGCGGGTAAGGTTTACCCACTGGCGGTGGTCGTCATTCATTGCTGTGCTATCGTACCCCTTAACGCGAAGCATATGATACACAGCCCCCTTTTTTCGGGTGACAAAATCGACTGCCTTAGCCAGAAATCGCAGACCGCCACGGTCAATAATAAACCGAAAATAACGCCTTGCCCCGACAAAGCATAACAAAACCTCATCAATACTCAAAGGGATATCATATAGCTCGGTAAACAAAAACGCGTATAGTTTACTGATGGGACGACAGACCGAGTTGTCCTTCATGATTGCGTCGGGCATACGGAACGCTCGCACGCTGTTATGTAGCCTGCGCTCACACATCGCGCTGTCTATATCACTCTCGAGCTTATTATGAACACAATGAAGCCTTGGGCACTGCCGCTCCGCTTCGTTTTGCCAATAGTACACAAACGGGTGACAATTCTTATCGAGCACATAATGGCAGCAAAAACCAAGGATATACGAGTAAACTGCCTTGTAACCCTTCGTGTTTTTCACGCTTACAGCATACTGCTGCAACGCAATAAACAAGCGATCAATCTCTTGACCGTGCATCACATTGCCGCAGTGTGGGAGTTTTTTATTGCCGGCCAGTATTGCAAAAAACAGAAGGTCGGGACCTTGCAGACCCCATTCAAACGCTGTGCGGTCAAGGGCGTAGCCGCAAACCGAATCGCCCTCGTTGAGCGGTTCGCTAATACCCGAAGAAAGCACGGCAGCACCAAACAAGCTGTGTGTAATATGTGCGGGCATACGTCTTCACTCCCCCGTTATCGTTTGAGGAAAATCGGGATGCGCCTGTTTGAATTGAACAGCACGAGCCTTACAGTCTACTTAATTGGAATTCTTCCTTGCTTTGTCAGCTTTTCAAGCCCCTTAAGCACTGCAAACATCAAGGCAATCTCAATCGGCAGCAGAATGGCGTTTTTCAGCAGTCTTGTCGGTAGCATCGCAATGATGGGTGTCCCGTACAGTAGCTTAATCCAAATGGAGTTCAGAGCAATCTGCACAAAAAGTGAAACGGTTAGCTTTGCCAGTACGATGCGGATAAACGAACCGCCTTTTTGATACAGGAACATACCATAGATAAAGCCCGACAAGAATCCACTGATGGTAAAACCGATAAAATACGGTCCTCCCGGGCTGATGGCGTAGCCGATTAGATCGGCGGCTATACCCACCAGTCCCCCAACGACGGGACCATAAAGGGCACTGACAATCGAAAGCGGGAGAAAGCCAAAAGAAATCTTTAGAAACTCGGTGGGTCTGAATGTGTAAAAGCTAAGTACAATAATCACTGCCGTCATCATGGCTGCAACAGCGATTGCCGATACGTTTTTCAGGTTCTTGGCAGAGCTTACAATTGACTTAATAAGACTATTCAAAAAAATACCTCCTATAAAATAGCAAAAAGTAAAGATTTGCTACATATAGGAGGCAATAGATATACAAATGCCCGTAATGTAGCAGCGGGATGCGAAAACTGTACCGCAAGTCAAAACTTTTCGTCCATGGGCAACTCCCCGTCCACATGGCACTTTACGCACAGTTTTCTACTCTGCTATAAAATCTTTCTGCTGATACTATAGCACACCTACCCCGTCAATTCAACGGCAAAGTACATGATTTTATGTGTATTACAGTATTGCTTTGTGGTAAACCTTCTTGCCCTTTCTAATGATAAGCTCACCGTCCGTGAAGTCATCGCGTTTTACGGCAACGGATATATCCGCAACCTTTTCGCCGCCGATGACGATACCACCCTGCATCACCAGGCGTCTTGCTTCCCCCTTGGAGGGAGCCAACCCGGTTTTTGTCAGAAGGTCGAGCACCAGGATGCAACCGTCGGAGAAATCCTCATCAGAAAGCTGTGTCGTGGGCATATTTTCGTCGTTTCCGCCCGACGCAAACAACGCAAGAGCTGCACTAAGCGCCTTTTGTGCCTCCTCCTCGCCGTGAACAAGCTTTGTGAGCTCATACGCAAGGCGTTCCTTTGCCTTATTTAACTCGCTGCCCTGCCAATGCTCCATCTCGCGAATCTCGTCGAGTGAAACAAAGGTAATCATCTTCAGGCAGTTGATTACATCGCCGTCGGCTACGTTGCGCCAGTATTGGAAGAACTCGTAGGGGGGTGTTTTTTCGGGGTCAAGCCAGATGG
>JAEZQD010000072.1 GCA_023413185.1 Bacillota bacterium
CATAGCAGGGGCTATTGCAACTATTGTACTTTACTAAATGTCTCACAGTGGTTATAATAGCCGTTGCTGTTCCAAGGTCATTTTATTGATTGGGGAGAGCAATATGAGCTATGTCAAGGCGGACTGCATCCTGCCAAAAGAGCTGCTGGACGAAATCCGGCAGTATGTGGACGGTGCATATCTATATATCCCGCGGGCGCCCAAAAGCAAACGCGCGTGGGGCGAGAGCACCGCAACCCGCGCCGAAACGGCGGCGCGCAACAACGCCATCTACACCGACTATCAAAACGGGCTTTGCTACGCGGCACTTTCCGTTAAGTACTTTCTGTCGGTTAAAAGCGTACAGCGCATCGTGCTAAGGCTAAAAAACGAAAAACAATAATGATGAGGCGATACGGCTGGTTCCGTACCGCCTCATTCTCTTTTATGAAGCATGGTTGCGGTATCCCCCTGTCCCTACTTCGCGGTATACTGTTATATACCTAATTAACTTATAATGTCTGCGAAAAAATCTTCGTAAAAGCCATAAATGCAAGCTTTTGCTCGATTTTATTCGGACATTATTGAAGTTAATTAGCTATATAGTAATCTCACAACTTCGGCAAACCACAACAGTATAACAGGAGGTACCCCCTTTATGACACTACGCTTTGAGTTCAGTCCCCCATTTACCGCCTTCCTGCGTCCCCATAACGACAGGAAGGAACAATCAATATGCAAACAATCCAGTGGGAGGTACGTCTTATTTCGCCTCCCTCTGTTTTGCGGCACTGCAAGCAGTGCGGCAAAACGGTAGACTATCACAGCTCGGGGCTGTTTCGCGTCAACGCGCAAAAAAAGTCCCTTGATATCTGGCTCATCTACAAATGCGCGCACTGTCAAAGCACCTGGAATATGACCGTTCATTCCCGAATCTCCCCCCAGGCTCTTGATGCCCGCACGCTCGAGCGGTTTTGCAATAACGACGCGGCACTCGCCCTGCAATGTGCGTGCGACGCCGGTCTGCTGCGCAAAAATAGTGCGGCGTTCGGTCAGCCACACTACCGCGTCATCGGCGAGGCGCTCCCCCAAACCCCCGTACAGCTGCACATCACAAGCAGTCACCCCTGCGTGGTTCGGGTGTCCGCCCTGCTGCGCGACCGTCTGGGCCTTTCCCATCGGCAGTATGATCAAATGATACAAAGCGGGCAGCTTCGCGCCGACGACGGGTGCAACCTGAAAAAGGCGCGCCTAAACCGCGATATCCTGCTTTGCGTCACCCTCGGCGACTGCGCCAGCCTGCAAAACTCCGCCTGCTAACGCGCAAAAACCGGCACGGTTTTCACACCGTGCCGGTTCATTTTTATTGGCTATAACTCAGTACGCCCTGCCCCAGTAGATCATCTTATCGGCGGGCTTACCGCAGCACACGCAGGTGTCGCCCAAGGCTTCCTGCTCAAACGGCATGCAGCGGCTCGAAAGCCCCGCCTCCGCTTTTATCTGCTCCTCGCACGCACGCTCGCCGCACCACATGCTCTTGTAAAAGCCGCTCTCGGTCTCGGCAAGCTGCTTTAGCTGCTCCATGTTTTGCGCCGCAAAGGTGCGTCCTTCGCGGTTTTTGAGTGCCTTATTGTAGATGCCTTCGTGCAGCGCCTTTAGCAGCTCGGGTATCTTCGTCTCTAGCTCGCCAAGGGGTACAAAGTACTTCTCGCGCGTGTCGCGGCGCACCAGTACGCACTGCCCTTGTTCGATGTCCTTCGGACCAATTTCAAGACGCAGGGGCACGCCCTTCATCTCGTATTCTGCGTACTTCCAGCCGGGGGAGTTGTCGCTGTCGTCGAGCTTTACGCGGCACATGGGCTTTAACCGCGTCAGCAGCTCGCGCGCCTTGTCGAGCACGCCCTCCTTGTGCTGGGCAACGGGGATGATAACCACCTGCACCGGCGCGATGGCGGGCGGCAGAACCAGCCCGTTGTCGTCGCCGTGTGCCATAATCAGCGCGCCGATTAACCGTGTGGATACGCCCCACGAGGTCTGGTGCGGGTACTCGAGGGTGTTGTTTCTGCCGGTAAACTGGATACCGAACGCACGGGCAAACCCGTCGCCAAAGTAGTGGGACGTACCGCTCTGCAGTGCCTTGCCATCGTGCATCATCGCCTCAATGGTATAGGTGGCGACGGCACCCGCAAACTTCTCTTTATCGGTCTTGCGCCCCTTAATGACGGGTATGGCAAGGGACGACTCGCACACATCGGCGTAAATACCAAGCATCTGCTCGGTCTCCGCCCACGCCTCGTCGGCGGTCTCGTGCATGGTGTGACCTTCCTGCCACAAAAACTCCAGCGAGCGCAGGAACGGGCGGGTGGTCTTCTCCCACCGCACCACCGAGCACCATTGGTTATACAGCTTTGGCAGGTCGCGGTAGGAGTTGATGATATGTGCGTAGTGCTCGCAAAACAGCGTTTCGGAGGTGGGGCGCACACACAGACGCTCGGTTAACTTCTCGCCGCCGCCGTGGGTAATCCACGCAACCTCTGGCGCGAAGCCCTCTACGTGGTCCTTCTCTTTTTGCAGCAGGCTTTCGGGTATAAACAGGGGCATATACACATTCTCGTGCCCCGTCTCTTTAAAACGCGCGTCAAAGATGCGCTGGATGTTCTCCCAGATTGCGTAGCCGTACGGGCGAATAACCATGCAGCCGCGCACACTCGAATAGTCAATCAAATCCGCCTTTTTGACGATGTCGGTGTACCATTTCGCAAAGTCCTCATCCATCGGGGTGATGGCCTCTACCATCTTCTTCTGTGCATCCACCCTGCACCACTCCTTCTTCTGCGGTTAATTTTGCCCGCGTCTTACGCGCCGGCAAATCAGACTGACCGGGGTACTCGCGCTTAGCCCTTCTTTTCGGGGAAGAGGCGTGTAAGCGCGACTACTATTAAATAGATTAGCAAAATAACTACAAAGATGCCCACCATACCAAGCAGCATAATCCTGCCGGAGGCGGCAAGCGCCTCGGGGTTAAACGCAAGCGCAGTGGCGCTAATCATTGAGAACAATCCCATTTTATATCCCATCCTTCCCGCCCCGGGTAAGGGGCGAAGCGTCGTTGTGTGTTTTTAGCCGAGCTTTTCAATCATGGCCGGCAGGATGTTTAGGATGATACCGCCCGCCACAACCGAGGCGATCTGACCCGAAACGTTCGCGCCCACCGCATGCATCAGCAGGTGGTTCTGTTTATCCTCACGAAGCGCCAGCTTTTGCACCACACGCGCCGACATGGGGAACGCCGAGATGCCCGCGCCGCCGATCATGGGGTTTACCTTTTCCTTTAAGAACAGGTTTAGGAACTTCGCAAACAGCACGCCGCCCACGGTGTCAAACACAAACGCCGCAAGTCCGAGCGCCATAATCAAAAGGGTCTGCCACGAAACAAAGGTATCCGCCTTCATGGTCGAGGCAATGGTAATACCCAAAAACAGCGTTACAAGGTTTGCAAGCTCCTTCTGCGCGGTCTCCGAAAGACGCTCAAGCACGCCGCACTCGCGGATGAGGTTACCGAACATCAGCATACCAACCAGCGACAGCGAAGCGGGGGCAACAAGACCCGCCACAATCGAAACCAGAATGGGGAACAAAATGCGGGTGAGCTTAGACACGCTCTTTGGGTTATACGGCATACGAATCTGCCGCTCTTTTTTGGTGGTGACCGCCTTGATGGCAATGGGCTGAATAATGGGCACCAGCGCCATATACGAGTACGCCGCCACCGCAATGGGTCCGACGTATGCGCTCTTTAATACCTGCGAAACCAGAATAGAGGTCGGTCCATCCGCCGCGCCGATGATGCCGATGGCAGCCGCGTCCTTTAGGTCAAACCCAAACAGCACCGCGAGCACGATGGTGGCAAAGATGCCAAACTGTGCCGCCGCGCCGAACAGGAACATCTTCGGGTTGGAAAGCAGCGGTCCAAAGTCGATCATCGCGCCGATGCCCACAAACAAGAGCAACGGCATAGCCTCGCTTGCCTCGATGCCGATTTCAAACAGCCAGTCGAGAATTCCGTGTACCGGTCCAATGCCGGGCATATTCTGGTTGGCAAGCCCCGTAAACGGGATGTTCATTAAGATAGCGCCAAAGCCCATAGGCAGTAAAAGCGCCGGCTCGTAGTCCTTTTTTACGGCGAGAAAGATCAGTGTCCCGCCAATAATCCACATTAAAATCATCTTCCAACCGCCGGGCTGTGTAAAGAAATAGGTGACGCCCTCCGTTAGAAAGCTGAAATCCTGCAAGATCCCCAATTTGTTCACGGCTCCTTCGTTTTTTGTTTCTGTCGTCTATGTTGCTGCGATGCGTTCTTAAGACCAAGTATACTCAACAAACTTCAAAACGAACCCGTTTTGAACCGCACGAAAAACCGTGCGGCGCCCACATTTGTGGGCGGTTTGTGGAGTCTATAGTCAATATACACGCCATCAGGCGTGCGGCAGGTACCTGCCGCTTGAAAACAGGGACTGTTTTCAGGTTGATTGACTATAACCGACGCAAACAATCGTCAAAAAGAAAACACGGCATCCGGACATATCGAATCTAATTATAGAGAAGTCGGTTTGCTTTTTCAACCTCTTTTGGGTCGGGGGATAGAACTTTTTTTGGTGATTCGCTGCAGTCTGTGCTATTCATACAGCGCAACAACGCTATGAACCTGAGTTTTGAGCAGCTCTATCACGCTGTCGGGGCTAAGCACCTGCATGTCACCGCCGAACGAGACCAGCCAGCCCAAAAACATCGGGCTTATCGCCACCTGCGCCGACGCAATAAACCAGTCCCCGTCCGGCATCATCGGCACATCCAGACCAAAGCGGTCGAGCACCACGTTCACCAGCTGATTTCTGCACCGCAGGCGCACCTTACTAATCTCACCGCCGTACATTGAAAACATATGGTTGCCGTAGCGCGCCACATCAAGCTCCGCGCCCGTCGCCTCCTCGGCGGGTACCCGCTTTTCACAAAGGGCGCGCACCCCCTCCATGCGGTCGACGCGAAAGTGAGTAAAATCCCCCTCCCGCTTCCCATAGTATGCCACAAGGTAGTAAAAATCGTTCGCCCACATCAGCGCGTAGGGGCTTACGGTGTACTCCTCGCCGTCGTTGCGGTAGCGCTTGGTTTTGTCGGGCGCGTACTCAAAGTAGCGAAACGACGCCTGCACCCCATCTGCAATTGCAAGCTGTAGGATGTCGACATTGTAGTATATCTTTTCGTTGGGTGCCTTTGCGCGGTCGAGCACAAACACCTCGCGGTGCAGGGTACGTGCCTGCGCGTGGCTTGCAAGCCCTTCAAGCTTTTTAATCAGCTGCTCGCTCTTTTTGCGGGTAATAAACCGCGCCGATTGCACCGCGTCTACCAAAAGCCGCAGCTCCGCAAGCTCAAACCGCCGCGACCCGATGTAGTACCCAAACTGGTTGGTCTTTGTCGTCAGCACATCCAGCCCGTACTCGCGCAGCAGCTCGATGTCCGCATAGATCGACTTGCGCTCTGCCGTTACCCCCCTGCCTTCTAGCAGCTCGGTAATGCGCGCAAGACTTATGGGGTTTTCCTCGTCGGTGTACTCCAGCAAAATATCCATTAGGTACAGCAGCTTTATCTTGCTGTTTGCCGGTTTTGCCACGGGTAACACGTCCCTTCCTCTGTCAGTCAGCCGCCCTTCGCCCGTCGTCAAGCAGCCGGGCAAACGCCTGCCGAAACGCCTCGTCCTGCTCGGATGTGCGCTTTGCCGGTCCCTTTACCCGCCCGCCCGCGCGCAGCAGCTTTTTCACCATGTGCCTGCTTTCTAAAAGCGACGACATGTTCTCGCCCGTATACTCCATGCCCGAGGGCGCCATGGCAAACGCGCCGCGGGCAAGCGCCATCGCCGCAAGCCCGTAGTCCTGCGTTACCACCGCGTCCCGCTTTTGCAGCTCGCCTATCAGCTTAAAGTCGGCGGCGTCCGCGCCCTTTGCCACCATCACGGTGCGCGCACCCTCGCGCTGCATAAAATGCGAGGTGTCGCAGAACAGAATAACCTCCAGTCCCCGTGCTTTGGCTAGAGCTATTGCAATGTCGGTTACGGGGCAGGCATCCGCGTCTATCAGTACCCTCATCAGTGCAGTTCCTCCATATTACGCAGGGTAAGTGCTGCGTTTAAGGCTTGCATCGGCTCTTTGTCTACCTTAAACACCCTGCGGTCATAGGTCAAAAGACCGTTGATCTCGTCCTCTACATCACTAACCTGCGTGTACACCGTAGCACTCAGCCCATTTGCAATGCAGGGGATTACCTCTTTCTCATAGAGTTCCCTGTATGCGCGGTAAAACTCCTCGCGGGTGCGGTAGATGCGGTAGCCAAACTCGGTCTCGCTTGCGGTGTGCCCCTGTACCGGCAGGCTGTAGCCGCCAAACTCGGTCAGCGCAAGCACGCGTCCGTCGGGCTTTAGGCGCACTCTTTTATAGTACACATGGCGGCTTTTTAGATCCCCGCCGCCCTGGTCGTGCCAGCCGCTTGCGTGGTCCACCTGTCTGGTGGGGTCAAGCTCCCACAATTTCTGCGTGACGGCAAGGGAGTCAAACTGTCCCCAGCCCTCGTTAAACGGCACCCACACGGCAAGGCTTACGGTGTTGTACAGCAGTGCTACCGTCTCCTCGGTGTCGCTTATAAACTGCCGCCTGCCCTGCTCGTTTGCCCTGCCAAACAGCTTGTGGTTACTGTCTTTTATATGGATACCCAAAAAGGGCAGTATCTGCACCATCAATGGGTTGTATGCGTCGCCGCCGCTCACCATATCCTGCCACACCAGCATGCCGATGCGGTCGCAGTGGTAGTACCAGCGCAGCGGTTCGATCTTAATATGCTTGCGCAGCATCGTAAAGCCAAGCTCCTTCATCGTGCGGATGTCGTACACCATCGCGTCGTCGCTCGGTGGGGTGTACAGCCCGTCGCTCCAGTAGCCCTGGTCGAGCAGCCCGTTGTGAAAGTACGGCTTGTTGTTTAAGGCAAGGCGGGTGTGCCCGTCCGCGTCCTGCACAAGCGAGAACTTTCGCATGCCAAAGTAGCTTTGCACACGGTCGTCGCCCATTGTCACCACAAGGTCATACAAGAACGGGTTCTCAGGGCTCCAGCTTGTAAAGTCGCCAAGCGGGATGGTGCAGACGGCATCTTCGCCGCACACGCCGCCGCCAAGCTCCAGCCCGTTCGCCAAAACCGCCACTGCTGCGCCCTGTGCGCCGCCCTCGTTTGCCGTAACGCATACCGTAACGCTTGCCTCGTCGTAGTTCGGGGTGATGACAAGCCGCTGTATGTATCGGTCGGGCACGCTCTCGAGCCACACCGTCTGCCAGATGCCGCTCTGGGCGGTGTACCAGATGCCGCCGCGCTGCTCTTTCTGCTTGCCGTAGGCGTGTATGCCCTGCGCGGTAAGGTCGGTTACCGCCACGATAATCTCGTGTTTGCCCGCCTCCCCTTTTCGCAGCGCGTGTGTGATGTCCGCCGTAAAGGGCAGGTACCCGCCCTCGTGGCTGCACACCTCGGTGCCGTTCACCCACACGGTGCAGCATTGGTCCACCGCGCCAAACTGTAAAAGAACCCTCTCTTTTATAAAGCCGTCGGGCAGGGTAACCGTGCGGCGGTACCACAGGGTTTCATTCGTCCCCGGTGCCCTGTCAACGCCCGAAAGCACCGATTCTGGACTAAACGGCACCAAAATCTCGCCGTCGTATTCGAGGGGTTTTGGCGCACCGGTTTTTGTAATAGCGTACTGCCACCTGCCGTTTAGGTTTAAAAAGCTGTCCCGCTCCATCTGTGGGCGGGGGTACTCGGGCAGCGGCAAATCCTGACTGATGTGCTCCCCCCATGGGGTAAGCAGGGTGCGCAGCCCGCTTTTTTCTCTCTTATCTGCGGCGCGCAGCAACGCAAGGGGCGCGTAGATGAGCAGCAATACCACCGCCGATGCCGCAAAGACGGCGGGGGTGGGCACCTGCTTAACCTGCCCCAGCTCCTCGTACACCGCACCCGAGCCTTGGATGACGGCAGAGCCAATGAACGGACCGAAAATCATGGGGATCATCACCCCGAATATCATGCGAATGCCCTGAAACTGCCCCGCCTTGCCTTCGGGGGTATAGTCGCGCACCAGACCGCTAAAGCACGCCATAACAAGCATGCCGCCGCCCAGCATCACAATACCCGCGCCGATGACGGCAAAAAACGAGCGGGCAAACACCATCAGCACTAGCCCCGCCGCCTCGGCTACCACCGCCGCCGCGGCAAACCGCGCCTTGCCCAGCTTATCAATCATGCCGCCGAGTGCGACGCTGACCACCGAGCTTGCAATCAGCACCGCGCCCAGAATTACCGCGTAATCGTCTATGCCCAGGTATCGCTGAATATAGATGATTAGGTACGGCATAAACACCTGCAGCGAGGTGCTGTATACGCACAGCCCAAGCAGCGCAAGGTACAGCCGCCCGTTTTGCCTTATCACAGACGGGCGCAGCCCGTAAACGATGTTTTTGCCATAGCGTTCGGTGCTGTTTGTACTATGCGGCGGCTCCTTTAAAAACAACGCACCCAACAGTCCTCCCAGCATGGTAAGCGTACCGATAATAACAAAGAACGTGCTCCAGCGTCCCGCGGCGGTTAGCCAGTCCAGCCCGCCGAAGATAATCAGCATCGCAACAAGCGGCAGCACGGCAAGCACCGACTCCACCCGCCCGCGGTTGCGTGCGTCGGTGACGTCGGTTACCCACGCGTTAAACGCCGCGTCGTTGGCGGACGAGCCGAAGAAGGTCATAATGCAGTCCATCACCACCACCAGCAGGGCGGTTGCTTGCACCGCCATGGCGGCGGGCACAAACGCGGCTACGCGCTCTACCTCGAGAAGCGCAAAGCTCAGGGTGCTAAGCCCCCACAGCACATACCCCGCCACAATCAGCACCTTGCGCTTGCCCATGCGGTCAGACAGCGCACCGATTAGCAGCGTCGTCACCGTGGCGGTTACGGCGCTTGCCGCAACCATCGCCGCAATATACCGTGTGTCGCCCGATATGGTGTTGTACAAAAACACGTTGAAGTACATGTTCTCAATCGTCCATGCAAGCTGCCCAAACAGCCCGAACACCAATAGCGACACCCATGTTCTGCCCGAAAGCCTGCCCGCGGCGGTTTTACCCATGACCGTTCCTCCTTATATCCCACGAATGGTTTAACGGTTTGTTGTGTCGCAGCTGTTGAAAATACAAGGTCACGCGGCACTGCGAATAAAAAAGAAAACGACATACAGCACCCCGTACACTACAGGCTGATGCAGCAGGTACACCCAAATGGTATTTCTGCCCACAAACGCAAGGGGCGGCACATAGGTTTTATAGCACCACGCGGGCAGACGGTTTTCTTTGACGTATACGCCAAAACACGCGCCCGAAAGAAACAAAAACAACCACGGAATAAGCGGGAAGTAGTCCGCCGAAAAGAAGCCCTGCCCCGGCAGCCCCAGCATAAACAAAAACGGCGTGTCGTACAGCGCGTCGGGCAGACGAAAGGACACCGCGCCGATGCCGAGCGTCCCCTTTGGCAGGGTGTAGGTTACGGCAAACAGCACCGTCGCTATTACCGCCCCAAGCCACGGGCGCACCCTGTCCATCGCTTTGTGCAGCAGCCCGTACAGCATCATCGCAATGCCCAGAAAGTGCAAAATGCCGAATAAAATAGCCGCCTCGGGCACAAACAGCAGCGTAACGGCACTCAGCCCAAGCCCCAGCGCAAAGCACAGCACGCCGCGTTTTAGGTTGTTGCGCGAGTACCGGCACGCCACACCCGAGATAAAGATAAACACACCCGCAAAAAACGGCTGCAAAAACGCCAAAATGGGGCTGTGAAACGCGGGGATATCCAACCCATACAGGTACACAAGGTCAAAAAACAGGTGGTACACCACCATCAGCAGGATGGATAGCCCGCGTACCTCGTCAAGCAACCCGACCCTGCCCTCCCGCCGCACGCGTGAATTGTTCCCTTCCATCGCCGCTTCGCCCCTATCCTCTTTTTTACTTCTACAAAATTTAAAAAAATTATACCATATCAGGGTGAAAATATAAACCGAAATATGATATGATAAGGGGTAACAAGACAGCGGCAGTACGGCGCGGCGGCGTCTCGTCCGAACTGCGGGTAACCACATGTGAAAAGGAGAGGATTCTTTTATGACCATTCAAGTAACAAAGCCAACCGAGGCACAGATTGCGGATATGAAAAGCTGCCCCACATGGGAATGCGAGCCGAGTTCGTTTGACTGGAGCTATTCATCAAAGGAAACCTGCCTGATTCTGGAGGGCGAGGCGACGGTGACGTTTGACGGCGGCAAGGCAGACTTTGGCGCGGGCGACTACGTTGTGTTCCCCAAAGGGCTGGTTTGCGTGTGGCACGTCGGTAAAAAGATTAAAAAGCACTATCGCTTTGGCTGATTAAGCGACGGTGCATTGCTTGGAGGAAGATTTTATCATGCCATGGTATTTTTATGTGGTTTTAGCACTTTGCATCATTGCGGCGGTTGTCGCGGCATTTGTTATCCGTGACGCGGTGCTGCGATCTCGCGGCAGATATGTGCACGCAAAGGTTACGGCAAAGCTCAAAAGCTATTCTCGCCTGCGCCGTTATCAGGTGCTTACCGATGTCACCGTACCGTATAAGGACGGTCAAAAGACCATAAGCCATATCCTTGTGGGTATCTTCGGTATTATCCTCGTTGACGCGCACGAGTTTACAGGCGAGCTGTACGGCACGGCGGAGGATAAAAAGTGGACCTACATCCCCAAAAAGGGTGCGCGGCAGCAGCCCGACAGCCTGTCGCTTGACCTTCAGGCAAAGGCGGACGCGGTGCGCACGCTGCTTGCCGCAAACAAGGTGTACCGCCTTACCATCGACTCGGTAAACGTGGTGCAGAACTCCGAAAAGGGTCTGATGCTGTATGTGCCCCAAAGCCTGCCCGTTATCCGCCTAAAGCGCCTCTCCGCTATGCTGGGTAAGTCAAAGTACGACAAGGACGAGGGCGTGGACATCGAGAAGGTTGCGGGCATTCTAAAGGCATAATATCCCTTTTCATCCCGCCGCATCATCCGCGATTATACAGCTTAGCGTGCATAACCGATTATTTGCGCAAAATCGGCTTATTTTTAAAAAATAGTTGTGGCAAGCGCACGGCGCTTGTGATAGAATAGAACCAATCTCGATTGACAATTTATTGTCATACCGGGCGGGGGCTTGTGCGCAATGGCTTGCCCCGCACGAAGGTGCATGGTTTGTGTATATTTATAACGTCAGCTACAGTCAAGCCGTACGGCTTTGTGCCGACGGCGGTTGACGGACACCTGTACCTTTACCGATACGCAGGGATAACATTATAAAGCTAAAAATAGGGGGCAAAAGAAAAATGAGAGTGTATAACTTTTCGGCGGGTCCTTCGGTTCTGCCCGAGTCGGTGCTTCGGCGCGCGGCCTCGGAGATGCTCGATTACAACGGCAGCGGTCAGTCGGTGATGGAGATGTCTCACCGCTCCAAGGTATATGAGGAGATTATTTCCGGTTGCGAGAGCCTGCTGCGCGAGACGCTCTGCATCCCCGACAACTACAAGGTTCTGTTTTTGCAGGGCGGCGCATCCAGCCAGTTTGCCATGATCCCGCTTAATCTGCTAAACGGCTCCGGCAAGGCGGATTTTGCCATCACCGGTCAATGGGCAAAAAAGGCGTACAGCGAGGCAGCCCGCTACGGCGAGTGCAAGGCGGTGGCGTCCAGCTCCGACAAAACCTTTAGCTACATACCAAAGCTTGACCCCGCAACCTTTACCAAGGATGCGGATTACTTTCATATCTGCCAGAACAACACCATCTTCGGCACCCGCTTTACCGAGCTGCCCGATACCGGCAGCGTGCCGCTTGTAGCCGATATGTCCTCCTGCATCCTAAGCGAGCCGGTAGACGTGTCTAAGTACGGGCTAATCTACGCCGGTGCGCAAAAGAACATGGGTCCTGCCGGTCTTACCGTGGTTATTGTCCGCGAAGACCTAATCGGCAAGGCGCGCGACTACACCCCCACCATGTTTGACTACAAAACACACGTCGAAAACGACTCGATGTACAACACCCCACCCTGCTACGCCATCTACATCTGCAAGCTGGTGCTCGAGTGGATTCGCGACGAGTTCGGCGGGCTTGACAAGATGAAGGAGCACAACGAAAAGAAGGCGGGCATCCTTTACAACTACCTTGACGCGAGCAAGCTGTTTCAGGGCACGGTAGAAAAGGCGGACCGTTCGCTGATGAACATTCCGTTTGTCACCGGCAACGAAGACCTTGATAAGAAGTTCTGCAAGGCGGCCGAAGCGGCGGGCTTTGTGAACCTCAAGGGTCACCGCTCGGTGGGCGGCATGCGCGCTTCCATCTACAACGCAATGCCCATCGCAGGCGTAGAGGCGCTGGTTGCGTTTATGAAGAAGTTTGAGGAGGAAAACGCCTGATGTATAACATTCAGACGCTCAATAAGATCTCACCCGTTGCCACCGACCGGTTTGACGGCGCAAAATACCGCGTGGCAGACGCTATGGAAAACCCCGACGCCGTGCTGGTGCGTTCGGCATCGATGCACGAGATGGAGCTGCCCGCAAGCCTAAAGGCGATTGCCAGAGCGGGCGCCGGCACCAACAATATCCCCACCGACAAGTGCACCGAGCTGGGCATTGCCGTGTTTAATACCCCCGGCGCAAACGCAAACGCCGTAAAGGAGCTGGTGCTTGCCGCACTGCTGCTCTCCTCCCGCAAAATCTTCCCCGCAATGCAGTGGGTGCAGACCTTGACGGAGGCAAACGGCGACATCTCCAAGCAGGTGGAGAAAGGCAAGGCCATGTTCGTGGGTCCCGAGATCGCGGGCAAGAAGCTCGGCGTTGTCGGGCTTGGCGCAATCGGCATCTTGGTTGCCAACGCCGCCGAACGGCTGGGCATGCAGGTTTACGGCTACGACCCCTATCTGTCGGTAGATGCCGCTTGGGGGCTTTCGCGCAGCGTGTTCCACGCAAAAAGCCTGGGCGAAATCTACGAGAACTGCGACTACATCACCCTGCACGTTCCCCTTACCCCCGAGACCAAAGGCATGATTAATTCGGCCGCCATCGAGCGTATGAAGCACGGTGTGCGCATCTTAAACTTCTCGCGCGGCGAGCTGGTTGCCACCGAGGATATGCTGACGGCGCTCGGCGAAAAGCTGGTACGCGTCTACGTCACTGACTTCCCCACCGCCGAGATGATTGGTCACCCCGGCGTGCTGAGCATCCCGCACCTTGGCGCCTCCACCCCCGAGTCGGAGGACAACTGCGCGCGCATGGCAGCCGACGAGCTGATCGATTACCTCGAAAACGGCAACATCCGCAACTCGGTGAACCTGCCCAATGTCGAGATGCCCCGCTCCACCTCCATCCGCGTCGGCATTATTCACAAGAACATCCCCAACATGATCTCCGCCATCACCACCGTAATGGCGCAGCTTGGCATTAACATCGACAACCTGACCAACAAGTCGAAGAAGGACACCGCCTACACCCTGCTGGACATCAGCGGCAACTTCGACGAAAAGACCGCCGCAAAGCTGACCGAGATTGAGGGCATCATCCGCGTTTCGCTTTACAAGTAACCGTTACATAAACAAGCTAACAAGCGCCGCTGCAAAAGCAACGGCGCTTGTTTTTATTTGGGTCGGGCACAATGATTGCAGTCTTTTTTTTAGTAAATCAACTTTGCAACAAGCCCCACTGTCCGCAAAGGATTCTACCCATGTGTCATAGAAGCGCACATTTCACAAAATGGTCGCTACTCTATTTCCTCTACCCTGACATTGGTTAAGTATACCGTAGC
Source organism: Bacillota bacterium (assembly GCA_023413185.1). Lineage (GTDB taxonomy): Bacteria > Bacillota > Clostridia > Oscillospirales > Ruminococcaceae > Acetanaerobacterium. The sequence continues at coordinate 13,908 of JAEZQD010000072.1, forward strand.
GGTCGAGCCACGGTTGCCAAGGTTAAACTCCAGCCTTCCGTTGGGGTCGTCTTTGCCGGTCATTTCAAACTCGTAGGTGTACGTTTTCATCTCTTTGGAAAGGGTGAGTGTCGTATCCTGCAGGTAACGGACCCAACCGTTCGTGGGTGCCGAAACACACACGATGATGTCTCTCTCCTCGTCGGCGTAGGCATCAAAGCTCACCTTATACCTTTTGCCCTTGCGCATCGGCAGCTCCGGCTGGACCAGTTGTACGGAGTAATCGACCGCGCCTTGATTGGTTGATGAGATAATCATCATCCCGTCCTTAATCTCCGCTTTGCCCTCGCCGCCCTGGAATAAAAGGAACTTCCAGTCGATATCATCGGCAAGGTCTTCCGCTTCGGAGAAGGCTGCGTTGTTGATATAGTTGCCGTCTTCCAGCGGCTCTCTGAATACCTTTTCCGGCTTCTTCACGTTAAGGTCATAGCTGGGCTTTTGATATACCCTTACATAATCAATCTCAAACGCCGCCTTATCAAAGTCGGTCGTCTCATCCGGGTTTCCCGGCCAGGTACCGCCTACGGCAAGATTAAGCTGCACGAAGAACGGCTGATTAAAGGGCGCGGGATACGGCTTTTCGTCGCCTCCGTCTTCGGCTGTAAACCAATCGTTTACGGTATGATAATGATTTCCGTCAATATAAAACCGCATCTCGCCCGGCTCCCATTCCACCGAAAACTCGTGGAAGTCGCTTGCAAAGGTTCCGGTTTCCAGCTTGTAGGTTCCCTGCTGTTGCGCATGTGGCTCGCCGTAATGAATGGTTCCATGGGCGGTATCGGTCTGGTTGCCGAGCACTTCCATGATGTCAATCTCACCGCATTTGGGCCACTGTCCGTAAAAGCTTTCCTCCTTGGGCATCATCCATATGGCAGGCCAAAGCCCCTGCCCCTCAGGCACCTTCGCTTTCACAACGACCTTGCCGTACTGAAAATCCTTTTTGTTCTGCGAGTTTACCTTTCCGGATGTGTAGTAGTCCTTGCCGTTTGAATCGGTTGTTTTGATGGCCTTTAAAACGAGCTTACCATCCTTTATGAAGATGTTTTCTTCCGATAATGTGTACTCCTGCAGCTCGCTGTTTGTCCATCCCGGCTCTCGGGCTTCCATGCTCCAAATAGCAGCATCAAGCGTTTCTCCGTCAAACTCGTCATGCCACAGCAGGGAATACCCTTCATACTCGGGAATATCCGGCGCTGTTACCTGACTTACTTCCTGAGAGGGCTCTTCTTCGTTTTGGGGAACGGTGTTTTGGCTGCAGCCGGTCGTTGCTCCGAATAACAACAGTGCCGAAATCAACAAGCATACCTTCTTTGTCATACTCATTAACAGGAACCCCTTTCTTGTTTATAAAAGTTCTATGAGCTTGTCTGCAATTGTGCAGTAATGCGCGTCCGTTATCCCAAAATCCTTGCCCTTATACGTCCACACCGCACGGGCAATGCCGTATTCTTCAAAGACGCGATGGATATCTGTAAACCAGTTTTGCGTCGTGTCGAGCGACGCCTTGTCGATTACGCCGTACTCCCCACAGTACAGCGCCGTATTTCTCTCATTTGCCGTCTTAACTGCATCGGCAAAAGCCGCTCTGATAAACTCAATATCCGCTTTTTCTGAACGTACCAGCTCATAGATGTCCCGGTGTTCGGAAGGAAGATACTTCTCCGTTTGGTCCACACACGTACTGAACTCGTTGGGGTAGTCGATGGAGTAGCCGGCCGGCATTCCCTCCACCCAGTAAGCGGATTGGTGTGTGTAAATCAGGGGTTCGTAAAAATGAAAGGTATATACGATGTTTTCATCGTACGGCTCATCCAGCTCGCTGACCCAAAGCGCGCTGTTGTTTCTTACGCCGCCAAGCACAATGGTAGTCAGCGGAGCATGCCTTCTTATCTGCGGGATGACCCTTCTTACTATATCGTTCCAGACATCGGCAACCTGTTCCTCCACAACCTCGTTGAGAAGCTCAAACGCCAGCCTGTCGCTGTACTTACCGTAGCGTTTTGATATCTCAACCCAAAGCGACAGGAATTTATCCTGTAGCAATGCGCTATGAAAAAAGTCGTCCGCCTTTTCATCAAAGGAAAACCCCGCCGTTTTATGCAGGTCCAAGATCATATTCAGGTTGTACTTTGCGCACCATTCAAGGCATCGGTCGATATATGCAAACCCAGCCTCCAGATAACGGTCGTCCTCCGATTTGACTAGCTCATAATCGAAGGGCAGGCGAATGTGGTCCAGCCCCCACTGGGCGATGCGCCCGATATCGATTTCTGTAATAAAGGCTTCGTAGTGCTCGGTGCTGTGTTCGCATTGAGAAAGCCAACCGCCAAGGTTAACCCCCCGCTCATAGCCTGTAAACTTCTTCATTCCAACCGCCTCCATTTTCAATTTTATATTACCACCTTTGCCGCGCCTATAATATCATTTTAATTGCATTTTTATTGATATGTTGATATGATGCAGATAGAAGAACGAGGGATTGGAATGATTATATGAACTCTGAAAAAGAGCTTAGCTACAAAGAATTTATCATGCGCGAGCACGAGCGCTTTCATGCACCGTACAGCCCTGAATTTGCGTTCTATCTCGCTGTAAAAAACGGGGAGGAGGCTACGGTTTCTCACCTGTGCAACAGTGCCTTCGCAGAAAAAAGCGGATTCGGGGTATTATCCGACAATCCGCTTCAAAGCTTAAAATATCATTTTGTCGTTACCGCCGCATTGCTGTCAAGGTATTGCATCGAAGGCGGAATGGAGCATGAAACGGCATATAGCCTCAGCGATCTGTACATCCAAAAAGCGGACAGATGCGCGACAGAAAAGCAAATATCGCAGCTGCACGCAGTCATGTGTGCTGACTACACAAAACGAATGAATTTCATTCAAAAAAGCAAAATTCATTCCAAACAGATTACGCGATGTGTAGACTATATCTACAATAATCTGCACAAACGAATTCTCATCACCGACCTTGCGCTGCATACAGGGCTTCACCCCAGCTATCTTTCCAGGCTTTTTAAACAGGAGACCGGGATAACGGTTACCGATTACATCCAAAGCAAAAAAATAGAAACCGCAAAGAATATGCTGAAGTATTCCAGCTACAAAATCTCACAGATTTCAACCATCTTAGCCTTTCCCAATCAAAGCTATTTTGTCGAGGTTTTTAAGAAGATAGCAGGAATGACCCCGAAAAAATATCAGGATATGCATTTTAGAGAGATTGGAATCGGCGCAAACAACCGCGAGTAGCATGCCGAAGGGCTCACAGCGGGGTATGGGTGCCTCAGCCGTACAAAGAAAGCCCCGCCGGTGTGTTGTGGCTGCCAGACGCTGATACGCGCGACGCTGGTTTTTGTCTTGTGAAAAAACGCAATCAATTAACGATTCCCCCTTGACTCTCACGTTGCGTCATAGTCTATACTGTGTTTTGAAAGGAAGTGACGGTTATGAATCAAACGGTGCACGAGGTGGCGGCGGCCGCGGGTGTGAGCGTGCGCACGCTCCATTACTACGACCAGATTGGTCTGCTGCGCCCCAGCAACACAACCGAAGCGGGCTACCGTCTGTATGACGATGCAGCGCTTGCCCGCCTGCAGCAGATTTTGTTTTTTCGCGAGCTGGACTTTCCACTCTCGGAGATCCGCGAGATTCTTGACAATCCCTCCTTCGATAAACAACGGGCGATGCACGCGCACAAGGAGCTGCTTATACTAAAACGCGAGCGGCTCGAGCGGCTGATTGCCCTTGTGAACAACACCTTAAAAGGAGAGAAAACCATGAGCTTGAAAGAGTTTGATATGACCGAGATTGAGCAGGCGCAAAAGCAGTACGCCGACGAGGCACGGCAGCGCTGGGGAAGCACCGACGCCTATAAGCAGAGCGCAAAGCGCACCGCCTCCTACAACAAAGAGGACTGGGCGCGTGTTAACGCCGAGGCAGAGCAGATCTACGACGGCTTTGCCGCGCAGATGGGCAACGACCCCGCGTCCCCCGCCGTGCAGCAGCTGGTCGCCAACTGGCAGGCGCACATCAGCACAAACTTCTATGACTGCACAAAGGAGATGCTCGCCGGTCTTGGCGAGATGTACATCGCCGACAAGCGGTTTACCAAAAACATCGACAAGCGCGCCCCCGGGCTTGCGCAGTTTATGAGCGACGCGTTTCGGGCATACTGCAGGTAGCCATAAGCCGCGACGCGGCAGGTTGCATTTTGGCAGCCGCCGTGTTATCATAATGGGGCTGACCCAGCTTCAGCCCCATTTATTAAGAATTAAACCAAACGGAGGTATCTAATGAACCGCTTTGTACCGTACGAAAAGCTATCCAAAAAAGAGCGTGAAAAGCGCAACAAAGAAAAACGCGCTACATGGGGCGCACTCAACCCCGTAACCCGCAAGCCGCAAGACCCAAAGGCGTACGACCGCGCCGCACACAAAAAGAAGCTTCAAAAAGGAGACGATCTCTTTTTTGAAGCTTCTTCATTTTTCCCCCTATGTCAACGCAGCCGGCAGCATAATGCCGCTTAAACGGGGTTGCATTGCAAACCAACGGGTTTCTGGGCAGCATGTGGAGTACCCGTCTCGGCAAGCTTAAAAAAAGCAAGAGCCGAATGCATTTTTGGCTCTTGCTTTACTATTTTATTTGACCAGCCGTTCCCACTCGCCCTCGCGAAAGCCGACCAAAACCGCACCCTCCGTCACGAAAATCGGTCGCTTTACCATCATCCCGTCCGAGGCTAGCAGGGCAAGCTGCTCCTCGTCGCTCATGGCAGCGAGCCGTTGTGCGACGTTGCCCTCACGGTACAAAAGCCCGCTTGTGTTAAAGAACCTCTTCAGGGGCAGACCGCTCTGTTCCTGCCACGCGCGTATCTCCTGCGCGGTGGGTCTTTGCTCCTTAATATTGCGCTCGGTGTACGATACGCCGTGCTCGTCCAGCCACCGTTTTGCCTTTTGGCAGGTGGTGCATTTTGGGTAGCAAACAAACAAGCCGCTCATCTTTCGTCCTCCCCTTGTTGTTATCTTGTAAGGCTTATGCTAAAACGCGATGTAGAACATATAAACCGCAAGCAGCACCATCATCACACCCATCACGATGCTCAGCACACGGCTGACTGCGCCGTACTTCGGGCTTGCCGAAAGCCGCTTAACAAACCCCACCGAGGTGCCCGCTATCAGCACCAGTGCGCTGTGACCGATCGAGTACAGCAGCAGTAGCATCACGCCCCACACAAAGCTGCCCTTTTGCATAACAACCGCAAGCAGTGTTACCAGCACCGGCGTGGCGCAGGGCGACGAAAACAGCCCCGCCAAAATGCCCGCAAGCAGCGCACCCAAAGCACCGCGCTTCTTATTCTTTGCCAGCGCATTGGTGGATGGCATAAACTGAAATACGCCCCAGGTCTGCAGCGCCATCAGCAGCATCAAAATGCCCAGCACCACATACCACCATTTGCCCGCGCCGCTCATCAGTCTGCCCAGCAGCGATGCCGCCACCGCAAGGGAGGTATAGGTAATCGCCATACCGCCCGAAAAAACCAGCGAGTATAAAAACGAGCGCTTCGCGTTGTGGTCACCCACCCCACCCACATAGCCGATGACAAGGGGCACGCTCGACAGGCAGCAGGGCGAAAACGAGGTAAGCACCCCCGCAAACAGTGCAAGCAGCGGCGCAAGCCACGCGTTTTCCAGCATCACGGCGGAGACCGGCTCCAGCCATCCGTTTATGATTGCATCCATGGTTGTATCCATCCCTTTCGGGCGGGTCGTGCGTAGGCCGCAGCCACCCCGCCATTCGTTTCGTTAATCCGTTAACTGTGTAATATCAGGATGTCTTTTATCTGTTTATTTTGTCCGTAGAATCACCGCTTATGTTGCCTAGGCAATTACTGCTGCATGCCCATATCCACAAGCAGAGCAATCAGCTGTTCTTTGTCGAGAACGCCCTCCAGCGTGGTATACACATGCTCATTCGTGTCCTTGTGGGTATAGTATTTGAGCAGGCGGTTTGTTTCCTCGGGCGTGTAAGGCTTGCCGTCGCTGTCAACCAGCACCATCGTAGGCACCACGCTCACGGGGAACTGCCTTGTGATGTCGCCGTACTGATCAATGTCAACATCCTTGATAATCACCTTGCCCTGCAGCTCGGCATGCACCTCCTCGAGGATGGGCGCAAACGCCTGGCACGGTCCGCACCACGTGGCGCCGAACTTGATGACAACCGGCACGCCGTAGCTTGTCAGCCTTGTAAGGTCAAAGTCCTCCGCCACCGACATCGATGCGTCTTCGGCGGTGATTTCATCGGCGTCGGAAGGGGCAGCTTCGCTCTGCTCCAGCCCGTCTAGGGCTTCCTGCGGCGGCGAAACGCAACAATCCGCCACTTCGTCGTCCTCCTCGCCGTCAGCCGCCGAGACATCCTGACTCGACGCGCCCTTGTTGTCGGTCAGTGCGTCCCTTGTGTCGCTCCAGTTCTTTGCAAGCCACACGCCCGCGACGATACACACCAAGAGCACCGGCACCAAAATTCGAACGATCAGTTGCTTGTTCGGGACTTTTTTGTTTTCGCTTTCCATACACTTGTTCCTTTCTGTTGTGGGTCTGTGGGTCAGTCGGTTGGTTCGGCGAACTCGTGTGGTACGCTTTTCGCTTCGTCCGGCTCGCAAAAGCCGCAGAATCGGGCGCGTACCTGGGCAAAGCAGGCGCGGTTCAGGCTGTAGCGTATAAACGCGCCCTCCTTAACGCCAACCACAAGCCCCGAATCGGTGAGAATCTTTATGTGGTACGAAAGGGTCGGCTGGGTGATGGAAAACCGCTCGAGCAGATCGCCGCCGCACATCGGCTGCCTGCACAGCATGCGCACAATCTCAAACCGCGTTTCGTCCGCCAGCGCCTTGAGTGCGCGCACCGTTTCAAGGTCGGTCTGCGTCACGATGTCCATCCCCTCCTAATAACGATTCTTCCAATGCATACAGCCGCTTTGTTACTTATCATAATTCAAACGGGTGAAAACGACAGTGACGAACTCACCGTCGCGGTTTTGTCCGACATGGTATTTGCTCTCCCTCGGGCTGCGCTGTGCAATGTCCGAAACGGGGGGTTTTCTTTCTACCGCGGTTTTGTATACGCAACATCGTAACACGCACATTGAAAAAAGTCAATGTCCCACTATAATTATATGATTTGTTCATGAAAATTTCACGGCGCGTCCGTTTTTATCGGACGCGCCGCTTTCCACTCGGTTGCTCAGTCTGCCCTTAGCCCTGCCTTTGCACCGGGAACAACACCCCAGTCTCAAACCCCTCGGGGTCGCTGCCGATGTCCTCGTCGCGGATATACCGTTCGATGGGCGCGCCGCACACCTTATATTCTGGGTGCTCCGCCATCCACGCGCACACCGCGTCATAGGCGCGGTTGATGGTGTCATACGGGCCGATGTGTG
>JAEZQD010000073.1 GCA_023413185.1 Bacillota bacterium
GGTACCTGCCGCACGCCAGATGGCGTGTTTATTGACTATAGACTCCACAAACCGCCCACATTTGTGGGCGCCGCACGGTTTTTTGTGCGGTTCAAAACGGATTCGTTTTGAAGTTTGTTGAGTATAAATGCTTGCTTCATTATTATATACGGATAGGATGGTAAAATCAATATGTCAAATCTGGTACGAACCGATCTCGCAGCCGAAATGCGGGAGATTCTTGGCGCAGGGGAGCTGGAAGGCGTAAAAAGTGTGCAGGAGCAGTTTGAGAATATCTCGATCTCGCGCATCAGTGTGCTCAACGAGGCGGGCGCACGGCATTTGGGCAAGCCCATTGGCACCTACGTTACGATACAGGCGCCGCCGTTTGGGGGCAGTATCGACGCGTCGTATGAGGAGATTGAGCTCATAGCAAGGGAGGTTGCCGCCATGCTGCCGCAAAATCCGCAGCTGGTTCTGGTGGCAGGGCTTGGCAACCGTGGCATTACCCCCGATGCGCTGGGACCCGACACCGCCGAGCAGATTCTCGCCACCCGCCATATCTCCAAAGAGATGGCGCGGGAGATAGGGCTTGAGCACCTGCACGGGGTTGCGGCAATCGCCCCGGGCGTTTTGGGGCAGACCGGTGTGGAGACGGGGGAGATCATCGCGTCGGTGGTAAAAGAAATCCGCCCTTCGGCGGTTATTGTGGTGGACGCGCTTGCCGCAAAAAGCGTGGAGCGGCTGGGCTGCACGATACAGATATCGGATGTGGGCATCGTGCCGGGCAGCGGGGTGAGCAACGCACGCAAGCCGTTAAACCGCGACACGCTGGGCGTGCCGGTTATTGCGGTGGGGGTGCCCACGGTGGTGGACGCCGCTACCCTTGCGGTGGACCTGCTCGAGACCGAGGATGAGCGGTTAATAAGCAAAGTTACCCCGCGCGGGGAGGCGATGATGGTTACCCCGCGTGAGGTGGATGTAATGATTGAGCGGGCGTCGCGGGTGGTGGGGCTTGCGCTGAACAAGGCGCTGCAGCCCGAGATGAATCTCGATGACATCCAGATGCTCGTGGGCTGACGGTGCTGCCCGTTTGTGCAAATCAGGTGCCCGGGTACTTCTCAAACAGGCTCACGAGGCTTTTACCCACAAGCTCCCCCGTATACTGTGCCTCGGCAAGGGTGTTGCCGTGGCTGCCTATCTCAATAAGCAGCGCGCCGCTGCTCAGGTGCTGGTTGTAACGACGGTAGCAGAACATCACAGGACGCGTCAGCCCCGGGTAAAGGGTCTCCATCTCGCTTTGCAGGCGCACAGCAAAACGCAGGTTTGTCTTCCAGTTCGGGTAATCCATCGAGCCGTCGTCACAGCCGGAGATAATCATAACCTGCGCCGCATCCTTGCCATCGATCGTCGCAACAGTGCTTATGCGGCTGCCGTCACGCTCGATGGCGTCGCGATGGATGTCAAGCACCACCTTGATGGTGGGGTACTCCTTTAGGTATTCGCTGATGGTCTTTGCGCTGCGGTTGTAGCTGCCGTTGTAGGATGGGTAGTCGTGCGCGGTTGTATCGTGCAGCGTTTTTATGCCCGCATCCTCGAGCTGCTCTGCAATGACGTTACCCACACTCACAATGTTCTTTTGGTTATCCTGCGTGCGGCTGTTGTAGCTTTTGTCGTAGTACTCAGTGCCCGTCTCAAACGCCTCGGTGGCGTGGGTGTGGTAGATGAGCACCTGCGGCTTGTTGTTCTTGTAGATGCGAAACGCGGGGTCGCTTTTCATGTACCCAATCACCTTTTCGGCGGAAAGCTTGGTGGAGTTTTTGATAACCCCGTTCTCATACGACAAAAACATCGTGCCCTGTGTGCTTTTCAGGTTCAGGTTTTCGCGCAGGATGGTTCCGTAGTTTGCCGGCAACGCCAAGGCTGTGGCTGTGACAGGAGCAGCGGACACCGTGCCGGAGGAAGCCTGCCCGTCGTTCTGCTGCGGGCTTTGGGAGGGCTCGCTGTCCTCCTCTATCGGGATGCTTACGATGTCGGGCAGGTACACCTCGTCGTCGCTGAGCTCGCTGTCGCCGTAAAAAAGGGAAAGGCTAGCGTCGGGCAGGGCCGCTCCGGCGGAAAGCGCAAGGATGCGGTCGCCGAAACCGCCGTTTAGCTGCACCGCCTGAAAGACTGTAAAAAAGCCCGCCCCCAGTACAACCAGAGCCAGAACCGACGGGATGTATCGATAGATTGAAAATCGTTTTCGCATCATACGAGTTCTCCATCAACAAGGCGGGTGCTCTGTGTTGTCCAATAGTTTGGTGACGGCATTACAACAGTCCAAAACCGGAATAAGACCCGCGCAGGTACTACCATACTATGCGCAGGCAGAATAATTTATAACGCGTATGCGGGCAAGGGATGGCACGGCGGCGGGTGCGGTTTCTCCCCCGCGGTACCGCCGTAACGTGATATGCATTGCGTAATGTGCCTTTGCGAGGAAAGGGGAGGGGTAATGAATGAAAAAATGGTTGCGCCTGTTTGCGGGTGGGTTTTGGTTTACAGCCATTGTGGTGTCGGTGTTTGCTTCAATGTTCTACTGCAGCAATAACGCCCAGATGGCGGCGGCAAACCAAGGCACGGCGATGTTTGCAGTTGCGGTGCGTGAGGATGCAAACGACGTCTCTTTGACGCTGATGGGCACACCGTACCGCATTGACTGTGGCGGCGCGGTATGGCTTGAGTCTCTGCGGCGCAGGTACTACTATCTGTTGCCCATGGGCGCAAAGCTGATGGAGCAGGCGGTGTGCCATACCGTCAATGAGCTAACCGCGCTTGCAAGCAGCGCACAAAAGGATGCTTTGGCGGCTGAGGATTGACTCGGTTTTTCATCCGTCAAAGGAGCTTGCTGATACGGCTGTCGAAGAATTGCTTGGTCTTGCATCACAGGACATAATTTGACCCCCGGGTATAGGAATGATCCTACATCCGGGGGTTCGTTTTTCTGTTTGGGCACAGAGTGAAACCGCTACACCTTTCTTTGCTCGGCGCATTTGGCTTCGTCGGTCATGCGCAGGGTGCCTGTGTACTCCACCAGTCCGATGTCGCAGCCCCTGCCCAGCACGATGTCGCCGCCGCGCACCACCCTTGCCGTGGTGCTCTCTAGGCTGATTTCGTTGCCCTCAATCAGCTCTGCCTCCAGACGAGGGGTGAAGCCCAGCCCCACCAACGAGCGCAGCAGACCAAGCCGCAGCAAGCCAAGCGTCACCGTAATGCGCTCGCCGCCAATCTCCTGGGCGCGGCTTCTGGCGGAATGCAGTCGAACGGTAATCTCATCGGCGTTGAGCAGACCGCCCACATCAAACGTGCCCTCGGCAAAGAATCGGTCGGCGCTGCAATCGCCGCCCACCTTCACCTTGCCGGTGACCTTTAAGGACTGCGCGCTCAAATTCCCTTTAACGTCCGCACTGCCCGCGATGTCAAGGCTCGAGCACGCAACGTTATCTTGAAACTGGGCGGAGCCGTTTACGTCCAGCGTTTTGGCTTTTAGGTCCCCCTCTACGGTGCCCGACCCGCTGATACTCGCGTTTTCGCACTTCACCTTGCCCTGCACCTTGCCCGAGCCGGCAATGCTCAGCATACCGCAGACCACATCGCTCGTAACCCTGCCCGAGCCGTGGATGCTGACGGTGCTGTACGTGCCGCCCACAATCACGCCCGAGCCGTTGATGGTAGCCGAGCGGGCACCTGTAATATCGCCCGCACTGCCCGAATTGCCTATGCCCTCCACCCTGCCCGAGCCGTTAATCTCAATCGATTTGACCTGTGCGTCGGTCACACTGCCCGAGTTAACCGTCCTGCCTTGTTTTGAGCAGGCGCTCAATCCGCTCGAGTGTCGGCGGGTACACCGAAATGGGGAACCGCGTAACGGCGTCGCCCGCGCAGGCGGCGGCAAACCTCACCAATGCGTCGTCGGTCATGCGGTTGTGCAGCCCGTACACGCACCCCGCCTTAAAGGTATCGCCCGCGCCAAGGGTGCTGACCGCATCTACCGAAAAGGCGCGCATGCGGTTGATTGGTTTGCCCTTTCGGGCATACAGCATCTCGCCGCCCCCGCCCGTAAAGATGACTAGCCCGTCGGTCTGTTCGGTGTAGCGTTTCAGTAACGCTTCTCGGGTTTCGTTTGGGTAGGTGCCACGCACAAACTCGCCCGAGATGGCGCACACCGCGGCGTTTTTGGCAAGGAAGCTGTCGTGTTTGCAGTCTATCGTCACATAGGGTACCTGTGCCTGCTTGCAGTACTGGGCGGCTAACAGCGCACCGTCCTCAATAAACGGGTCGATGGCAACGGTTGTTGCGTTGGTTATGTCTCTGGGGTCGGGCTGATTCCACCGCTTTACGGGCGAAGAAAAGAACTGCCCGAACTGACCAAAGCAGGTGCGGGTGCTTTGGTCGATGAGCACGTAGTCCTTCACCCCTTCAAAATCGGGGTCACACACAAGGCGGGAGCAATCGATGCCGCGCTCGGTAAAAAAGCCGCGCAGCTGCTTTTCGGTACCACGCCCTAAAAAGTTGCCGTCAATCTTAACGCGGCAGCCAAGGCTCGCAAGCACCGCCGCGGCGGCGCCCGTTTCGCCTCCGGCAAAGGTGTGCAGCTCTTTAATCTCGCCGTAGCCGTCGGCGGCGGGGTAGTCTCCGTTTAGCAAAAAGCCCTGGGACCAGATAATCATTCCGTACAGGTAGATGTCATGGCTCATACTGTTTTACCTCGCTCTAAGATAGTAATATTTGGGCTGCATTACGGCAATTGTAACACGCCTAAAGCACCGACGCAAGGGACATACGGCTTGCAACCCAGTTTGCAACGTGATATACTAATTTCGTTTTAATGCGCCAAAGCGAAATCCGTTAGTACCTCATCAAACCCGCGCAGCGGCAAGGTTTTACGCAGGTGTGAGGATTTGCGGTTGAGCGATTAAAACCGGTTGAGTATTACACTGTTAAGAAATAAGCATAAGGGAAAGGAACGATGGATATATGAGCAATTCGAGTAAAAAGAAAACCACAACCAGCCTGATTGTCGCGGCCTTGATTGTCGTAGCGGTAATCGTGCTGCTTGTTAACTCCTTTTACACGGTCAACACCGGGCAGGAGGTTGTAATTCAGCGTTTTGGCAAATACATAGAGACGGTTACCCGCCCGGGCATCAGCTTTAAGATTCCGTTTATCGACGAGAAAACGGTGGTGGATGTCAACGGTGTCTATCGCATGGAGTTTGGGTTTACAACGGTACGCCCCAACGAGTTTGTGGAGGATTACGAATCGGCGAAGATGCTTACGGGCGACGAGAACATCGCGCTGGTCGAGACCATCGTACAGTATCAGATTAAGGATTCCAAAAACTATCTGTTTAAAATCAACAGCATCGAATCCACGCTGCGCGTAATCGCAGAGTCGGCAATCCGCCGCGTGGTGGCAAGCCATACGCTGGATGAATCGCTGACCGAAAACAAGTCGGGCGTGCAGAGCGAGATTCTTGCCGACCTGCAGCAGCTGTGCGACAAATACGAAAGCGGACTGAAGATTGTAAATGTACAGCTGCAGGACGTTAACCCGCCTGCCGAGGTGGAAGCGGCGTTCCGCGACGTGGCGGGCGCTATCGAGGACAAGAACGCATACATCAACGAGGCCAACGCCTACCGCAACGAGGTGATACCCGAGGCGCGCGGCGAGGCGGCTACGCTCGTAAACACGGCAAACGCCTATGCGGCAAATCGTGTGGCGGCAGCCGAGGCGGAGGTTACCGCATACGAGCAGCTGTACGAGCGGTACGCGGAAGGCACCCGAACCACCCGCGCCAGAATGTACCTCGAAACGATGTCCGAGATCCTAAAGGGTGTGGACATCTACATTATGGACGATGAGAACGGCATGAAGCTGTTTAGTATGAACAGTTAGGTGAAAAGGCTTTGACACGGCGTTTTAAAGGCAAAAAGGTCACCTAGAAAGGAATGATTACTACTATGGATAACGTATACAACGCGGACTTCTCCGCGCAGCAGCCCCGACAGGTGGATATTGATAAGGCACTGCGCAAAACAGGCAAGCTGGTGCTACTGGGCGCAATCATCCTGTTTGTGCTTATTGTAATTTCTCAGATGTTCTATACGGTGGATGAGACCGAGCACGTGATTAAGTACCGGTTTAGCGAGATTGTTGAGGTAGACGTCAACAACCTGACCCCCGAGGAGTTTTCCGCGCTGGAAAACAGCGATCGGTACCAAACAATCAATCTGCGCCAGGGTGCGGGGCTGCGGTTTAAGATTCCGTTTATCGAGAAGATAGAAAAACTCGACAACCGCCTCATTACCTACGAAACCCTGCCCAGAGAAGTCATTACATCAGACAAAAAGAAGATCATCCTCGACAACAACGCCCAATGGTGGATTATAGACCCGGTTCAGTTTAAGATAACGATGAACACCGTCACCGCCGCCAGCCAGCGCGTGGAGGATTTAATGTACTCCAAAATGAACGAAAAGGTGGGTCAAACCACCTCCCAGACGCTGATCTCCGACAAGGAGTATGTGTCCGACATGCTCGTGGAGAAGACGGAGGAGCTCAATGTGATGATGGCGCAGTACGGCATCCGCGTATTGGATATTCAGATACGCCGCACCGACCTGCCCACCGAGAACAACGA
>JAEZQD010000153.1 GCA_023413185.1 Bacillota bacterium
TTCCGTCAAAGATGCTGCCCATCAGTCCGGGCGCAAGCTCCACGCTCAGGGGAGCGCCCGTCGATTCCACCGGCTCGCCCGGTCCAAGACCGGAGGTTTCCTCGTAAACCTGAATGGACGCGCGGTCGCCGTGTATCTCGATTATCTCGCCGATTAGGCGTTGCTGTGAAACGCGTACCACGTCGAACATATTCGCGTCGCGCATGCCCTGTGCGATAACGAGCGGTCCGGCAACCTTCTTGATAGTACCTGTGCTCATTGTATCAAACCCTTTCCGGCCGCGCGCTGTGCGCGAAACCATGGAATAGTGACAGCCTCTGCCCTATGACAGAAAACCGTATGGATGGCAATAACGATAAAAACCGGTCTACTGCTCCGGTCCAAAGATGATGTCGGAGCCGACCGCCTGTTCCACACACTTGCGCACGCTTTTCAGCCCCGCGCCGGTGTTGCCCGACACCCCGGGAATTAAGATTACGGCGGGCAGAACATTCTTTGCGCAGCGCGCAAGCTCGTTCTCCAGCGTCCCGGCAAGGGACTCGGTCACATACAGCACCGCGTAGCCCCCTTCCGAAAGTCTGCGAAAGGTCTTTACCGCCTCGGTGGGGTCGTCCACCGCGTAGATGTCAAGCCCAAGTGCAGAAAAGCCGTAGATGCTGTCGCGGTCGCCCAGTACGCCAATCCTATACATACATCTCCCTCAGCCTTTCCCTTACGGACTGCTCCGAAAGTTGGTTTTGCTTTGCAGTCAAAATCAGCCGCACCATGGCAAGCTCATTCTCCCGCGCAAGCAGGTAAGCCGCCAGCGGCTCGACGGTAAACGAATGGTATTTCTGCGGGCGAATTAGCTCCATCACCGCATTGTCGGCATACCGCTCATACTGTGCAAACGAGCCGCGCAGTGCTGTGGCCGCATCCGCAAACGCGGTGGTCTCTAAATACTTCAGCATCGGCTCAAAGCCGCCTGCCGCAGCCTCGGCAAGGCTGTCGGTATCAAGCCCCTCGCAGGGGCACAGTGCTTTTTTTATAAATTCAAGGCGTTTGCCCGTCTTTTGGCAGCGCGCCGCAATCTTGATGTTCGCAAGCGCCGCGGTAAGCTGCGCATAGCTGCGTATCAGACCAAAAGCCGACGCATTGCCCGCCTCTAACACCGCCTGCAGTGCCGCGCGGTCTACTATCACATCGCACAGCTGCCCATCGCCGGTGTGCGAAAGGGCAAGGTATGCCTCCTCAGCGGCTGCGCGCATGCCCTCGGGCAATGCCGCGTAGTCACGCTCACGCACCGCGTCATAGATCAGCTCGGGTGCAGCCGTGCCGTTGTGGCTATAAACCCCAGCAAGGGTTTGGTCGGTATACACCAGCTTGATGGCCGCCTTGAGGTTGTGGTAGTCGTTTGCCAGCAAAAACACGTCAAACACCGACATATCGTCAACCAGCTCACGCAGCAGCGCCCATGTTTTTTCCCGCTCGGTCAAAAGCAGGCTGCTTATGCTTTGGTTTGCATCACCCGTGCCCCAGCCCTTTTCGGCCAGCAGGCGCACGCAGTCTGCCGCAGTTTTTGCCGCCATCAGGGTGTCGAGCGTCTGTGCGCTGAGCAGGGTAAGCTCCTTTGCACGGATGCGCGCGACCGCATAGGCGTAACCGTTATCGGACATACTTTATGACCATGCCTTTCCGGCTTTTTTCAAGCACCACGCAGCCAACGGCGTATGGCAAACGCCAACACCGACAATCGGCTGCGGCTATCAAAAGCCTGGTATCAAAAAATGCCTATTAAGCAAATAGAATAGCCGAGACCTTATCCTGCAGGGTCTCCTGCGCGGCGTAGAACAACGCCTCAAACGAGCAGTTGATCTCGATGTCGCCGCCGGCGCTTTCATCGTTGTAAATCAGAATAAAGCCGCCGTCGATGTCCCTTGCATCCTTATCCAAGGTCAGTGCGCCGCCCTTGGCGGTGGCAAGCACCCCCAGCTTTAAGGCGTACCCCGATGGCATGCGGGCAAGGTCGGTCTGCGAAAAGCAGATTCTGCCCTGCTGCGCCAATACATTCGCGTCAACCAGCCGCTCAATCAGGCTAAAGTAATCCGCATCGGGCAGGCTAAGCAAAGCGCGCCTTGCGTCTACAATCACACCGCCAATCAGCTGCTGCTTTTTGGCAAGCAACGCCTGGCGTTTTGCAAGCAACGCGGCGGACTGTGCGTTCTTTTGGATGTCGTCAGCCTGCGCGTGTGCGCCTTCTAGCGTCTTGTCCGCTTGAAAACGAGCCTGCGCCACGGCGGCGTCTACCGTCGCCTTTGCGTCGGCGTTTGCCTTTTGCAGCAGCTCTGCCGCCTCGGCGTTTGCCTCGTCCTCAATCCGTTTTACTATCTTATCCAGTCCTGTCATTGACAAGCTCTCCTAACTTTTTTAAAGGGGAGAATACAGGTTGCTATGCAAAGCCGGTCACCAGATCGGCTCTGCTACCCCTTGTATTATATACGCAACAAACCCCAAAACGAGTATGTTTTGACACCGCACGAAGTGCGGTTACGCTCGAAGTGCGGTTACGCTCGAAGTGCGGTTACGCACATTACGAGCACGTTTGTTGTAGTCTATCGTCAATAAACACGCCGCAAGGCGTGCGGCAGGTGGTGCCTGCCGCTTGAAAACAAAGCCTGTTTTCAAGTTTATTCACTAAATCTGCAGTCCGCCAATGCCCGAAACCGCCAGCAGCGAGATAAGCAGCGCAAGAATCGCATAGGTCTCTACCATCGCAGCGAAGATCATCGCCTTGCCCATCTGGTCGGGGCGCTTGGCTACCAGCCCGATGCCCGAAACCGAAACGCGTGCCTGACGAATTGCCGACCAATAACCAACTATGGCCATCGGCATACAGGCAAGGAAGTATAATAGGCCTTTGGTAAGGCTGATATCCGCCGAACCACCGAGAACACCAATCTGCGAAAGGGTTATAAACGCAATCAATAGTCCATAAATGCCCTGCGTACCGGGAAGAAGCTGCAGGATGAGTACCTTACCAAACTTAGTGGGGTCCTCGGTCACAACGCCCGAAGCAGCCTCACCAGCCATACCAACGCCAACAGCGGAGCCCGCGCCCGCGAGAAGAGAAGCCGAGGCAGCGCCAAGCAGAGCAAATACAATACCCAGTTTATCCATTTTTAATATCCTCCTTGAATTTAAAGAACTTTGTATTTACGGCAAAGGGCTTAAACTTTTCCCCGCCGCCGTCATAGAATTTGCCAAAGAATTCGACAAACTGCAATCGGTTGGTGTGCACATACGCACCCAGTAGCTCTATGCCGAAGTTAATGGCCTGCCCCGCGATAAACACAATCACAAACAAGATTACACCCGCGGGACCCTTGCCGCCCATCGCGCCCATCTGGTTGACCACCGAGGCGATAACGCCCGTGGCAAGCCCTAGGGCAAGCAGACGGGAGTAGGAAAGGATGTCCGAAAGGTAGCCCGTAACGTTGTACAGCGCGTATGCACCCTTTAAAATACGCTTTACCGGGCTTTTGGACTCGCGCCCTCCAGTTAGGATGATGCCCACGGCGCCGATGCCCGCGACGACCGCCGCCACCGTACCCACCGAAGCGGGCAGGGTAAAGCTTAGCTGCGCAATCTCGGCAAACATGCTGGTGGAAAGCAGCAGCATAATCGCGCCGCCCACAATCATGTACCAAAACACCACGTCATACAATGCGTCCTTGTACTGCCGTGCCTTAACAAGCACATACAGCTTAACGCCCAAGCCCGTAAACAGGTGCACAACACCCACGGCAAGTGAGAACATCAACATGCGCATGGGTTCGAGTATTGGCGAAAACCACAAGGGCGGTATGCCCACCTCGCGCCCCAAAAAGGTGCGTGATACAACATTAACCACATCGCCGAAGTAGCTTGAGAACACCACACCCCATATGGTGGTGGATATGCCGCAGTACAAGAACATGAGCAACATATTTTTGGTGGAGTTCTCCATGTTCTTAAACTTTAAAAGTACAAGACCGCAGCCGATTACAAGCATCAGCCCGTAGCCCGCGTCCGAAAACATCAGCCCAAACAAAAAGTAGTAGAATATTGACATAATGCCAGTGGGGTCGATCTCCCCGCGCCCCGGCAGGCTAAACGATTCGAGTACCCCTTCCACCGGTGCGGTAAACGCGTTGTTCTTCAGCAGTACCGGCACGTTTTTATCGCTTTCGTCGGGGTCGGAGAAGGATAGATCGACCTCATAGCGCTCGGTTAGCGTCTTGTGCAGCTGCTCTGCCGCCGTCTCGGGCACATAGCCACTCAGCACAAACGCGTGCTTGGAGTGCGCAAGACTGTCCACCGCCGCGTAACGCTCGCTGCGCATAGTGTAAAAGTCGGTCATAAAACGCAGTGCCCTTCGCACACCGGCGTAGGAGGCGATCTCCTTCTCGGCAAACGCAATGTCGTTTTGTAACTCGGCAAGACTTTGCTCAACGCGCCGCTTCTCCTCTCCCGGCGTTTCGCGCGGTGGGGAGGCAGGGCGCGCAAAGCCCTCGGCACGCAGTGCGTCTTCGAGCACCGCAGCGTCGGCTCTGGGGCACGAAGCTAAGATGCAGGTTTGCTCCTTGCTTTTGCTTACAATCTCAATGTGTATGGCGTCAA
The DNA here is from genome assembly GCA_023413185.1 of Bacillota bacterium. Classification (GTDB taxonomy): domain Bacteria; phylum Bacillota; class Clostridia; order Oscillospirales; family Ruminococcaceae; genus Acetanaerobacterium. Next base: position 4,639 of record JAEZQD010000153.1, read on the forward strand.
GCTCGGGGGCGCGCAGTGCAAGACGCTCATGAATCCCCTCGAGCGTATGCTCGCCCGCGGCGGCACCGGTAAACACATAGAAGGTTTTGCCGCCCTGATAGCGCAACGAAACGGACAATGAAAGCCATGGCGTTAGCGCTTCCATCTGTCCGTCAAGCTTTAGGGTTTGGGCCCGTTTCTCGGCTATCTCTTTGGAGAGCGCGGTCAGCCGGTAGGCAACCCGCATAATTTCGTGGTTTTCATCGGCAAAGGTGTCATACTCTTTTACCGAAAGGCGCTGCCTGCCGTTTAACGCGGCAAACATCCCCTTCTTTTCGGGAACGTAGCGAGCAAGCACCTCCAGTGCTTCGTCGCACAGCGAAACGTTCTTATCAAACGTGGCACGCTGTTGGGACGTATCGGTTTTTGTAAACAAGCTGTCACTAACGGGTATGTCGCTAACCTGAACGACGCCCGTCCGCTGCACAACCTTCAGGATCTCGCTTCGATCCTGCTGCAGCGCACATATGTTGACGCGGCGCATCGGAATCACCGCCATAGGCTCAGACCTCCTTTACATCGTTTGGTCAAGGCGTGTTACACAAGCTCGGATATGATGAACCTGACAGCCTTGTCCTTATTCGCGGCGGCGGTCTGCTCGAGTGCTGCTACCTCGTTCTGTGCGTCGGCTACAGCCTTTTGCATCATCTCGTCACCCTTTGCCCGCGCCTCGCTTACCAGCCGCTCGGTCTGGGTCTTTGCCTCCCGGGCAATGCGCTCGGACTGTGCCTGCGCTTCCTCTTTTGCTGCTAGCCTGATGCGCTCGCACTCGGCGGCGGTCTTTTGATGAATCTCCTGGGCGCGCAGCTCCGCGTCACGCAGAACGGTTATTGTATCCGGCACCATGTTTGAATATCACCACCATAATATAAAAGTACGCATTCCGGCTTACAGCTAAAAAGCGGTAGGCACGGGCGTAATTGCGTGTGAAAAAGCAATCATCGTTATTTTACTACAATGCTTCGACTTAATCAATTAAAAAACGTAATTTCTTCTAATAATTTTGTATTCTGATTGTGAAAAATGCAACAAACTGTCCAAAACGCGTCCCATCTCCTGTGCCACGAATAAGCGGGCGGCGGTTGACCTTATTATTTTGTGAATAAACCGGTCAATTACCCTCATTAATAATTACAGAATGTGTTTGTGCGGCGCACTCAGCTGTTAAAATACACCAACCGAAATAAGGCAGGGGTACACCCGAGTAGATCGGATGCACCCCATTGTGCCGTTTTTTGTTTTGTGTTATTTGTGTGTGCCAAAGAAGAACAATGCGATGGTTCCGGGACCCGAATGAGAGCCGATAACCGGTCCAATCATCGTCAGCGTTACGTCGGCGACGGTGGGGAAGCTTTGTTTTACCAAAGACGCGGTGTACTCGGCATCCTCAAGCGAATCGCCGTGCCCGATAAAGATGTGCTGACCGTCCGGCTCGGTACAGGTCTCCTTCATATGCTCGACCAGCGCCTCAAGCGACTTGCGTCTGCCGCGCACCTTCTCCATCGGAATCAGACGTCCCTCGTTGTCTACATGCAAAACCGGCTTGACGCCCAGCGCCGTACCCAACAGCGCGCTGACGGCACTGACGCGCCCGCCGCGTTTGAGGTGGTTTAGGTCGTCTACGGTAAACCAGTGGCACAGATGGTCGCGGTTCTCCAGCACCCAGTCGCGCAGGGTCTCGATGTCCATGCCCGCCTCTTTTTTCTTTGCGGCGGTGTAGACCATAAGCCCTTCGCCCGCACTTGCTGCGCGTGTGTCTACGACGTAGATCTTTCGGTCGGGGTACTTCTCGGCAAAATCCTTAGCGGCAAGCTCCGCCGCACTGTAGGTGCCGCTCAGGGCGGAGGAGAAGCTGATGGCAAGAATATCCTTGCCACTCTGCAGCACCGGCTCCCAATACTCCGTATAGGTGGTGTAGGTCACCTGCGAGGTTTTGGACATATTGCCGGCGCGCAGCTGCTCGTAAAACTCATGAAAGCCATAGTTGCGCCCGTCGGGAAAGTGCATATAGGGCTTGCCCCCCAGCTCAAACTCCATGGGTACTACCGTGACCCCCAGCTCCTCTATCAGAGCCGCAGGCAGGTCGCAGGTGGGATCGGTGAAAATCTGGTATTCTCTCATCGCTACTCTCCTGTTCTTTCATCATACTCATCGGCGGTCGTTGCCTCGGCGGTCTGTTCTGTGGGCTGCCCCATAAACAAAACGGCTAAAACAGTGTATTTGCTTGTAATTATATATTGAAACAATCCCATTTGCAAGCACAGAGGCGGCAAACACAAAACGGAGCGGCAAAAATACGCCGCTCCGTCTTATATTGTTGCATTATTAAAAGACAATATCCTTACTGCGCCGCAATCTTCTTAGCATTGGTCGCCTTTGCGCGCTGGTCGCGGTTGAGGATGCGCTTGCGGATGCGCAGGCTTTTGGGGGTAACCTCCAACAGTTCATCCTCGGCGATGAACTCGAGTGCCTCCTCCAGGCTCTGGTTGCGCGGCGGGGTTAAGCGCAATGCCTCGTCACTGCCCGATGCGCGCATGTTGGTGACGTGCTTTCTCTTGCACACGTTTACCACCACATCCTCCGCCTTGGGGGACTGCCCGACAATCATGCCCTCGTACACCGGAACACCCGCGCCCAAGAACAGTGCGCCGCGCTCCTGGGCATTGTATAGCCCGTAGGTAACGGTCTCGCCCGTCTCAAACGCAATCAGCGAGCCGGACAAACGGCGGGGGATATCCCCCTTATACGGCGCGTAGCAATCAAACACCGTGTTTAAAATGCCCTCGCCGCGCGTATCGGTTAAAAACTCGCTGCGGTAGCCAAACAGCCCTCTCGACGGCACGTTGAACTCCACGCGCATACGGCTGCCGACGGGGTGCATGCTTAAAAGCTCGCCCTTGCGTCTGCCCATCTTCTCCATCACCGACCCGAGCGATTCTTCCGGCACGTCGATGATCAGACGCTCCATCGGCTCAAGCAGCGTGTCGCCTTCCTGATGGTACAGCACCTGCGGCATACTCACCTGAAACTCGAAGCCCTCGCGGCGCATCGTTTCAATCAGGATGGAAAGGTGCATCTCGCCGCGTCCCGCCACGCGAAAGCTCTCGGCGGAATCGGTCTCGGTTACATGCAGCGACACATCCTTAAGCAGCTCGCGGAACAGGCGGTCGCGCAGCTGACGGCTGGTTACAAACTTGCCCTCGCGCCCCGCAAACGGGCTGTCGTTTACCGAGAAGGTCATCTCCACCGTCGGCTCGCTGATCTTTACAAAGGGCAAGGCCTCTACGGCGGAAGGGTCGCACACCGTGTTGCCGATTGAAATTTCCTCGATGCCCGAGAAGCACACGATGTCGCCCACGCTCGCCTGTTCTACGGCAACGCGCGCAAGCCCTTCTATCTGGTACAGGGCAACCACCTTGGCACGGTAGGGCTTCTCGCGCTGGTGCCAGTCGGCAACGGTCACCTCCATGTTGGGGCGAATGCTTCCGCGCTCAACGCGCCCGATGGCAATGCGTCCCACATAGTCGTTGTAATCGATGGACGATACCAGCAGCTGCAGCGGCTCATCCGGCTCGCCCTCGGGTGCGGGGATGTAGTCGATAATCTTGTCAAACAGCGGCGCAAGGTCCTCGGCTGCGCTGCCGGGGTCGAGCGTGGCGGTGCCTTCGCGTCCCGAGCAGTACACCACGGGGCTTTCAAGCTGTTCTTCGGTTGCGTCAAGGTCGAGCAAAAGCTCGAGTACCTCGTCGGCTATCTCGTGCAGGCGTGCGTCGGGGCGGTCGGTTTTATTTACAACCACAATCACCTTATGCCCGAGTGCAAGCGCCCGTTCCAAAACAAAGCGGGTTTGGGGCATCGGCCCCTCAAAGGCGTCTACCAGCAGCAGCACGCCGCTGACCATCTTTAATATGCGTTCCACCTCGCCGCCGAAATCGGCGTGCCCAGGGGTATCGACGATGTTGATCTTGGTTCCCTTCCAATACATCGAGGTGTTCTTGGCAAGTATGGTGATGCCGCGCTCGCGCTCGAGGTCGTTGGAATCCATCACGCGGTCGTTTACCACCTGGTTTTCTCTAAACGCGCCGCCCTGCTTGAGCATCTCGTCCACCAGTGTCGTCTTGCCGTGGTCAACGTGTGCGATGATTGCGATGTTGCGTAAATCTTCTCTTAACAAACGTGTTTACTCCTTTATACCCTTTGCGCTTATTTAAAGTCTGTACCGACATTTTCGCGGCAGTTGACTTTCCGCGCGCACATGCAAAAATTCATACTGTACAATTATAGCGCGCCAGCTGTCCGATTTCCACAATGTGTTTTACTAAACTATCGCGTCGCCGCCCTGCAGTTTTTGCTGTTATTTACAAAAAACGTACCCTGCCACCGATAAACTACCCCGCAAAAAAATGAAACCACTCACAAGAAACAGAGCGATAACGCGTAATTCGGCGAGAAAAAGAGAGAAAACCATGTAATAAATTAAATTTACCGCCAAAAGCTATTGACACTGCTTTTTCGGCGGGATATAATAGGGTCTGCCGGTCTTGATACAGCCGTTTTGCGCCTGTATGCGGCAAACACTGCCCGTTATATTATTTTCACATATACACAAACCGATACGGAGGGAAAAACATGTCTACCTTTATGCCAAAAGCAAGCGACATTAAGCGCACTTGGTATATTCTTGATGCGGCCGGCAAGCCGCTTGGACGTACGGCGGAGCGCGCCGCATACATCCTGCGTGGTAAGCACAAGCCCATCTTCACCCCGAACGTTGATTGCGGCGACAGCGTAATCATCCTCAACGCCGAGAAGGCGATTCTCACCGGCAACAAGGCCACCCAGAAGTTCTACCGCCACCACAGTGGTTGGGTTGGCGGTCTCAAAGAGACCTCCTACAAGGACATGATGAAGTACAAGCCCGACTTTGCGATGACACTTGCCGTAAAAGGCATGCTTCCCGGCAACACGCTGGGGGCGAACTGCTTAAAGCGTCTGCGTGTATACCGCGGCGCCGAGCACACCCAGCAGGCACAGCAGCCCGTCGCATGGACGCAAGAATAATTCGGAGGGAGGCAATTAGTTATGTATGAATCCAAACCTTATCTTTACGGTACCG
>JAEZQD010000016.1 GCA_023413185.1 Bacillota bacterium
AACAACAACATCAAGTTCTACACCATCGACGGCGTGAAGATCGGTAAGGAGATCGGTTTGGGCGGACGCATCAACACCGTGCTTCAGTCCGCATTCTTTAAGCTTGCCGACATCATCGCCATTGACGATGCCGTCAAGTATATGAAGGACGCCGCCACCGCTTCGTACGGCAAGAAGGGCGAGAAGATCGTCGCCATGAACCATGCCGCCATCGACGCAGGCGTAACCGGCATTACCGAGGTAAAGGTTCCCGACGCATGGAAGACCGCTTCGGATGACAAGGCTCCCCACGCTGCCACCGGCAAGCGCGCAGACCTTGTGAAGTTCGTAAACGAGATAGAGATTCCTGTGAACAAGCAGCAGGGCGACCGCCTGCCCGTTTCCACCTTTGTGGATATGGCCGACGGTACCTTCCCGCAGGGCAGCGCAGCTTACGAGAAGCGCGGCATTGCGGTGGATGTTCCCGAGTGGATTCCCGAAAACTGCATTCAGTGTACCTTCTGCTCCTACGTCTGCCCTCATGCGGTAAACCGTCCGTTCGTGATGACCGCAGAGGAAGCGGCAGCAGCACCCGCCGCGACCAAGAACGCGGATATGGTCGGTCTTGCCGGCTTTAAGTTTGGCATTCAGATCTCGGTGCTTGACTGCACAGGCTGCGGCTCATGCGCAAACGTATGCCCCGGCAAGGGCGGCAACAAGGCCCTTGTGATGAAGCCCCTCGAAACCCAGCTTGCCCAGCAGGAAGTATTCGCTTATGCTGAGGAGCTGCCCGAGAAGCCCGAGGCGCTTACCAAGTTTAAGCCCACCACCGTTAAGGGCAGCCAGTTAAAGCAGCCCCTGCTCGAATTCTCCGGCGCTTGCGCAGGCTGCGGCGAGACCCCTTACGCGAAGCTTGCCACCCAGCTGTTCGGCGACAAGATGTATATCGCCAACGCTACCGGCTGTTCGTCCATCTGGGGCGGTTCGGCTCCCTCTACCCCTTACACCGTTAACAAGCGCGGCTTTGGTCCGGCTTGGGCTAACTCGCTGTTTGAGGACAACGCGGAGTACGGCTTTGGTATGTACCTTGCCCAGAAGCAGCTGCGCGAGCGCGTAATTGCCAAGGTTGCGGCACTTACCCCTGCCGACGAGGCACTGAAGGCTGCCGTCACCGAGTATCTTGACACCGTAAACAACACCACCGAGAACGGCGTTGCATCCGAGAAGCTGATTGCAGCCCTCGAGAAGGATGGCTCCGCCGCTGCGAAGGCGATTCTTGCCGACAAGGAGTTCCTTGCCAAGAAGAGCATCTGGATCTTAGGCGGCGACGGCTGGGCATACGACATCGGCTTTGGCGGTCTTGACCATGTAATTGCTCAGAACGAGGATGTAAACATCCTTGTATTCGATACCGAGGTGTACTCCAACACTGGCGGTCAGTCCTCTAAGGCGACACCCACCGGCGCTGTGGCGCAGTTTGCCGCAGCCGGTAAGGAGATTAAGAAGAAGGACCTTGCCGCCATTGCAATGACTTACGGTTATGTATACGTTGCGCAGGTTGGTATGGGCGCCGACTTCAACCAGTGCCTGAAGGCATTTAACGAGGCGGAAAGCTACAACGGTCCGTCCATCATCATCGCGTACTCGCCCTGTATCAACCACGGCATCAAGGGCGGTATGGGCATGAGCCAGACCGAGATCAAGAGCGCGGTTGCCGCCGGTTACTGGCACCTGTTCCGCTTTGATCCCCGTCTCAAGGAAGCGGGCAAGAACCCCTTCCAGCTCGACAGCAAGGCACCCACCGTCAGCTACAAGGACTTTATCACCAGCGAGGTTCGTTATACCTCTCTGACCCGCGCGTTCCCCGACCGTGCCGCGACACTGTTTGAGAATGCCGATAAGACCGCACAGGACAAGTACAACCACCTCGTGCGTCTTTCCAAGCTCTACGACGTGGAATAAGCCACACAATTGCATTACAAACCCCCGCCCCCGTTTCGCAATGCGAAGCGGGGGCGGGGGTTTGTCGTGGTGCGCAACCACTACGGCAAGGTTTTGATATTGCGAAGAAAACCGCAGGTTTTCAGAATGCGAATCGCAGATTCGCTATGTGTAGGGGATGGCGTCCTCGACATCCTGTTTGGGTTGCCGGGATATCGGGGCGTCAGGGATGCCGCCCCCTACGGCGTGGGTTTGATAGCATGCTGTAAACCGAAGAATTTCGTAGTTGTACCGTGTGTTGTCAATTTTGCTTAACCCTCGGGCGATTAATAATCGCCCCCACGCAGAAAATTGGGGCACACAAACCACAAAAACCCCACCCCCGCCTTCGTGGCGGGGGTGGGGTTTGTTGCGCGTCATGCGCATGCGCAATAAACGTATTGCGCTTTCGCTTATGCGTGTTTTAACAGACTGAACAGGGATTCTAGGATTAGCCGAGCAGCTGCAGCACGCCCTGCGGCAGTGCGTTCGCCTGTGCAAGCATTGCCTGCGAAGCCTGAGAAAGGATGCTGTTCTTCGTAAAGTTGGTCATCTCTTTCGCCATATCCACGTCGCGGATGCGGCTTTCGGCAGCGCTCATGTTCTCTGCGGTGGTGGAAAGGTTCTCGATGGTCTGCTCGAGACGGTTCTGAACCGCACCGAGGCTGGCTCTCTGCTCAGAAACCTTCTCAATCGCAGCGTTGATCTTATCGATCGCAGCGTTGGCGGCATCCGGTGTGCTCATGTCAAGATGGCTTACACCCAGCAAAGAACTCGAGTCCATCTTTGAAATGCTTACTTCAATCTTGTCAGCAGAATCCGAGGTAGCGCCAATCTGCAGTTCCAAACCGCCACCGGAGGAAAGACCTGCACCATCGTCGAGAGCTACTCCAGCACTGAGCGCGGTATCAAGCTCGGCATCCGTTAAGGTCCCCTCGTAGGACACAGTCATATCAACGCCTGCTTTGTCAAGCAGATTGTTGAGATCCGATGCGGAATAATCTTTGCCAGCCTCAAGAGCAATAGTAACATTACCGTCTTGGTCAACTGTAACACCCTGGTCAGTGTCGTTTACAATTGCTAAGGTGCGCGTATCGACTCCAGCCTTGTCGGCAGTAACTGTGACATCTGTAGTACCAATTGTGACATCAAACGAAGCTTTCTCAGCCTCTGCTGTCTCACCGGAGGCACCAGCAATAGCACCCGCTTCGCTTGCATCAGAGAAGGCTATGTTATCATCCAACGTTACTTTTATTCCCTTGGAGCTATCCGGAGCACCACTGGCATTCCGAATTGCAGCATCAATAGCATCCTGGGTAATTTCATTATCTCCAGCAGCATTTGATTGAATCGTAAAGGTTAACGTGGTGCCGCTCCATGCAGCTGTAACTCCAGCTCCAGCATCTGCGCCGTCTGCTGCTGCAAATGCAACGGTGATCCCCTCTTCTGCACCACTTACAGTGAAGCCGAATGCAGCAGTTTTAGCTGTTCCATCAGCAGCAACAGCAACCTCAACACCAGTAGTACCGGTACCGATAGAACCGTCAAACAGCTTAATGCCGTTGAAGTTCGAGGTCTCGGATACACGGTCGATTTCGTTAGTGCGCTGGTCGATTTCTGCCTGGATCTTTGCACGGTCTTCAGTAGTGATGGTACCGTTGGTTGCCTTCATGGCAAGGGTGTACATACGGCGAAGCGCGGTGTGGGTCTGGTCGAGCGCGCCTTCCGCGGTCTGCACCAGCGAGATGCCGTCCTGGGCATTCTTGCTTGCCTGCTCAAGACCGGCAATCTGTGCTCTCATCTTCTCGGAGATGGCAAGACCTGCGGCGTCATCCGCAGCGCGGTTGATGGCCGAGCCGGAAGACAGCTTCTCGAGGGATTTGGACAGCTGGCTGTTGTTAACCGTCAGTCTGTTCAGCGTGTTCATTGCGCTGATGTTGTTACCAATACGCATAAAATTTTTCCTCCTTGAGTTTTGTTTTTTCCGTAAGGCAGGTAGGATTCATTCCGCCCCGCTTTGCTTACATAACATATATCGTGATATTGAAGGAAAACTTTAGCGTTTTCTACGGCTGATTTTGTAACTTTGTCACATTAATATTTTTTAGGGGGTGTTTAGGGCGTCAAGTATGCCGCCCCCTACGTAAGGGTTGGGTTGGTGGGGTATCAGGGCGTCAGGGATGCCGCCCCCTACGCGGGGTTTGGGTTGCGTTCGTAGGGGATGGCGTCCTCGACATCCCTCACAAAAAACAAACACACATTTAATGCGTCTCATTGAAGCAATCGGTTTCCCATAACAATGGATTCGCGCTTATATATTGAGATATTCTCTCGTACTCCCGTTCACTGCGAATGATATGGTCATGGTAAGAACGCTGAAAGAAAGAAAAGCCACATTCTTTATGAACAAATCTCTTTATTGTTGCAACTAAAGAAGGAATTGCTGCATTTGCAGGATGCTTTGATATTTCCTGTTTATTACTATAATTATGTATAGTTACTATCATATGTATGTGGTTTGGCATAATCACATAATTATCTATAGATATGTATTCGTAGTATCTTCTTATTGTTTTAATACGTCTATCAACAATAATTCCATTTGGCGATAACACCATTCTGGGCAACTGCGAACTCGTTGAGCAACACAATTCATTGCCTTTAAAGGTGTCACTCATTACATCAATTTTCCCTAGCAGCTCTAACCTATCTTTTACGCAAATCGTAATAAAATAGGCATTGCTTCTGCTGTAGTTATACCCTTTAAGTCGGTTTGGTTTTCTGCTTCTCTTAACCATAAATACCCCTACCATCAATAATTGGTGTGAATTCAAGCTTGCTCGGATTATTGTAGCAATTATACCACATTTTTCTTTTTTCACCAAGATTCATAGCACGAATTGTAGGGGATGGCGTCCTCGACATCCCGTCTGTGCGGTGAGGGTGATTCAAGGGGCGTCAAGGATGCCGCCCCCTACGCAGGGTATGGGTTGCGTTCGTAGGGGATGGCGTCCCCGACATCCCTCCTGCGATTTTGGTGCATTCCTCTGGGCGTCAAGGATGCCGCCCCCTACGCAATAACAAACAAAAAGAGGAACACGGCATACGCCGCATTCCTCTTGTTAAATATCCCGATTCGGTTGCTTACTTCTTAAACAACGTCTTGCCGGTAGAATTCAGATCGTCACACGCCTCCATCACGCGCTTTGCCATCGCCTTTTCGGCAGCGGCAAGATAGCTGCGGGGGTCGTATGCCTTCTTGTTGCCAACCTCGCCCTCTACCTTGAGCACGCCGTCGTAGTTTTTAAACATATGGTCTACGACAGGGCGGGTAAAGGCGTACTGGGTGTCGGTGTCGATGTTCATCTTCACCACGCCGTACTGCAGGGTCTCGGCAATCTCATCCTTGCCCGAGCCCGAGCCGCCGTGGAATACGAACCAGAACTTGTTGCCCTCGCCAATCTCTTTTTTCAGCGCCTCTTGACCGTCGCGCAGAATCTTCGGGTTTAACTGCACGTTGCCGGGCTTGTACACGCCGTGTACGTTGCCAAAGGTTGCAGCAAACATATACGCCGCGCCCTCAATGGAGCTAAGCTCTCTATAAACATAAAGCATATCTTCGCTGGTGGTGTACAGCTTCTCGCGGGGGGCACCCTCGTGGCTTACGCCGTCTTCCTCGCCGCCTACAACGCCTGCCTCAACCTCGAGAATGATCTCGTTCTTTGCGCAGCGGGCTAGCAGCTTCTTTGCCACTTCCATGTTCTCCTCAAGGGTGATGTCCGAGCCGTCGAACATATGGCTGTTAAACAGGTTGGGCAGACCCTGCGCACGGCGGCGCTCGGTCTCCTCAATCAGGGGCATCATAAAGCTGTCGATCTTGCCCTTGGTGCAGTGGTCGGTGTGCAGCGCAACGTAGATGTCGTAATGCTTTGCCACGTTGTGCACATGGTTTGCAAGGCTGATGGCACCCAGTGCGCTGTCCTTGATGTTCTGACCCGACGCATGCGCGCCGCCGCCTGTGGAAACCTGAATGATACCATCGCTCTTAGAATCCGCAAGACCCTTGAGCACCGCGTTTGCGGTCTCGAAATTGCTTACGTTGAATGCGGGGTACGCATAATGCCCGTCAGACGCCGCCTTTAGCATCTGCTGATACTCTTTATAATTTACTACCGGCATGTTCTAATCTCCTTTATTGCTTGTTTGTAGATTTTGTTATAATTATAACATTCAAAGCCCTTCTCGTAAACCGTTATCGCGAAAAACTCGCGCAACTATCGTAATCTCGTTTATCTTTCTCGCAACGGCGGTGTTTTATCCCGCAAGTTCGACACGGTTTTTGCCCTGCTATGCTCATGCTGTAAGGCTGTCAGCGTATTGCCGAAGAATTGCATAAAAAGCGCTCAAACTATGCGATGCACGATTTACACAATTTTTATATCAAAAAATAGCGCATATGTAAATTCAAGCCGACAAAGCCCTTGTTTTCTTGACTTTTACCATCCGCCATAGTAGTATGAATAGGTAATAAAGCGATGATTTTATACAAAAAACACGCGGCTTTAACAATATAATCTGTGAGGTGCATATAAGCATGGCAAATGACAAAAAAGTTCAAGGAATCATCGAAGCTGCTCAAAAGGGAAAGATGGACAAGGTACTGTCCTACTGCAGCAATAAGGATCCGGAGATCCGCGAGGGCGCCGCTATGGCGATGCAGTATATCAAGCATGACGATACATACAACCAGCTGATTATCATGCTGCACGACCCCGACGCAAGCGTGCGCGCCGCTTCGGCAAATTCCCTTGGCTTTTCGGGCAGAAAATCGGGCATCGAGCATCTGCGTCATCAGATGAACCGCGATACCGACAGCCGGGTTAAGGACGCCTGCAAAAACTCCATCGCATCCTTAAACGCAAACGGCAGGTAACAGCATAACGAAATGTAAGTCGGTTTGCATAAGCGCAAGCCGACTTTTTGTTTTGCTTAAAAATTCTGCGCGTAACGCAGCTCGGCAAGCTCTACCGGCACGCCGTACAGCAGCGCAATCTGCTCGGTACACACTGCGCCCGGGCAGCTGCTCTGAGCCTCCTCGGTGTCGATGAGCAAAAACGCGCAGAACAGGTCCGCCTCGCGTTCGTACCGTGGGCAGCAGAAAAAGGTGTCCCGTTGCAGCTCCAGCACGTTATACTCGCTGTGCAAAAGGGCATGCGCAAGCTCGTGGGCACACACCACCCGCGCCGTGTTATCGGCTAGCTTATTGTTTAAATAGATAAAGCGGTGCCCGCAGGTCATCTGGTAAAAGCCCTGCACCGTATCGGGCAGGTCGGCAAAGATGAGGTGAACCGAAAGCTCCGCGCACAGCTTAAAGGGGTCGCGTGTATCATAACGGCTGACCAGCGATTGTACAAGCGCCATGATTCTGTTCATGAGATGATAGATTCCTTTCGTGGCAAGCGGGGTTCTTCAGCCTGTTTCGCCGCGTTTTTTTGCGTCAAGCTCCCGCGCGCGCTGTGCGCCCAACTCCAGGGCGTCAATAATCTGCTGTGTGCCCTCCGCATCCACGGGCTTACCGTGGAACATCAGCGCCTTTTGCCGCAGCAATACCTCCCGCATATCCGAGATAATATCCTCCAGCTGTATGGGGGAGCGAAGCTCCCTGCTGCAATCCGCACCCAAGAGATAATCGGCATTGACAGAAAACACCGAGCAGATGCGCATAAGCATAGCGGCGTCCGGCTCCCGCCTGCCCTGCTCGTACATCCCAACACAGCTTGTAGAGATGCCCAGTATATTACCAAGCTGCGCCTGTGTATACCCCGCCTCGTTTCGCAATGCGCGCAATTTATGAGCGAACATATATTCTTCACCTCTTACCCAATATAGCACACCCGTGTGCAAAACACAACTACTTTGGAACAAGTATTTGAAAATTTTACTACTTGTATTGACACTACACAGTTCGTGTGCTACTCTTAAAATCAAGAACATATGTTCTTTATTTTGCGGTCGATTGACCGGAAAGGGTAGGATGTGAGTATGAACCGTACGTTGCGCGAGCTTGGGGAGGAATATCTGTACCAATGCAGGGGGATTCGTGCACAAATTCGCATGCTGAGGCTTTTGTACAAAACGGCACCCGCGCACCAGCTTCGTCAGATCGAGCAGCGCATTGCGGTATTGTATGACGAGCACGGGCAGCTCAAACGAACCGGGCTGCATCTGGTCAACTACTACACAAGACCCGACGCAGTGCGCCCGGACGAAGGGCATCCGCCTAGTGTAGGTGTTATAAAGGAGGCATTACAGCATGGGGCGCAAACTCTCTCTTGATTATAACATCCGGTTTTTTCAGGACGCCTGCCTGCAAACCTACCGAGATACGCAAGGCAGTACCAATACGGGGCAATACAGGCGACTGCACAGCGAGACCCTGCGGGTAATCAACACCCGTTTAACCACACGCCAGCGCGAGCTGCTGACGCGGTACTACTTAAGCGGCGAAAACATCCCCGAGCTTGCTAGGGTGTATCGGCTGAACAAGTCAACGGTGTCCCGTCATATTTCCAGTGCCAAGCGCAAGATTAAAAAGGCGGTGGAGCCTTGCCTGCGAGACGTTTAGCACAGTTCTCTCGTCTTTTACCGATGTTTATCAAACCATTGTTGTCCCTTGCCGTATTTATTGGTATAATAACCGCAACAGACCCTAAATACGGCATAAGCGGGAGGATAATGATATGAGCATAATCAACTTTGGTATATTCTCAACCGGGGCGATTGCAGAAAAGTTTACTACGGTCTGCTCCTATGTGGATGGAGCTTGCGCGTACGGCGTTGCGTCACGCTCTGCGCAAAAAGCCGAGGCGTTTGCCCAAAGAACCGGGGTGAAGCGTTCCTACGGCAGCTACGACGAGATGGTCAAGGACCCGGACATCCATGCCGTATACGTCGCCACTCCCCACCCCCTGCATTTTGAAAACTGTATGCTTGCACTGCAAAACGGCAAGCACGTACTGTGCGAAAAGCCCATGGTCATGACGCGGGAGCAGGCGGCCACGCTGTTTGAGTACGCAAAACAAACCAACCTGTTTCTTATGGAGGCGATGTGGTCGCGCTTTGTGCCCAATATGCTGACCGCAAAGCGGTGGATTGAAGAAGGCATACTCGGTAAGCTACGCTTTATTGATGTCATGCTTACCTTTGCGGTGGGCGACATTGACGCCGGTCACCGGCTGGTAGACCCTGCCTTGGGCGGCGGCTCGCTGTACGACCTGGGGATTTACACCGTTGAGCTCTCGTCGTTTCTCGCGGGCGCAAACCCGGTTGCGTATACCGGTCTTCACACCGAGTATTGCAAGGGCACCGATGCCACCGCTGCGATTGCCGTCAAATACCCCGGCGGGCTGCTTGGCACCATGCGCACCGGCATTGTGGTAGACAGCCACGAGGTGCTTACCGTTGTTGGGGACAAGGGGCGCATCGAGATCTCGCGTCCGCACTTTGCCAACAACCTAAAGCTGTACCTCGGCGACACCCTGACCGAGGAGATTCAGACCGACTACGATATGCCCCGCGGTCATTCCTGGCAGCTTGCCGCGGTGTGCGGCTATCTGCGCGACGGCATTACCGAAAGCCCCATCGTCCCCTATGCCGATACCATTGCGGCTATTGAGATGCTCGAAACGCTCAAAAAGGGCTTTGACGGCGAGAATGCTTAAGCGTCAGCTACGTTCACGCATACCGCTCACCAAAGCGGCTGGCCGTATCACAACACAAAAAGGGCATTGGCACTACGGTGTGCCGATGCCCCCTTTTTGTGCGCCTATTCCTATGGATAATTCAAGTTTGCAGTAAGTCTATTCTCCGGTTCTGTTGCCCCATCTGTCGAATGTTTTTCGCAAGGCTCGCTCTGTGGGAAGGATGGGTGCAATCAAAAGCACGCATTGCAGCATTGCGCAAATACCGCCCACCTTGCCCACGGTATCGATGCTCTTTTCAAGCAAAATCAAAAACACCACGGCAACCGCTACGGTAGTGATAATCCCGAGTACAAACCATATCCGCCCAAAGTACCTGTGGGCGAAGCTCCATGTGTCCTTGTTCTTTGTTGACATCGCGGTGCGGTATCCAAAGTAATCGTTGACCTGTTTTGGCGGGCTTTTCACAAACGCCCTGCCAAACCCCATCATCGACACCGATAACAGCAGGTTTACAACCAGCATAAACACCCATAGCCAGAGCACATCAGACACCCCTTACCCGTATTTTATGTGTATCATACCGCAGTTACGATGCATATGTCAAATGCCATCGGTTTACCGCCGATGGCACTTGACCTGTTCTAACCTACGATTAGTGTGGGGTTGTGCCGAGCAGATTGCCGATTGCCTCAGCCACCGGCGGCAGGTTCACTGCAATGCTGACTGCAAGCGACAGAATAAACATGAGTACAAACAACGGGCTGCGCAGCAAAACGCCCAGTCGCTCGCGTACCGTAAGAAGAGAGCTGCTCGTTTCAAGTCGCAGCTTGTCGCGATGCTTTGCAAGCGTGATGATAAGCAGAACAATTCCGGTGATTACCGCCGCAACAACCAGCAGCCCAAGAATCGCAAGCACGCCCATGTTCCCTGCGCCATAGAACGTTGCGATGGTAATACCAAAGAAGTTGATGCAGATATGGGCGATGATACACGGAACCACCGAGCCCGCACGCACATACATCATGCCGAGCATAATGCCTAGTGCCGTTGCATACAGCATCTGCGCGATGTTCACATGCGCAAGCCCGAACAACAGACCAGACACAATGACAGCAAACCAGTTGCCATGCTTCTTTAGCGAGTTAAGCAGTCCTCCGCGGAACAGCACCTCTTCAAATACCGGCGCGATAAGCACCATCCACAGGTAGTTGAGCAGGACGCCAATCGTGCCGGTGGGTATGTTCAAAAACGGGTTATCTTGGGCAACCTGCTCAAGCGAGCCGGACAAAACGATGTTTACAACGGTCGCTATCAGGTTAATTACGATGGTCACCGCATACAACATCGGGATTGCAGCCGCTACCTGACGGGTAGGCAGATTGCTTTTGGCAAACATACCGCGCAGCCCGCCGTTTTTAAATACCCCCAGAATCCACATTGCTACGGGCGTAGCCACAATATACACCCCTGCCGCCGATACCGCCAAGATTACAATCTGCTTCAGATTTTCGGATGCCCCCTGCGCGTCAAGCAGTGCGGTAAGCGGGATGGTGGCAAGATCAAACAGGATGCGTAGCAGCACCCATACTGATATTGCAGCACCTGCGCGCGCTGCGGTTTTTGCAAGAGAGCCTTTCTCCTTTTGCGAGTCTAGGTTCCCGGTTGTCATGGTTTGTTCCATAATTGGCAAACCCCTTTCTATTATTTACTTATTTATACCGAACAAGCTGTTAAATATTGATGCGTTTCAGCTGCCTGTCGCCAATAGCTGCAAGTGCTGCCGTAACGACCAGCCCGCACCCGCACATTACAACAATCCAAACCAGCTTTTGCTCGTCGGGCAGCGAGACAAACAGGTCTATCCACCGGGTGACGAACAAACCAGCAACGGATAAAACCCCCATGCTGACCCCCGCCATCTTAACCCCAATGCGGAGGATTAGCCAACCCATCGTGAACCCCAGTGCGGCATAAAACAGGTGCAGCACAACCTGAGCAGCGCACATATACAGCAGTATTGAGGTAAACTCCCCAACCTTATCCGCCGCCATTGCGGGGTTGCCTTTTACCAGAGCAAGGCAGACCGCACTACCGCACACCGATAGCAACAGCAGTGCGCCGACGTACATAAGGTTGATGCACCCCGCCCCACGCAGATAGGTCTTGCGCGGCATGCCCGCGCCCACCGCTGTCGCGTATCCCGACGTGTACAACGAAAGATTACAAAGGATAAACACCCATAGGTTGACAAACATCGCAACCCCGATATATACCAAGTACGGCACGGCAACATCCTCATGCTGCCGGTTTATTAACGTCACCACCATGATGATGCACAGCACCAACAGGTGTACGCCCAACGCCACGGCAAGGGCAATGCTCACCCCGCGGTTTGCCCTCATGGTCTTTTTCACCTGATTGTATAACATGACAGTCCCATCCTAACTTATACGAATGAAGCCCTTTAGCTTACGTAGTATTTCTTTACCGTCTTCCAGCCAATGCCGTACAGCACAAGTCCCACTGCCAGCGCACCCACCGCCGCAAGGGCGACCGTTTGGTTGCCAAAGCTTAAAAACAGTCCCGAGTCACCTGTCGATGCGATTGCAATCAGCCCCCCAAACACACCGCCGAGTAGAATTAAAACAACAAGCATGATGATAAACACCTTGCGCCCAAAGCGACTGACCAATCCGCCCGTCAGCGTTCCCACGCCAAACGCGAGGGTGTCAAGGCAAAATGCAATGCCGACAAGCGACGGCGAGATTGCAAGCTTAATGACCTCCATGCCGCTTTGCGACTGAAAGGGCAGCATAATAAGCCCGGTCAACAAAAGAGGCACCACGGTGAGAAACACAAACAAAACCGCAGAAGAGATCAGGTTGCTCACGTAAAAGGCACGGCGGGTGCTGCCCATTGAAAGCGTTGTGTGTATGGTGGTGGTAAGGCGCATCATTGATATGGTAAGGATGCCCGCAGGCATAGCGAGCATGACCATCATGGTTAAAAACCGTTCGGGGCTCCAAATCTCGCTGTCCACGAAGGAGATAAGAAAGAACATGGCGGGTACTACGAGTATCATGCGCAGTGCCTCGGGCACTGAAGAAACAATATCGCTTTTTACCTGCTTTGCAAGCAGCTTCATACCGGCACACCCCCCGCTTGTGCGGCGTCGTCCCTTTCATACCGCTCGGTCAGGTACACAAAGATCTTTTGCAGGGTAACGGGCAGCACATCCACATCATACCCCTCCACCCGCTCTTTGACGTTGTCTGCGCGCACGCAAACAGTCAGGCTTCTTGCAATTGCTTCGCGGTGTACAATCTCCATACCCTGTACCGCATCGAGCACCACATCCTCCTTGCCGCTTACATAGGCAAACTGCGCGCGCAGGTCCTCGGTGTTTTCTTTGAGCATCAGCCTGCCCGAATCGATAAGCAGAACCTCCTCAAACACGTTGCTCGCCTCGTCGATGATGTGGGTGGAGATGATAAAGGTACGGGGGTTATTGATATAATCGT
Organism: Bacillota bacterium; assembly: GCA_023413185.1. Classification (GTDB taxonomy): domain Bacteria; phylum Bacillota; class Clostridia; order Oscillospirales; family Ruminococcaceae; genus Acetanaerobacterium. Next base: position 13,184 of record JAEZQD010000016.1, read on the forward strand.
CCAGCAGCAGGCGGTAGAACAGCTCGCGCATCATTACATCAAGCCCCGCCACCGGCTCATCCAAAAACGTAACGGGTGCGCGGGAGGCGAGTGCGATAACGATGCTCACCATCGAAAGCATGCCCTTAGAAAGCTTGTTCAGCGGCTTTTTTACATCAAGCCGAAAGCTTTTCAGCAGCTCCTGTGCGTATGCTTCGTCCCAATTCGGGTAAAAGATGCGGGCGATGCGCAGCAGGTTTTTTACCTTGCGCGTATCGGGTCCAAACGCGGTGGAGGGGTTCAGCTCCCGCGCAAAGCAGAATTGCTCGAGCGCCTGCGCGTTCTCCCATACCGGCTGGTCGCACACCGTAACCGTGCCTTGGTCACACGGGTTTTGCCCCGACAAAATGCCGAGCAGCGTGGTTTTGCCCGCCCCGTTTCTGCCTATTAACCCGTAGATTTTGTTTTGCTCCAGCTGTAAGGTAACGCCGTTTAGCGCGTTTGTTTTGCCAAACCGTTTCACAATGTTTTCGCATTGCAGTATGGTATTCATCAGATACAGATCCTTTCTAAATGCAAATAGCGTTTTGTTTTGTTTTTTACTGCTCGTTGTCCGCGCGCAGAATCATTTCGTACAGCTCGGGTGTACCGATGCCCAGCTGCCGTGCCTCGCGCACCACGGCAAGGATAAACCGCTGATAAAAGTTGGTTTTACGCTTAGCAACAATCATCTGTTTCGCCCCCTGTGCCACAAACATGCCGATACCCCTTTTCTTAAACAAAATGTCCTCGTCTACAAGCAGGTTGATCCCCTTTGCCGCGGTGGCAGGGTTTATTTGATACAACGAAGCGAGCACATTGGTGGACGGCACAACCTCGTTTTCTACCAGGATGCCGCGCAGGATGTCGTCCTCAATCTTCTTTGCAATCTGTATATAGATGGATTGTTCGCTTGTGAGTGTGGTGTTCAATCTGCTGTCACCTCCCCTTAATTGTTTGGTTGTGTGGTTCATTACTTGTGTAATTAACTATATATCCAGTTACGGATTTTGTCAATACCTTTTTGGTGAAAAATAGGCAATATTTTATAATCCAGTGCGATGACAGCCTTGATTTTTAACGCAAATGTATTTATACTGGAATAGAACAACACAATATGCTAACGGGGAGTAGTTTTAAATCTCAAATCAACACACGAATCGCCCTGTGCGGTTCTGGTTTGGGGTCCGAAAAGGCGTATTCCATTCGCCCTAGGTAACAAGACTTTTAGCGTGTTCGGATGATTTTTTCCGTTACACAGGCTAATGGTCTTTTTTGTTGCACAAACGTACAAATATTCCTCGTTGCTGCGCATAATAATACCGTAGTCTGCCCACCGGGAAACAGCCCCGGAACAACGTGTTGCATTTACAGAACAAAGGAGCGTCTGACATGAACTACGAGCAAAAACCGTCCGCCGAGGTCTGTGAGCAGCTGGAGGTTTCGCCATCTGCCGGACTGAGCACCGAGCAGGCAAAGGAGCGGCTGGCACGCTTTGGGGCAAACGAGTTTTCTGCCAAAAAACCCAAAACCAAGCTCAGTATGTTTTTAAGCCAGCTCAACGACCCGATGATCTACATCCTGTTTGCTGCAGCCGCCATCTCGCTGTTCTTAAAAGAGGTTGGGGACGCGGCAATCATCTTAGCGGTGGTACTGCTCAACGCCATTATCGGCATGACGCAGGAGGCAAAGGCGGAGGCGGCGCTGGCGGCGCTCAAGCAGATGACCAGCCCCACGGCACTGGTGCGGCGGGACGGCAGGCTGCTAGACCTGCCTGCCAAGGAGCTTGTGCCGGGCGACGTGGTGGTGCTTGACGCGGGGCGTGTGGTGCCCGCCGACCTTCGGCTGATTACCTCGGTGAACCTGAAGGTGGATGAGTCTGCCCTGACGGGCGAATCGGTGCCCAGCGAAAAGGACGCGTTCTTTGTCGCGGGTGGCAAAACCGGCGTTGGCGACAGGCTGAACATGGCGTTCTCCTCGACAAACGTCACCTACGGGCGGGGCGAGGGCGTGGTTACCACCACCGGCATGAACACCGAGATCGGGCGCATTGCAACCCTGCTCGGCAACGAAAAGGAGGAGATGACCCCGCTGCAAAAGCGCCTTGCCGACCTCGGTAAGCTGCTGGGCATCCTTGCCGTTGTCATCTGCGCGGCGTTGTTTGGCATTGCGGTGATACAAAAGCGGGATATCGCCGAGATGCTGCTGACCGCCATCTCCCTTGCGGTTGCCGCTATCCCCGAGGGGCTGCCCGCAGTGGTGACCATTGTGCTTGCCATGGGCGTATCGCGCATGGTGAAGGTGAACACCATCGTGCGCCGCCTGCCGTCGGTAGAGACCTTAGGCGCTGTCAGCGTGGTGTGCTCGGATAAAACAGGAACCCTCACCCAAAACCGCATGACAGTGGATCAGGTTTACGTGGGCGGCAAGACGAAGCCCGCGTCCGCGCTCTCCCCCGCCGAGGACAGCCTGTTTTTGACGGGTTTTGTGCTGTGCAACGACGCATCGGTGCAAAACGGCGGTCGCGTGGGCGACCCCACCGAGCTTGCGCTGCTTGATATGGGTGCCCCGCTGAACCTCGGGCGCGAAACACTGGAGCAGACCTACCCGCGCATCGGCGAGCAGGCATTTGACTCTGACCGTAAGCTGATGACCACCGTACACCGAGCACCCGACGGGCGGGTTACCGCGTTTACCAAGGGCGCGATGGATGTACTGCTTTCGCGCTGTACCCAGATTATGGATGGCGGTGCCGCGCGTTCCTTGACCGCCGACGACCGCGCGGCTATTGAGTCCGCCGCATCAGCGATGGCAAAGGATGCCCTGCGTGTGCTTGCCCTTGCCGTAAAGTATGACGACGACACCGCAGCCGAGCAGTCGCTCTGCTTTGTGGGGCTTACCGGCATGATCGACCCGCCCCGCCCCGAGGCAAAGGAGGCGGTGCGCAGGTTTAAGGACGCGCACATCCGCACCGTGATGATTACAGGCGACCACCGCGACACCGCCCTTGCCATAGCGCGGCAGCTGGATATCGCAGCCGATGAGCACGAGTGCATCACCGGCGCAGAGCTTGACGGCATGACGCAGCAGCAGCTCAACGAGCGCGCCGACAGCCTGCGCGTGTTTGCCCGTGTGTCCCCCGAGCATAAGGTGATGATCGTCAAGGCGCTGAAGTCACGGGGGTACATCGTTTCCATGACGGGGGACGGCGTAAACGACGCGCCCTCCCTCAAGGCGGCGGACATCGGCGTTGCCATGGGCATTACCGGCACCGACGTCGCCAAGGGCGCCGCCGACATGGTGCTGACCGACGACAACTTTGCCACCATCGAAAAGGCGGTGGAGGAAGGGCGCGGCATCTACGCGAACATCAAAAAGACGGTGCTGTTCTTGCTTTCGGCAAACTTCGGCGAGATTATATCGATGTTTACCGCCATCGTGCTGGGGCTTGCCGCGCCCCTGCGCGCCATCCACATCCTATGGGTGAACCTGATTACCGACACCCTGCCCGGGCTTGCCCTTGGGGTGGACAGCAAGGACAAGGACATTATGAAGTCGCCGCCGCGTGACCCGGGCGAAAGCCTGTTTGCCCACGGCGGGCTTGCCCTTACGCTGCTGTACGGCTTTGTGGTGGCGGCCATTACGCTTGCGGCGTTTTTGTACCTGCCCCTTCGTATGATGCGGTTGTATGACATTAAGCCCAGCTTTGACGCCCTGGTGCACCTGCTCGATCACCCCGGAACCTTGATGCACGCGCAGACCTATGCGTTTGTCACGTTGGGTGTTTCGCAGCTGTTTCACGCCGTGGGCATGCGCAACGTGGATAAGTCGGTGTTTGCGATGAACCATCTTTCCAACAGGCTGATGATCCTTGCGTTCTTCTCGGGTCTTGCGCTTCAGATTGCCGTTACCGAGATTCCCGTATTGACCAAGCTGTTTGGCACCGTGGCACTGTCGCTTGTCGAATGGCTGGAGCTCATAGCGCTTTCTGGCGTACCGCTTTTGGTGCACGAGCTGGTGGTGCTGGTGCGGTTTTTATCCCGCAGGGCAAAAAAGGCGTAGCGTTTCACCAGTTTGGCAGGTAACAACACCATACGCACACACAAACACCCGGGTCTGTCACAAAACAGACTCGGGTGTTCTTTTACGCGGATGCATGAGAAAAACCGTTTGTGTCAATACTATCCACAAAGATTGCCGTATTTTATACGAGCGGCAAACCCTTTAATTCACCAAAGGCAGGCAGACGATGCGTATGAAAAGGTCAAGACTCCGCCGCACCAAGGCGTTTGCGCTCTCGTTCGGGGCGTCGCTCGTGATTCTGTCGCTCATCTTCATCCCGATTATGCTGGAGATAAGCCCCCTCAAGGACAGCTACCTGCCGGCAAGCAGCGCGCCGCAGAGCGAGGTGACCAACACCTATACCCCCGTAAGCGGCGACGCCATGACCGCACTGGTGGTGGTAACCGAAAACGGCATAGGTCGATACTTTGTGCTGATGCGGTTCGACCCCGTGAACCGCCGCATCCCCATAACCTCCCTGCCCTATACGATGAAGGTGGTAACAGGCGAGCGCACCGACACGCTGGCTGGCTTTGATATCTACGGCGGCACGCTGATGGTCAAGGATATCTTGGAGGCGGTTTTTGATATACCCATCGACCGCACCGCGCGGTTATCCTCCGACGCGTTTGTGAAGTCGCTCAATACGCTGGGGTCGGTTAGGTACACCCTGCCCTATACTCTGGTGTACAAGGACACCGCCTCGGACACCTACATCAACGTACCCAAGGGAACGCAGACCTTGGACGGGCGTTCGATGTACGACATGTTCCGCTTCCCCCAGTATGCCGAGGGGGAGGAGCACCGCTACAAGGTGCAGAGCGACCTGCTTGCAAAGCTCTTGAACCAGCGGGTGGACGAGTGGCTTGTTAAACACAGCGACAGCGTGTTCAACACCCTTGTGGGGCTTGCCGAGACCGATATCTCGTACAACGACTACCGGCAGCGTCTTTCGGCACTGGGCAGCTTTGCGCAGCTTGAGGGGGACGTTTCGATCCCCGTATTTGTAAGCGGGCAATTTTCGTCCGAGAGCTTTGCCATTACCCAGCAGTCGGTAGACACGGTACACATGTACTTTGCCTCGAAACAGCCGCAGGAGGAGGCAGACGCGGCGTAATTGCCCGTTTGCGCGGTGACAACAGACTAAGGCGGACGCTTACGCGCCCGCCTTTTTCTTTAGAAACAATCAACAAAAACTATCTACTCAATAAGCGGCAGGACTATTGCCGCGTCGTCTCCACCGTAATGTCAAATGCCTTGCGCCGCGCCATGCGCAGACTAAAATAGATGAGCAGTACGCCAAACGCCGCGCACAACGTAAGCGCCGCGACCCCAAGCGCAACAAACCACAGACCGTTTAAAACACATTGAGCCAACGCATAGCACACCGCCGCAATCAAAAGCAGCATGGTAATCAGCTTAGAAGCGCGCTGACCAAAAAAAGAATACTCTTTGATGCCGGTTTCCTTATCCATTCATACCTCGCTCTCCATGCACAAAAGCTGCATGGCGCAATGTCAATATTCCCGTTTGGTAACCCTCGTTGTCGAGATACACCGTACCGTGTTTGTTGACATAACTATACCACAGCGGTACCGGTGATTCAAGAACAAAAGGTTTACAATCCAGGTACTCATTTAGTGCCGATTATTCGTTGCTTTACTGCGTTTGCAACACAAATTTTATGGCGTGTCCCGATTCGTGTCGGGGATTGTTACACAGCGGTTACAGCATATAATAAGCAGGAGCGCCCCGTGTACCAATTACACGGGGCGCTCCTGCGGGTTACGCTCGCTTTGCGGCGGACGCTTCCCGCGCCGATTTTTTCTTGATGACCTTCATGCGCGAAAACTCCTCGCGCTCCTTTTCCTCAAGATAATCGGAGATATACTTTACCGTGCCCTCAAAGCGCGGTATGATGATGTTTTTAAGCGAGTTTGCCCTGCGCTGCGTTTTTTTAATTGCCATGGCAAGGCGGTACACGCTGTTCTCTACCTCGGCAAGGGTTGCTGTTAGCTGCAACAGGTTTGTAAACGAGCCGTACGCATCGTCAAGCTGCGAGCTTGTGTGGTACAGACCGTAATGGGGCTCGAGCTTTACGGGCGCGAGCGCGATGTTTGGGATCTCAACGCCCATTACGCTGCGCACACGAATCTCCATCCCGCTATAGATCGGGATCGCCTGCGCGTCGTTGTCCACAATACCCATGTCAAGGTTTGCAAACTGCAGCGAGCGGTACGCCTCGTTGTAGGCGTTGTCGATCTCCTCACCGATGGTATTGGCCTTTTCTATGAGCTGCATCATCTCGCGCACCAGGATATTGCGCTTGCGGTCAAGCAGCTCAAACCCCAGTGTGGAGAGTGCAAGCGATTTTTTGGTGGCTATCAGGTTTCCCTTGGTTGGGAATATCTGCTCTGCCATCAGGCATCACCTCGAAAACTGTTTGCTGCGCTGTCGACATAATACTTATCCACTATCTCGTTGTCCAGGCGGTCAAGCTCCTCACGCGGCAGCAGCGAAAGCAGCTTCCAGCCGAGGTCAAGCGTCTGCTCGATGCTGCGGTTGTCGTCAAACTTCTGGGTGATAAACCGCTTTTCGAACTCCTTGCCAAACTGGATGTACTGCTTGTCGGTGGGCGAAAGCTCCTCCTCACCGATAACCGAGGCTAGCGCACGCGCGTCCTGCACCTTGGCGTAGCTTGCAAACAGCTGGTTTGCCACCGCCGAGTGGTCGGCACGGGTATAGCCTTCGCCGATGCCGTCCTTCATCAGGCGCGACAGCGAGGGCAGCACCGCAATAGACGGGTAAACCCCCGACTGGTCCAGCGACCGGTCGAGCACAATCTGCCCTTCGGTGATGTAGCCCGTCAGGTCGGGCACGGGGTGGGTGATGTCGTCGTTTGGCATGGTGAGGATGGGTATCTGGGTAACCGAGCCGCCCTTGCCCTTGACAATGCCCGCGCGCTCGTACAGCGACGCAAGGTCGGAGTACAGGTAGCCCGGGTAGCCCTTGCGCCCGGGAATCTCGCCCTTGGAGGACGAGAACTCGCGCAGCGCCTCTGCGTAGGAGGTCATATCGGTTAAAATAACAAGGATGTGCATGCCGTGCTCGTAGGCAAGGTACTCCGCGGCGGTCAGCGCGCAGCGCGGCGCGAGGATGCGCTCGATAATCGGGTCGTTGGAGAGGTTTAAAAACATAACCACCTTCTCCAAAACGCCGCTTTCTTCAAACGAGCGGCGGAAGTAGTCGGCGACGTCGTTCTTAACGCCCATGGCGGCAAACACCACGCCAAAGCCGGCACCCTCCTGCTCGGCAATCTGCGCCTGGCGCACAATCTGCACCGCAAGCTTGTTGTGGCTAAGCCCCGAGCCCGAAAAGATGGGCAGCTTCTGCCCGCGTATCAGCGTTATCAGCGCGTCAATCGACGAGATGCCCGTGCGGATGTAGTTACGCGGATACACACGCGAAACGGGGTTTAAGGGCTTGCCGTTAATGTCGAGCTTCTTGTCGTAATAGATCTCGCCCAACCCGTCGATGGGACGCCCCACGCCGTTAAAGATGCGCCCGAGCAGCTCCTTAGAAACAGGCAGCTCCATCGGGTGCCCCGTCAGGCGGGTGGTGGTATTGGTAAGCGAAAGACCCTGCGTGCCTTCGAACACCTGAATAACCGCCCGGTGTCCGTCTATCTGCACCACGCGTCCGGTGCGCGTATCGCCGCCCGAAAGCTTAATCTCCACAATCTCGTCAAAGCTAACCGACGGGGTGTTGTCAAGCACGACAAGCGGACCGTTGATCTCTGTCAGCCCTGTCAGCTGGGTGTTCATACTCATCATCTTCCTTTGTGTAATACAAATCTCTGACGAAAACCCGGGCATACGTATCCAGTCGGTTGTTCGTCGAGATCCCGTATCAGGATGTGCGCAGTAACCCGCATGCCGGTGTTATTTAATGCTGCGCAGAGCGCTGTCGATGCTTGTGTAGTAGTCATCAAACAGCTCCGGCTTGTCGTTTGGCACGTCGTACTTCATCTTTATCAGCTTTTCAAAGATGCCGGTTTCGGCAATCAGCCGTACGGGTATGCCGGTGAGGACTACCGCGTGCGCCTGACGGTGTAGATACAAAATGACCTCCATCATCTTAAGCTGCTTTGAAAGCGGCACATAGGTATCGTCCTTATGAAAGGCGTTTTGCTGCAAAAATCCGACGCGGATAACCCGCGAAATCTCAATAATCAGCTTCTGGTCGTCGGGCAGCACATCGGCACCGATGAGCTTTACAATCTCAAGCAGCTTGTTTTCCTCCTGCAAAAGGGTTGCAATCTCCTGACGGCGCTTTAAGAAGCCGCGGTCCACGTTGTGCGCGTACCACTGGGACAGATCCTCCACATACTCGCTGTAGCTGGTCGTCCAGTTGATGGCGGCGTAGTGACGGGCATAGGCAAGCGACTTATCGAGCGCCCAGAAGCAACGCACAAACCGCTTGGTGTTCTGGGTAACAGGCTCGGAAAAATCCGCGCCCTGGGGCGAAACCGCGCCGATAACCGACACCGAGCCCTCGCTGCCGCACAGGGTAACCATGTCGCCCGCACGCTCGTAAAACTGCGAAAGGCGCGACGGCAGGTAGGCGGGGAATCCCTCCTCGGCGGGCATCTCCTCAAGGCGACCCGATATCTCGCGCAGCGCCTCCGCCCAGCGGGAGGTGGAGTCTGCCATAACCGCCACGTGGTAGCCCATGTCGCGATAGTATTCCGCCAGCGTAATGCCGGTGTAGATTGATGCCTCGCGCGCCGCAACCGGCATGTTGGAGGTATTTGCGATAAGCACCGTGCGGTCGGTAAGCGCCTTGCCGGTGCGCGGGTCAATCAGCTCCGAGAACTCCTCGAGCACCTGCGTCATCTCGTTGCCGCGCTCGCCGCAGCCGATGTACACAATAATGTCGGCATCGCACCACTTGGCAAGCTGATGCTGCGTCATGGTCTTGCCTGTTCCAAAGCCGCCGGGCACCGCAGCCGTACCGCCCTTAGCGATTGGGAACAGCGTATCGATGACGCGCTGCCCGGTAATCAGGGGCTTGGTAATCGGCAGACGCTCCATAACGGGGCGCGGAATGCGGATAGGCCACCGCTGGCACAGCGTAAGCGTATGCTCCGCGCCCAGCTCGTCGGTCAGCTTGATGATGGGGTCGTTTAATGTATAGTCGCCGTTTTCGGCTGTCCAGGTAACGGTACCCGAAAGGTTCGGGGGCACCATCAGGCGGTGTTCCACAACCGGGGTCTCCTGGCACAGTGCATAGAACTGCCCGCCGTGAAGTACCTCGCCCTGTTTTGCGGTGACGGTGGTGCTCCAGCGGCGTGTCTCATCAAGAGAGGGCACGTTGCACCCTTCGCCGATAAACGCGCCGGTGCTTTTTTCAATCTCACGCAGGGGTCGCTCGATGCCGTCGAAGATGTTCGAAAGGATGCCGGGACCGAGCGTCACGCTCATCGGGCTGCCTGTGGCAAACACCGGCTCGCCCGGGCACAACCCCGTGGTCACCTCGTACACCTGAATGGTGGTGGCGTCGCTGGCAATCGAGATAACCTCGCCAACCAGACGCTTGTTGCCCACATACACCATTTCCAGCATCGAAAAATCGGTGGTATCCTTTACGGTCACAACCGGACCGTTGATGGAGTAGATTACGTTATTCAAAAACGGTTCATCCCTTTCAGTTGGGATCGGCGCCCGCACCGAGCCGTGCGGGTCTGCCTTTGCGCCATATGCCATATGTCTTATGTTTCGCTTTGCTTTAAAGCCGGTCAAAAATACGAGCAAACGCTTATTGCTTGTGCTGGTTTGCTCTGGTCTTTGCCGTTGTCTCTAAACAAACAATCGTATTACAGCTTGCAGTTTTGGTAAAACCAATCGTGCTGGTCCGCAAGGCGGGTATCCAGCGTCATGTCTACGACAAAGCCGTTATGGTCGTCCCGCAGCAGGATGCCGCCGATGGTAATCTCGTCGGAGAATGCCACCTTACAGGTTGCACCGTAGCCGCCGCGGACGGTGGGCTCATAGGCTTTGTCCTCGTTACGCAAAAACAGCGTAACCGACTCCGCCTGATAATCACTTGCAAGGCGCTTCGCGGCACTTTGCAGGTACTCGGCGTATGCATCGGTTGCGGTGTACTCAAGCAGACGCTTCTTTACTACGTCAAACACGCCCTTTTCGTACCCCGTGCGCTTTGCCAGGTACTCCTGCTTTTGCTTTAAGCGCATATGAGAAAGCTCGCGCGCCGATTCGGTCGTAATGCCCGACACCTCGCCCTGAATCATCTCATACGCGGCGGAAAGCGCGGCGTTTTCGGTCAGTGCTATCTGCTCTTGCTTTATAGACTCAAGCTCGCTGAGTATCTCCTGCGCCTTGGCCTGTGCCTGGCTCATTACGGCTTGTTCAAAGCGTTCCAGCTTTTCTTCCAGCCTTGCCAACTAGACCACCTCCATGTGGGTTGTTTCATTTTTGAGTTTACAAAAAAGGTCTCGGTCTAAAGCTTTAAGCCGATGGCCTCGCGAACGTATCGCCCGATGGTGTCGCCTACCTTGCCTGCGCCGTGGCGGTCGGGCACGGTGGCAATCAGCGGGCGGTGGCGGTTAAGCTTAATGTCGTAAACCAGCTCCGGGCAGAGCTCCAGCAGCTTTTCGGTCATCAGAACCACACCCACCTCGGGGTCGTCCGCCGCCTTTTTCAGCTGCTCCTCCACCTCTTCGGGCTGGTGCACTACAACACCCTCCATGCCTGCAAGGCGCAGACCCAGAAATGTATCGACGTTATCGCTTATTACAAAAAACTTCACAGTGCTGCCCCCTTATGCCGGTATCGGTCGCCTGTTTGACCGGGCAAGCATCGGTACGAATCATGGAATCTTGTTTAGGATCAGGATTGAGATCAGCAGTCCGTACAGCGCAACACCTTCGCCGAGTGCAACGAAGATCAGCGCCTTACCAAACGCCTTGGGGTCCTCGGAGAACGCGCCGATGGCAGCGGGTGCCGCCGCGGCAACCGCGATACCGGCGCCGATGGCAGAAAGACCGGTTACCAGTGCCGCAGCCAAAAAGCCCATTCCGGCAGAACTGCCGCCAGCAACCGCTGCGGCCGCTTCGGCGGTTTCCGCCGCGCTGAGCATACCGCCCGCGGGCAGCAGGATAGCAAGCAGGCATACGCCAAAGAACGCGGCAACGTTAAACACAAGCGCGCGCTTGGCCTTACCACCTGTGGTCACACCGGTGTAAACGGGAACAAGGGGCATAAACAGCAACACAACCGCAACAAGCGGCAGAAGATAAAATACTACATTCATTCTGATTTTCCTCCTCAACTATTGTGCACAGAGATAGCGATCTATACGATAAATCAAGGAGTTCTCCTCCTTGAGGCTCACGCGCGGGCAGCTACTCGGTTTTTTGCTGGGTAATACCAACGGTAATGGGGGTAAACGCCTTGCCGTCGCCCTCAAAGAAGCGGCTGAACATCTCGTAAAACTCAAGGCGCAGCACCTGGATGCCTACAATCAGACCCTCCATTGCCATAACAAACAGGTTGCCGATGATAACCACGATAGGGCTAGCACCAGCGCCCACCATCTCGGCCAGTGTCATTACCACCGCCATCATGCCCGCGTGGCTTAGGATAAAGCCGCCGACACGAAGGAACGACATGGTGTTGGTAACAAAGCTAAGCCCAACCTCGAACATCTCAAACAGGTTTTCGATGATGAAAGAGCCAATGCCCTCCTCGTCCTTATCCTTCTTGGTGTCGGGCTTTGCGCTCGCCTTTTTCGCTTCCGCAATGCCAATCTCCATCAGGCGTCCGATATCGTCAAGCGTTTCGTCCGAAAGCTCCGCAAGGTCGGACGGCAGTCGCAGCCGCTCAAAGTACAGCGAGTTAAACACCGCGTCGGTCTCGCGAATAGAGGTAACCGGGGTAAAGTAGATGCCCCAGTAGTATTCGTCGTCCTGCTCGGTGATGTAGAACAAGAACATGCGCTCATCATAAAACTTCAGCTTTTCAAAGCTAGCGCGGGGCAACCTGCCAAAGCGCGCCGTCAGGTACGAGCAGTCCAGCAGCTTGCGGATGGGGGTATTTTCGTCCTCACCCCGCAGCGACCGGCATACCGAAACCAGCTCGTCCTCGGGCTTTGGCTTCTTGCCGTGGGGCTTCGTCCCGCTCTTTTTTAGCCACTTTGCAATGGGGTGGCGCAAAAACATCAACAGAATCGGCAGCACGATGCCAAAGATGATAACCGCCGGGTTAAAGATGTTGATGCCGTACACAAGGTTAAGCACAACGCCCACCAAAATGGTGCTGTACATCACAATACCCGCTATGCCGTTTTGGCTGAGCAGCGCGCGGGATGGATCTTTTTGCTTAATGCCCATGATGATGTTAATGAGTATGCAGCTGATGATGATGAAAACGCCCACGGCAACCGCGCCCAGCAGTACAATGTTGGTCATCTCGGGGGCAAGCACATGGACGGGCTTTTCCGCCAGCCCAAATACGTTTCGATACAGCGGGTCGAGCAGATGCTCGTAGCCGAACACCGAGCCGTACAAGAAGCCGAAGATGGTTGACGATATACCGATGCGCTGCATTATTCTGCCTAAGGTCATGCGCTTTGTTTTCCACATAATATAGCCGATGAGCGTAATGCACAGTCCCTGACCCACGTCGCCGAACATCAAGCCGAACAGCAACGTATAGGTGATTCCCACAAATACCGTGGGGTCAATGTCCTTGTAGGACGGCAGACCAAACATATCCACAAACATCTCAAAAGGCTGGAAGAAGCGCGAGTTTTTCAGCTTGGTGGGGGGAGCAAACCGCGTGTCGCTGTCCACCGGCTTCACGGTGGCGGTCACGCCGGGCAGGTCGTCAAAGCTCTTTTTGAACGCCTGTGCCTCTTTTTCGGGCACAAAGCCCACGATGTGGAATACATCGTCAAACACCGAGATGTATTTGCGCATCTCGAATGAATCGCTTAAAAACTTAATCTGGGCAAAGATGTCGTAAAAATACAGCTTGCGGCGGTTTACGGTCGCCTTCATCTCGCCCAGCACCTCTGCCAGCTCGTTCTTGTCCTCGTGCAGCGCCTTTGTAATCTGCGCGCGGGATTGGTCGGGCGTGCCGTGTACCGTGTCGGGGATATAGAGGCGCTCATAATACAGCGAGTTAAACACCGCGTCGCATTCCGGCGCGTCTTGTACGGGCACGA
>JAEZQD010000066.1 GCA_023413185.1 Bacillota bacterium
GTAGGTAAGCTGTCGGGTTTTGCTGTTGGCGCGCATAGTTTGTTCCTCCAAATAAAATGATTTCTGTTTTGTCGGCGAAAAGGGGAAAGTCGCCCCAAACAAAAAACCATACAAAAAGCCCCTGAACTGGTAAAGCTCAGGGGCGAAACGAATTCATATCGAAAAACGGTATGGTTTTTGTTTCTTTCATCCGGACTATACCGTCGGTTTCGGAATCTAACCGAAATCGGCGGGAATATATCCCGCTCGCGGACTCGTGGCTGTACGCCCTTTACCGCCGGTGAGGAGTTACACCTCGCCCTGAAACAGATTATGTCAATATTATAGTATGCAGCGGGTTGGGTGTCAACTGATAAATATTCACAACATAATCACTTTCACATACAATAAATTAGAATAGATACATAAAAAAGGACATTTTCGGCGGGATTATCAATGCGAATGCTTTGGTTTCTCCTATTTTGCGATTCAGCAAGCGGTGCAAAGCTTCAATACGAGATACCTCATATCGTGTTCAGGTTATGACAAGTCAGAGGAGGAGGGGTTATAATGTCGCAAACAGTCATTGTTATCCTGTTATCCGCACTATCGGTGTTCGGTATGGTTTTTGTACTGGAGCTTGCCGCGCGGTTTTTGTTGTTTGGCAAAGACAATACAGCCACAATAAAAATCATCCGCAGGCAGGCATCCGAGCTTGAATATTCCGTTCGAGCCGTCGAAAACCTGCTGGAATACACACTGCAACCGCGCGGCACCGTGCTGTTTATCCTGTATGACGACACCGATGCCGAGCTGCGTGAGATTGCCGAGCGGCTGAGTATGGAGTACGGGAACATCGTATTGTGTGAGGAACAGCAGTTGTCCAGCGAAATCATGCGCGTGGCAGGTTTACAAACGTCGGGGTAAGGGATATACTGAAAAAGAATGAAATGAACGCTGGAGGAACACAATGCGCGACGAGGAATTTGCCGTTTTAGAGGGGACAATTGAAACGATTGTGTTTCGCAATGAGGAGACAGGCTTTACGGTACTGGAGCTTGACAGCGCCGGGGAGCTTGTAACAGCCGTGGGAGAGCTTGCCGAAGTTAGCGAGGGTGAAGAGGTCAAGCTGATGGGTAGCTATACCACCCACGCCACGCACGGCTCGCAGTTCCGCGCCATTACCTGCGAGGTACGGCTGCCCGCAACCTCTGCCGCGGTACTCAAGTATCTGTCCTCCGGCGCAGTCAAGGGCGTGGGTCCCAAAACCGCCAAACGAATCGTAGAGGCGCTTGGCGATAAGGCGCTTGAAATTATTGAGCGACAGCCTGATATGCTCGAGCAGATCAGCGGCATCTCAAAGGCGCGCGCAAGGCAGATAGAGAACAGCTTTAAGCAGGTGTTTGGCATCCGCACCGTGATGGCGTACCTGAAGGGGTACAACGTGCCTCCGCTGTGCTGTGTCAGGGCATGGAAGCAATACGGTCCCGCCACGGTGGATATCGTCGGCGCAAACCCCTTTGTGCTGTGTACCGACGAGATAGGGCTTGATTTTACCCAAGCGGACGAGATCGCAAAGACACTCGGGCTATTGCCGGAGTCGCCCGAACGAATAGCGTCGGGCATCAATCACATCCTGCTTTCCTCCTGCAAAAACGGTCACACCTGCCTGCCGTATCAAACCCTAATCGAGCGCTCACAACAGCTGCTTAATATCTCAACGGACGACATCGAAAACACCGTCTATGAGCAATCGCAGCGCGAGGCGGTTGTAAGCGAGCAGATAGGGGACAAACAGTACATCTATCTGCCCGAGTACGCCTATGCGGAACGGTTTATCGCAAGCAGATTATCGCTTATCATTCGTTGCGCGCCCGACACAAAGCGCGACTGGTCCACCGAGATAGCGGCTCTTGAGCAGGAGATGGGCATCTGCTATGAGCGCATGCAGAAAAAGGCAATCTCCATGGCGCTCTGTAACGGCATTATGGTACTGACAGGCGGTCCCGGAACGGGAAAGACCACTACCATAAAGGGCATCATCGAGCTTTACGGCAAATCGGGTGGGAAGGTGGCGCTCGCGGCCCCCACCGGGCGTGCCGCCAAGCGGATGAACGAGCTTTCGGGCTATGAGGCAAAGACCATCCACCGCCTGCTGGAGGTGGAGTACACAAAAGGGGACAAGCCGTCCTTTCGACGCAATGCGCGCAATCCGCTCGATTGCGACGTGCTGATTGTGGACGAGTTCTCGATGGTGGATACCCTGTTGTTTGAGTCGCTGCTTGCCGCCGCTAAGCTTTCCTGCCGGATTGTACTGGTGGGTGACTCCGACCAGCTGCCATCGGTCGGGGCAGGCAACATCCTGCAGGACCTGCTTGATAGCGACTGCGTGCCCACGGTAACCCTAACCGAGATTTTTCGTCAGGCAGCCCAGAGCCTGATTGTCACCAGTGCCCACGAAATCATAAGGGGCGAGCTGCCGGCCATTGATGTTAAGGATAACGACTTCTTCTTTTTGCAGTGCGACGCCGCTCAGGAGGCGGAACTGCTGGTTTCGCTGTGCAAGGTGCGACTGCCAAAGGCATACGGCTACTCTCCGTTGTGGGATATTCAGGTGCTGTGCCCGAGCAGGCTAGGCGACCTTGGTACGGGAACGCTCAACACCCGACTTCAGCAGGCACTTAACCCAAAGGAGGGCAACAAGCCCGAGGTGAAAAGCGGCTACCAGCTCTTTCGCGAAGGCGACAAGGTCATGCAGGTACGCAACAACTACGATATCCTGTGGTTGCGTGACGACGGCGAAAACGGTGCAGGGGTGTTCAACGGCGACATCGGCATCATCCAGACAATTGACCGCGCCGCACAGCTCGTTTCCATCCGTTACGACGACCGCATAGCCGACTACGCGTTTGAGCAGCTCAATGAGTTAGAGCTTGCATACGCCATTACGGTGCATAAAAGTCAGGGTAGCGAGTACGAGGCGGTGATCATCCCGCTGGCTAGACCGGGACCCAACCTGTATTATCGCAACCTGTTATACACGGCGGTTACCCGCGCAAGGCGTCTGCTTATTCTGCTCGGCAACCCCGAGGCACTTTCCTATATGGTAAACAACAACAAGAAGACATGGCGTTTCTCGAATCTGCGCCAGTTCATCATCGATGAGGTTTTGGGCTGACGGACGGAGCGGTGCTATGAAGACATCTCAGATGCTCATGAACTTTCTGTTCCCCAGTGTGTGCTGCTTTTGTGGGGAGATAACCGCATACGACCGCGCCGTTTGTGTACACTGCCGCGAGACGGTGTCGCCGATCGGCGGGGTTACCTGCACTGCATGCGGGATGGAACGCGGATTTTGCTCCTGCTCTGAGCGCCCCACTGAATACGAACGCTGTGTCGCTTCGTTTTATTATGAGGATCTGCCCAAGCAGGGCGTTCTGTTGCTCAAATACGGCGAAACACCCTATATTTCGCGCTACCTCAGCGCCTATATGGCAAAGCAGACTGCAGCGCGTTTACAAGGCACTCGGTTAGACATGGTAGTCGCAGTGCCGATGCACCGATTAAAGCGGCGCGCGAGGGGGTATAATCAGGCTGAGATGCTTGCGCGACCACTTGCAAAAAGGCTTGGCATAAGGTTTTGCAAGGATGTTTTAACCCAGTTTCGCGAAAACAAGTCACAGCATCTTCAGCAACGCGAGGCACGCGCAAAGAATGTCGCGGGGATATACCGGTTGGGTAAGAGCGCAAGCATTAAGGGTAAGACCATCCTTTTGGTGGACGATATTCTAACAACTGGCGCAACCTTGCGCGAATGTGCCCGCGTTTTGATGTCGGGCGGAGCTAAGGCTGTGTATTGCGTCGTTTTTTGTGCAACAAAACCGATAAATGCTTGAAAAAAGTACGTTTTGTTTGTATAATGAAAAGTATATTTAGTTAATGAAAAGTATAACCGATTTTGGAACTCAATGATTACCATGACATTTTATTACACGGGTGCCCCGTGTTTCATCGTGTGCTGCGCGAACGGGCAGAAAGGAAAAAGAAATGGGCAAAAGAGACATCGGCATCGATCTTGGCACCGCCACCGTCATTGTGTATATTGTTGGCAAGGGCGTCGTCTTATACGAGCCATCAATTGTAGCGGTAGAAACGCTTACCGGCAAGATCGTCAGCGTGGGGGAGGAGGCGTTTAAGCTGCTTGGCAGAACGCCGGATAATATCCGTGCAGTACGTCCGCTTCAGGACGGTGTTATCTCTGATTACGTACTCACCGAGCAGATGATTAAGCACTTTTTAAAACGCTCTTACGGCAATATGCTGTTCAAACCGCGCGTTGCCTTTTGTGTCCCCTCCGGCATTACCGATGTGGAGTCTCGCGCAGTAATAGAAGCGGCGATTACGGCGGGCGCGCGTAAGGTTTACCTGATAGAGGAACCTGTTGCGGCGGCAATCGGCGCAGGGATCGATATCTCGCAGCCCAACGGATGCATGATTCTCGACATCGGCGGAGGCACGACCGATATTGCGGTTATCTCACTCAACGGTATTGTGTGCAAATCGTCACTTAAGATTGCGGGCAACAAGTTTGACGCTGCTCTCATTAAGTACATCCGCAACAAATACAGCGTGCTCATTGGTGAAAAGACGGCGGAACGCTTAAAGCAGGAGATTGCCTGCGTTTGGGAGCCGGATCCAAGCGAAACCATGGAGATTAAGGGCAGGAACCTGATTACGGGTCTGCCGCAAAAGATCACCATCTCGGCGGTGGAGACCAAAGAGGCGTTGGACGAGCCGATTTCGCTGATTGTTCAAGCGATTCAGTCGGTGGTAGAGCGCACCCCGCCCGAGCTTGTGGCGGATGTTTCTGAGGCAGGTCTTGTTCTTACCGGCGGCGGCTCGCTGCTGCGCGGACTTGCCGAGTACATCACCGCACAGCTTCGCATGAAGGCTCGCGTGGCGGATGACCCAACAAACTGCGTTGCCATCGGCACGGGGCGTGCCTTTGAGTATATTGACATCCTGCGAGACGGCTTCTTTAACCCGTCCACCTATCGGTATCAGTAATATATTAAGAGAGGGAAAGCCCCTCTCTTTTTGCGTCAACAGATATAAATCACTCTTAAACGTTAACAAGCTTAGCCAAAAAGCGAAGCCGGAGGGGTGCTGTTCTTTGCCCCTCCGGCTTTCTTTATTACGTCATAGTGGCTCAAACCGTTCATTTTGATGTATTACGTGTATTTTTCAAATAACTCGTACAAGGAAATACGTGCACTATTTTAGGTCGAGTGTTCGATTTGGATGTTTTCCATGTAATGGAATGGAATGAGTGGTCATAATTCATGTCTACGTCCATGGAAACATATCAACTATTTTAGCCTTTTCGTGATTTGAAATCATCTTTCAATCATTTCTTATTGTGAACCTTGTGCCACGCGCGCTTCTGATAGATAAGCTTCCAAACCGTCACCGGCGATGACATCTCTGGGCACATTAAATGCACATACCTCAAAATTATAATCAACGAGCTGCAGGTCGCCGTCTTCTTCGATATACTTATCCTGAAGATAGATTGTGTAATACTCAACACACGGCAATTCTTCGCGTATCAGTCCTTCCAGTTCACGAAAACGCCGCGCAAGTTCCTCCCATGTCGGCTTGTCTCCGCTGGTTTCCACCCAGACTATAAGGTTTGTTGACATTGGAAATGATTTTGCATCAAAGGGCATATCCAATGTCAACCCCCTCACATCTTTTTCGGTAACCTTATCGCTACTTTCGCACATTACATTCAATGTGCGGTGTGGGTAAATACGCTTCAGCAACTCTTCAACATAGTCATCAAGTGCAATCGATAGGCGCAGCATAGTATAGTCCCGCCCGGTTACCGAGCTCTCATAATTATCTCTTAAACCGTCTGAACCGTCCCAGACAGTAAAACATGTATCTTCGCTCTCGATAGACTGAACATTGCAAAAGTACATCTTAGAATTAAAATCGTATTGGCAAAATCCAACTTCATAGGGCTGTCCCTGATAGTATTCGGCCACATAATCTTTAATTTTTGATGTCGTTATTACTTTTTTTATGAAACTGCCGTTGAGTGAAGCAAAGATGGAATATGCTCCCGCTAAAATCAACGCTATGACGATAATAGGGAATATACGTTTTTTTATTCGTGTCATGACTTAATACCTCCGTCAACCTTCTGATGTTTTACTCATGCAGTTACATCAATTTTGAAGTATCCGCGCATATCCCTTTATAGTAAAAGCATTTGTGCTGCACTCAATATTTCCCGATACCATTGTGAAGGTGTTTTCTTTGGTGGACATTACAAGGATGATTCCTCCAGTTACTCGCTATGGGTTATAAATAATTGTAGTAATTTCGTGGTTAATTGTCAAAACACTCCACATTTTATCTCCTGATATTTGTTTATATCAGTTTATATTTAATGACAATCTCAATAATTTTGTCAACCCGCTCGATGATACGGTAACAATATCCACTCGATACATCTTTTACAGTAAGAATTCCGTTATCTTGAACCCATCTTGAATATGAATTAAAATCACGAAATTCCCTTTATATCAATCACCTTTACACTTTTATTTATCAACCCTTGACATCAACACCACACTCTCAACGTGTTATTACAACGCGAAATAATCCACCGCAGCCGAAAACAGCTTCTGGTTCTTATTCCCCTCCACATTTTTGCAGATATCCTTGCCCATGCGTTCGCTGTGCGCCATCTTACCAAGGATGCGCCCGTCGGGAGAGGTTATACCCTCCACCGCGTAGTACGAGCTGTTGGGGTTAAAGCGAATATCCATCGAGGGGCTACCATCAAAATCAACGTACTGTGTAGCAATCTGACCGTTTCTGAAAAGCGTGGTCATCAGTTCATCCGAGATGATAAAGCGTCCCTCTCCGTGGGAGACCGGTATCGTATGGATGTCGCCGACGCCGGTGTACATCAACCATGGGGAGAGGTTAGACGCGATACGTGTGCGCACCATCATGGACTGGTGGCGCCCGATGGAGTTGTAGGTCAGCGTCGGGCTGTCCTCCTCGGCGGGCACAATATCGCCAAACGGTACAAGCCCCAGCTTAATGAGCGCCTGAAAGCCGTTGCAGATGCCAATCATCAACCCGTCGCGCTGATGCAGCAGTTCGCGAACCGCCTCGGTGATGCGCGGGTTGCGGAAGAACGAGGTGATAAACTTTGCGGAGCCGTCCGGCTCGTCACCGCCCGAAAAACCGCCCGGCAGCGCGATAATCTGGGCGTTTTGTATCAACTGCTCCATGCGGTCCACCGACTCGGCAATCGCCTGTGCGGTCAGGTTGCGAATCACGCAACACTCGGCGTCGGCACCCGCTAGCTCAAACTGGCGCGCGGTGTCGTATTCGCAGTTGGTGCCGGGAAATACGGGTATCAGCACACGCGGCTTAATAACCTTTGCCTTGGGGGCTACACGGGTCATTGCGGTGTAGGAGTATGCCTCTATGGGTGTGGTCTCTGCCTTCGTGTTGCAGGGGAACACGCTCTCGAGCTTGTCCTCCCATAGCGTATCAAGACGCGACAGCAGCACCTTTTTGCCGGCGTACTCCAAATAGTAGTCGCTGTGCGTTACGCCGATGATATCGAGGTCGGGCATCGTACCGTCGAGTTCAACCAAAAATCCGCCGTAGCCGCCCGAATAAAGCGCCGTGTCGGGCAGGGTCTTTGTAAAGGTAAAGCCGATGCGGTTGCCCAGGCTCATCTTAAAAATTCCCTCGGCAATACCGCCGGTTGAGAGTGCCCATACCGATTTTGCCTTGCCGCTTGCGATAAGCGACTCCACCGTATCAAAGCATTCCTTAACGCTGTCAAAATCGGGCAGACGGTTGTTTGCAGACCTTGGCATAATCAGCGCGACATGATTGCCGCTGTTCTTAAACTCGGGGGTGACAACATTGCTTGCCTTTGCGCATGAGATGGCAAACGACACCAGCGTCGGGGGCACGTCGATCTCCTCAAAGGTGCCGGACATCGAGTCTTTACCGCCGATGGCGGCGATCTCCAGCGCGGTTTGTGCCTTTAGCGCGCCCAGAAGTGCTGCAAGCGGCTTGCCCCAGCGAAGCGGGTCGCCCTTGGTGCGCTCAAAGTATTCCTGCAGCGTCAGGTAACAACCGTGTCGGGAGCCGCCCGCCGCAACCACCTTTGCAACCGAACTGATGACGGCATACATTGCCCCGTGAAACGGGCTTTGCTCGGAAAGATACGGGTCAAACCCGTACGCCATCACCGAACAGGTGTCGGTTTCGCCGTTTAAAACCGGCAGCTTTGCCGCCATTGCCTGAATCTCGGTGCGCTGCGTTTTTCCGCCATAGGGTAGGGTCACTGTGCCGGCGCCGATGGTCGAATCAAAGCGCTCGACAAGCCCCTTCTGGGAGCAGATGTTCAGGTCGCTTACCAGTGCCTCCATGCGGGCGGCGAAATCTCCCCCGGCCGGCAGGGCGGGTTCCTCAAACGAAGGGGCGGCGATGCGCACTGCGGTGCGTTTCGGCGCGCCGTTGCTGTTTAAAAAGTCACGCGAGATGCTCACAATCTGCTTGCCGTTAAGCTCCATCACAAGACGGTTTGAATCGGTTACATCCGCAACGTAGTTAGCCTCTAGGTTTTCGCCGTCGGCAAGCTCGATAAAACGAGCAAGGTCTTTCTTTCGAACCACACACGCCATACGCTCCTGCGATTCACTGATGGCAAGCTCGGTTCCGTCAAGCCCGTCGTACTTCTTTGGCACACGGTCAAGGAAGATGTTTAAGCCGTCCGCAAGCTCGCCGATGGCAACCGACACGCCGCCCGCGCCAAAATCGTTGCAGCGGCGGATTAACCGCGTCACCTCGGGGTCGCGAAACAGACGCTGCAGCTTGCGCTCTTCGGGCGCATTGCCCTTTTGAACCTCCGCGCCACAGCTTTCCAGCGATTGCAGGGTATGTGACTTTGAAGAACCCGTCGCGCCGCCGCAGCCGTCGCGTCCGGTGCGTCCGCCAAGCAGAACAACCACGTCGCCCGGCTCGGGACATTCGCGCACCACATGCTGAGCCTTTGCTGCACCAACAACCGCGCCGATCTCCAAACGCTTGGCAACGTAGCCCGGGTGGTACAGCTCCTTCACAAAGCCCGTTGCAAGCCCAATCTGGTTGCCGTAGGAGGAGTAGCCGTTTGCGGCGGTGGTTACAAGCTTTTTCTGCGGCAGCTTGCCCGCAAGGGTCTCGGAAAACGGGGTAAGCGGGTTCGCGGCACCCGTTACGCGCATCGCCTGATACACATAGGCGCGTCCCGAAAGCGGGTCGCGGATTGCGCCGCCCAGGCAGGTGGCTGCGCCGCCAAACGGCTCAATCTCGGTCGGGTGGTTGTGGGTTTCGTTCTTAAACAGCAAAAGCCAATCTTCCGGCTTACCGTTCACATCAACCGTCACCTTCACAGAGCAGGCGTTAATCTCGTCAGACTCGTCAAGGTTGGGTAAAAACCCCTGCTTTTTAAGGTATTTTGCGCCGATGGTGGCAATGTCCATCAGGCTTTGGGGCTTGGTGCGGTTTACGTACACCTGATGACGGATGTCAAGATACTCCTTGTACGCGCTAGCGATATCTGCATCGTCAATCTGCACCTCCTCAAGCTCTGTCAGGAAGGTGGTGTGGCGACAGTGGTCCGACCAGTAGGTGTCTATCATGCGAATCTCGGTGACGGTGGGGTCGCGCTGTTCGGTATCGCGGAAATAGCCCTGGCAGAACGTGATGTCGTCAAGGTCCATCGCAAGCCCCATCGTTTTCACAAACGAAGCCAGCGCCGCCTCGTCGTAGCCGATAAAGCCCGTAAGGGTCTCGACCTCATCGGGTACCGGCTGGCTGAGCGTCAGCGTATCCATCCGTTCAAGGCTTGCCTCGCGCGCCTCCACGGGGTTAATCAGGTAGGCTTTTATCTGGGTAAACGCATCGTCCGAGAGTGTTCCGGTTAGCAGGTAAACCTTAGCCGAGCGTATCAGCGGGCGTTCCTTCTGCGTCATTAACGAGATACACTGCGCGCACGAATCCGCCCGCTGGTCAAACTGCCCGGGCAAAAACTCGGTTGCAAACAGACGACCCGAATGCGTGGGCAGCTCGTCGTAGAGATTATCCACCTGTGGCTCGGAAAAGATGGTGCGTTTGGCAGCCTCAAAATCCTCCTCGCTCAGATTTTGCGCATCATACCGATTGATAACCCGAATATCGGTCAGGGATGTGATGCCAAGTGTAGCACGAATATCGGCAAGCAGCCCGCCCGCCTCAACCGCAAATCCATTCTTTTTTTCCACATACACCCGAAAAACCGCCATCTTATTCAACCATTCCTTTCACGTTATGCATTCACAAGACTGTTGTATATCGAATACTTACCTTTGTGTCAAAACCATACTAAAACCGAGCCCGCTTTACGTATCCGCCCGCTGCGCAATGCAGCTGTCCTCCGAAACATCGGTGATGCAAACAGATAAAATTTTCCCGCGAAGTACGGTATCTGAAGGGCACAGCATCTTAACGGGCGCATAGTTTTTGGTGTACCCGCAGTACCAATCGTTCTCTCGCGACTCGAACAGCACCGGCTCGATTCGCCCTACCTGTGTGCGCAAAAAAACGTCCCTCGCATGGTCTGCTGCCTGCAGCATGCGACGGCTTCGTGCGGTTTTTACTTGTTGCGGCACCTGCCCGTTCATCTTTGCCGCGAGGGTTCCCTCACGCATGGAGTAGGTAAACACATGTGCCTTAGCAAACCCAACAGCGCGAAAGAAGGCGAGGGATTGCTCAAATTCCTCTTCCGACTCCTGTGGAAAGCCCACCATCATATCGGTGGTGAGGGCGCTGTTATCAAACTCCGCGCGAATCATGTTTGCAATATCCATATACTGCGTGGTGGTATAATGGCGGTTCATGCGCCGTAAGGTGTCGTCACAGCCGCTTTGCAATGAAAGGTGAAATTGCGGGCAGAAGCCGGGCAGCTCTTTCATCGCCCGGATGTCCTTTTGGGTCAACAGCTCCGGCTCAAGCGAACCCAACCGCACGCGCTCGATGCCTGGGGTATTCGCTGCGCACCGTACCGCGTCAATCAGTCTAAGCCCGATGTCGCTGCCGTAGCACGAAAGGTTAATGCCTACCAGCACCACCTCGCGGTAGCCCGCCAAAGAAAGGGCGCTTAGCTCGCTTTGAAGCGCATCAATCGGCTTCGAGCGCACCGGTCCGCGTGCCGTCGGGATAATACAGTAAGAGCAGTACCGCTCGCATCCATCCTCAATCTTTACAAATGCGCGGGTATGCTCGATAAACGCGTTGGCTTGCATCTGTTCAAACTGCTCGCCATGGCGGTGGCTTGCAATGTCTATCACACGCTCACCGGTGGCAAGGTGCGTCTGTATGGCGGCAAGCAGCCCCTTACGGTTGTAAGAGCCTGTCACAACATCCGCCTCGGTTAACAGCTGCGACGGCTCGGGGAACGCCTGTGGCATGCAACCGGTCAGCGCGATGACTGCCCCGGGGTTTTCGCGTCGCGCTCGGTGCAGTGCCTGACGGTTTTTGCGGTCGCCGATGTCGGTAACGGTGCAGGAGTTAATGACACAAACGTCGGCTGCTTCGCCGAACGGTACAATGTCGTAGCCATGCGCCGAAAAGAGCTGTTTTAATATCTGCGTTTCGTACTGGTTGACCTTGCAGCCAAGCGTAAAGAACGAAGCCCTCATAATCGAAATACAGCCCCTTTCAAATATTCGCGCCTGCGTGCGGCGGTTTGCTTCATACAAGCGTAACCCACATGATAGCTGATTATCGTTTTAAAAACATACAAAAGCCGGATTCTTCAGTCCGGCTTTGGAGTGGTTTTGGATGAAGTAGGTCAGTGTAATCAGGGCATAGCCGTAAAGGCTAAGATAATTCAAATAATTAGAAGTTAAAATACACAAAAATCCACATCTATTTAATAGTATTATAATAAATTGTAGGAAGAATTACAATTAGCAGTTGACTTAAAATAACGGGACTGATATAGTATAATTGTAGGCAAAATAGTAAGTATTATTTTGAAATTAAATCATTTGGGAGGGTTTTTTATGAAAACCGCAAACATTATGCTAAACACCATTAATGATGTTAAGGATTTCGTTGCAGCAGTAAACAAGTACGACTTTGACGTGGATCTCATCTCCGGCAGATACGCGGTGGATGCGAAGTCCATTATGGGTATCTTCAGCCTTGACCTTTCCAAGCCGATTGCGCTTCAGGCTCATTGCGAAAACTGCGCAGAGTTTGATGCCGACATGGCGAAATTTATCATCGGCTAATCACACAACAACCAACACAAAGCCAAAAGAGAGCGAGTGAGTTTCACTTGCTCTCTTTTTTGACTTTCCGTACTAACGCCTAGTGTATTTTTGTCCGCAATATCATAACGGCGGGTGTTTACCGCATAAACTATACAAATCAGACAATCATACGCGATAAAGGGTGGGTATGGATATGCTGGGAAAGAAACCACGGATAAAAACTGCCTCGGTACTGGTTGCCGTGTGTATGGCGGTCATGCTTTGCCCTTTGGCAAACGCCGTAACCGCAAACACACAGACGCTTCCGGTTGCGATAACTGCGCCGTCTGCGATACTGATAGAGCTTAGTAGCGGTGCGGTGCTGTTTGAAAAGAACGCCGACGAGGTCTTACCGCCCGCGTCGGTGACAAAGATTATGACCCTGCTGCTTGCGGTTGAGGCTATCGAGTCAGGCAAACTCAACCTTCAGGACATGGTAAGCACCTCTGAAAACGCGAGCAAGATGGGCGGCAAGCAGATCTGGCTTGAGGTTGGCGAGGAGATGTCGGTCAACGACCTGATGAAGGCAACCGCTATCTCATCTGCAAACGATGCCGCCGTTGCGCTCGGTGAAGCGGTGGCGGGCAGCGAGAGCACCTTTGTCGCACTGATGAATGAGCGCGCAAAGGACCTTGGTATGAACAACACGGTGTTTTTAAACGCGTCCGGGCTGGATGCGCAGGGTCATGTGAGCTCTGCCCGTGACATTTCAATTATGTCGAGGGAGCTGCTCTTGCACCCAATGATTAAGGATTACTCCACCGTGTGGATGGATACGCTGCGTGACGGCAATACGTCGCTGGTAAACACCAACAAGCTTGTGCGTTTTTACGAGGGTGCCACAGGGTTAAAAACCGGAACAACCGATTCCGCAGGGTACTGCCTGAGCGCCTCAGCCGAACGGGGTGGTCTATCGCTCATTGCGGTTGTCGTAGGTGAAAAGACGAGCGAGGAACGGTTTGCATCAGCGCGCACCCTGCTGGACTACGGTTTTGCAAACTGGGAGGTCGTAACCCCCAAGCCGCTAGACACCCCCATTGAACCCGTAAAGGTGATTAAGGGTACGGCACCGACGGTAGCGGTGGCTAGTCAGCCCACCAATCAGGTCGTAATCCGAAAGGGCGAAGAGGAGACCATCGAGTACAAGGTGGAGATTGTAAGCGACGTAGCCGCTCCCGTTGCCGCAGGGCAGACCCTGGGGCGGGTGGTTCTGTATTCCGGCGGGAAAGAAATCGGTTCTTACCCGCTTACCGCGGCAAACTATGTCGGCAAACTGACCTTCTGGGTTGCGTTTAAGGCACTGTGGACATCGATGCTGGGGCTAAAATAATAAACATACTGCGTAAGCAAAACCAGATACGGGCACGGGTAATATCGTGCCCGTATTTTGTGTGATGATTTCGGGCAGTATACAACTATTAGCAATAAATATAGTACGAAACCTATGAACACAAATTAAAAATAATGGCAATATTTCAAACGGCACACTTGAAAAAAAGTTCTTGATAGGGTAATATAGAACCATGGACATAACTTGGGAATAATAAAGCTGTACCCTTGCAAAAGCCTTGTTGCGATAAGGTTTCAGAGTGGAGGGGCAGTCGGAGGTAACGGCAAAATGGGGATGAAGTTTAACGGCAAATACCTAGGCGGTTTTGTAGGCGACCACGAGTTTTCGGCCTTAGAGGGTCAGATCATGGACGCCCACGAGAAACTGCACAACAAGACCGGGCTTGGCAATGACTTTTTGGGTTGGGTTACACTGCCCACCGACTATAACAAAGTGGAGTTTGAGCGGATTAAGAGAGCGGCTTCGACAATCCAGCAGAGCTCGCAGGTTCTGATTGTTATTGGAATCGGCGGTTCTTATCTGGGTGCGCGGGCCGCTATTGAATTATTACGGTCTCCTTTTTATAACAATCTTAAAAAAGATACCCCTGAGATCTACTTTGCGGGCAACAATATCAGCCCAACCTACCTTAACGAACTGCTCAGCATCTGCGAGGGCAAGGATATTTCGATTAACGTGATATCCAAATCAGGCACAACCACCGAGCCGGCGCTTGCGTTTCGTGTGTTTCGCGAGCTGCTTGAGAACAAATATGGCAAAGAGGGCGCGCGCGAGCGTATCTTCTGCACCACAGATGCATCTAAGGGTACCCTGAAGGAGCTGTGCAATCGCGAAGGGTACGAAACATTCGTAATCCCCGATGATGTGGGCGGTCGTTTTTCGGTGCTCACTGCGGTTGGTTTACTTCCCATCGCGGTAAGCGGTGCAGATATCGACGCCATTATGGCAGGCGCGCAACAAGCGCAGCAGGAACTAAGTGTCTGCGACCTTGCAAAGAACGACTGCTATCGTTACGCAGCGGCGCGCAGCTGCCTCTACCGCAAGGGAAAGTCAGTCGAGCTGCTCGTCAGCTACGACCCGTCCTTTGCGATGATGGCGGAATGGTTTAAGCAGCTGTTCGGCGAAAGCGAGGGCAAGGATAATAAGGGTCTGTTCCCGGCTTCTGCAACCTTTTCCACCGATCTGCACTCCCTTGGTCAGTACGTACAGGACGGTGCAAGGCTGATGTTTGAGACCGTGATAAACATTAAAAAGCCCAAGCAAGATTATTTCGTTAAGCTGGATGAGGAGAACTTTGACGGTCTTAACTTCCTATCTGGCCAGAACATGAGTGTTGTCAACCAGAAGGCGTTTGAGGGTACGGTACTGGCACACACGGGTGGCGGGGTGCCGAACATCCTACTTGAAGTGCCCGAAATCAATGAGCATGAGTTTGGTTATATGGTCTACTTTTTCGAAAAGGCATGTGCCATTTCCGGCTATATGCTCGGGGTTAATCCCTTTGACCAACCCGGCGTAGAAAGCTACAAGGTGAATATGTTTGCGCTGCTTGGCAAACCCGGGTACGAGAATCAAAAGGCATATCTTGAGTCGCAAATCAATGGGTAACGCACCTGTTTTAAACCAACAGGTGACAGAATACTAAATTTATCAGGGAGGTATTCTTATGATAAAACTTATCGTTGGAAACAAAGGCTCCGGCAAAACCAAAACACTCGTTGAGCAGATCAATCAAACCGCAAAGACCGCTAAGGGCAACATCGTGTGCATCGAAAAGGCAATGAAACTTACCTACGACCTTGACCACAGTGTACGGCTGATTGATATTGAAGCATATAACATTTCGGGTTATGATGCGTTTTATGGCTTTGTAGCAGGGCTTTATGCGAGCAACTACGACCTGACCGATGTATTTGTGGACGGTATCCTTAAAATCGGCGGAAGAAACCTCGAGGAACTGGGCGCGACCTTTGAAAAGCTTGAGAAGCTTAACGCAAAGGATGGGGTAAACATCGTATTTACTGTGTCTTGTGACAGCTGCGATTTGCCTGAGAGCGTGAAGAAGTACCTCTAACACCTGTCTTCGTAGCTTATTTTGGGGCCGTCGCGGGCCGCAACGGTTGTTGTGTGTTCGCGACGGCTTTTTTCTGTGTATATCTTGATATTGTGATTCATAGCATTGGCATGAGGGGGCTTGATTGTGGCAAAACGATACATAAAGCGCTTATTCGGTTCCATCGCAATCCTAACGGCTGTTACGCTCTTACTAACCGGCTGTTTTAGCCAATTGATAGGGTCGCTGATCAGCGAGGTCTCAGACCACATAAACAGCGGAGATCAGGTAAGCAGTAGCGAGCTTGCGGACGATTACTATCAGGCAATCAACGGGCAATGGATCAGTCAGGCAACCATCGGCAGCGGCGTACCCTCCATCGACAGCTTCAGTGAGGTGTCGATGCAGACTACGACCGACCTACTGGGCATTCTGATGGATTTGGGGGATAAGGCGCAGGTCTATTCGCAGGGTAGCGACGAACGGCTGCTTGCGGATTTTTATAACAGCGCGATGGACTATGAAAGCAGAGATAAGGACGGGTTAGCACCCATTCTTCCGTTTATAGACGCCATTTCCTCAGCGCGGAATCTGGCTCAGCTCACCGACGCGTTGGCTTTGATGGACAATTCCGGCATCGGGAGCCTTGTTACATGGAATGTAAGCGCCGACCTGTATGACAGCGCGACCAACGTGCTATATATTTCGGTTGCGTACGTAGGGCTGCCGCAAAAGGAATACTATCACGACACCGATTCCCAGACAATAGCGGTGCGCTCGGCATATATCAAGTATCTGATTCGGCTGTTTGAGCAGCTGCCCCAATATGCGGGTAATGCAAAACAGGCGGCACAGAACGTGCTTGACTTTGAAACCGAGATGACCGAGGCGTATTGGAGTGCCGAAGAGTGGAACACCGTGTCCAACATCTACAACCCCATGACACTGGACCAAATAGCGACCCAGATGGGGAGATTTGATGCACGGCGTTTCTATACCCAGACGGGTATCTCCGACGCGCAAACCTATATCGTCAGTTGCCCGCAGTATCTCAGCAGGGTTGGAGAGCTGTACACCGAGGGCAATCTTGAACGTCTCAAGCAGTACGCGGTGGCTATGGTGCTTTCGCAGGCGGGCAGATATCTTACCGGTGAGCTGGAGGCAGTGCAGACGGAGTATGATAATGCAATAAACGGCTCCACCGGCAGCCTGCTGGATATTGAACAGGCATACAATACCGTAAATAACTATATGGGCGAGCTGCTCAGCCGCATCTATGCCGAGCAATTGTTTGGTGAAGACGCAAAGGCTGAGGTGGAACAGATGGCACGCCTGATTATCTCAACCTACGAGCAGCGTATTCGTGCGCTTGACTGGATGAGCGAGCCCACCAAGGAAAAGGCAATCAAAAAGCTGGACACCATGACGATAAAAATCGGATATCCCGATACATGGAACGATTACTCGAACATTGATATTCGCTCCTACGACAACGGCGGCAGTCTGTACGGCAATATTATGAAGTTGTATGCAAGGCTGTGTGAGGAATCGATTGCAAAAATCGGCAAGCCCGTGGACCGAGCTGAGTGGCAGATGTTTTCGCATACCGTCAACGCGTACTACTCCCCGACCGCAAACGAGATTGTGTTCCCCGCGGCGATATTGCAGCCGCCATTCTTTGACGCGGACGCTCCGTTTGAGGAGAATCTTGGTGGCATCGGTTCGGTTATCGCTCACGAGGTCTCGCACGCGTTTGATGATACCGGCGCGTTGTTTGACGAGGCAGGAAACTACACCGACTGGTGGACGCAAGAGGATCTCACCGCGTATCAGGATAAAACCTACCGGCTGGTACGGCAGTTTGAGGAAATCGAGGTATCCCCCGGGCAGTATATCAACGGAACCCTCACACTGGGGGAGAATATTGCCGACCTCGGAGGACTGACCTGCGTGGTGCAGATTGCAAAGGATCAGGGCGGCGATCTGGATGCGCTGTTTCGCGCCTATGCCCGCGCATGGCGCTCAAAAACAACACCCGAGTACACCTCTTATCTGTTAAAAACCGACTCCCATTCACCCGATAAATATCGTGTTAACCAGATACTCAAAAACATCGATGAGTTCTATGAGGTGTATGACATTAAAGAAGGCGACGCAATGCATCTATCAGCAGATGAGCGGGTTCGCATCTGGTAGCTCTCCTTTATTTCGTTGCTTTAATTATTATCCCGTTGCCGGGTAAGTATCGGCGGCGGGTTATTATTTGTGCTGGTTATTTATGTGTTTATGTTTGACAATAAGCATCTAAATTGCTATAATAATTATGCACAAAACAGATGCGGGTTTAGCTCATTTGGTAGAGCGCCACCTTGCCAAGGTGGAGGTAGCGAGTTCGAACCTCGTAACCCGCTCCATCCAATGTGAAGATAGTTATAACCTGAAAGCGCTTGAGATTCAAGGGCTTTTTCTTTTTATGCGGCTTGCTTCGGCTAAACTGTGTCGTTGTTCTGCGCTATGAAAGAGCAAAACGTTCAATGAGGGGTGGTAAACGGGTATGAGACACGCGATTGTTACAGGCGGTGCAAACGGTATCGGGCGCTGTATCACAGAAAACCTGCTTGCAGAGGGCGCAAGGGTAGCGATAATCGATACAGACGCAGTATCCGGCGAGATGCTCACTCGCAAATACGGCAAACAGCTTTTGTTCTGTTGCGGTGATATTGCAGAGCAGGCGACACTTGACGCGTTTATTAAGACCGTAACTGGTCAAACAAAAGAGATAGACATTCTAATCAACAACGCCTGTGTTACTCGCGGCGGGCTGAACAGCTGCTGTTATGAGGACTTTAACTACGTGCTGCGTGTGGGTGTATCCGCTCCGTTTTATCTGACGCAGAAGCTCATGCCTTTTCTTGTGCAGGGCGGCTCGATTGTTAATATCTCGTCTACCAGGGCGTTCATGTCCCAGCAGGACACCGAAAGTTATACGGCAGCAAAAGGCGGTATTACCGCGTTAACCCATGCCATGAGCGTGACGCTGTCGGGTAAGGTGAGGGTGAATTCGATATCCCCGGGCTGGATTGATACCGGCGCTTACCAGCACCAGCAAAACTACACCCCAAGCGACACAAAGGCAGATATTGCGCAGCATCCCGCCGGCAGAATCGGCACGCCTCAGGATATTGCGGACATGGTGTTGTACCTGTGCAGCGATAAGGCGGGCTTTATTACAGGCGAAAATATTGTAATTGACGGCGGCATGTCAAAGCAGATGATCTACCACAATGATTACGGATGGAACCTTTGCGTATAACGCCACGGCAAACTGCAGTAATAATCACGCAGTTTTTACTTGAAAACCTTGGCATTATATGAGATAATCAGAGTAGCAGAGTACCAAATATTTGGAACGAGGGTGTTGTTTTGACGTACGAAATCTTTGGCGGCAATCTTCCTGCAGTGTCTATTAAGCTGCAGCAGGGCGAAAGCATCTATACCGAATCTGGCGGCATGTCGTGGATGACCGACAATATTACAATGGAAACCAATATGAAGGGCGGCTTGATGAAGGGTCTTGGCAGAATGCTTACCGGCGAATCGCTGTTTATGGCAACCTTTACAGCCAATGCTCCCAATCAGGAGATTACCATCGCGTCTTCCTTCCCGGGTGAGATTATCAGCCTCGAACTGTCTCCCGGTAAAGAGTACATATGCCAAAAGGGCGCGTTCCTGTGCGCCCAGCCCCAGGTTGAACGCTCCAACGAGATAACCAAGGGTGTGGCTAGCGGTTTGTTTGGCGGTGAGGGCTTTATCCTGCAACGCCTAAAGGGTAACGGTCTTGCGTTTTTAGAGGTTGACGGGTCGCTACGCAAGGTGACGCTTGCCCCTGGTGAAAGGCTCAAGGTGGATACAGGTAACGTTGCGGCATTCGAAGCCACAATGGGCTACTCGGTTGAGACGGTAAAAGGGTTTAAAAACGTCCTGTTTGGTGGGGAGGGTCTGTTCTTAACGGTTTTACAGGGTCCCGGAACCGCCTATCTGCAGACCATGACCATGCCTGGTTTTGTGGGTAGAATTGTACCCTACCTTCCCAAAAGCAGCAACTGATTAGCTAGCGCACCCGGTTGGAACATCGATTGTTGTCCACAGGTAGAATAAGAATAGGTCAATACCACCTCGGCTTTAGGCGGAATTTGACTTTATAAGGCGGCAGAGTGGCTTTTATTACTCTGCCGCTTTTGCCAAACCGGCAGATAGTATGATATAATGACCAAAACGTTGGCTCAAGTGCCGCACATGGCGAGGTTTTAAAGTCGTTATACCATAGCTGATGTTATATTTTAGGCCATGGTGTAGTGCTATTTATTTCGCCGCACCAAAGTTGTATGTAGCGGGTGAAGCAGACATGTTAAATGTGTTGTGCTGTGACTGTAACCCACAGCATTTATGCGAGCTAGTCAATCAATTAAGCATACTGCCCTGTTCGGCAGAGCTTAATGTCAGCACTGTAACTGATTCTACCCTATTAAAGGCGGCAGTTAATGAACAGACTGATCTGCTTATCTGTGACGTCCTGCTTGGTAATCAGAGCGGTATAGCACTTGCAAAAGCAATAAAAAAACGATTTCCCCATATCGCCATCCTGTTTGTATCCGTATTTCTCGGTTACTGTGAGGATATCTACGGGGTAGAGCATATCGCGTTTATCCGCAAGCCTGTTACCGCCGAGAAATTGTTGCCGCCTATTCGCAAGGTGATGGAACAGAGTGCGGCCAACAGAGCAAACTACATTCTTTTACGCACCAAAAGCATTACCACAACCGTGCATATCAGATCCATTTTGTATGTAGAGACGGTTGGCAAGCAGGTGAATGTGGTAACAGACGATAGCTTCTATTCGTTATCACACAGATTGGAATGTATTCTTGCTTTACTAGACACCCGTTTTGCTCAGTATGCAGAGGGAAGCTATGTTAACATGGATCAAATCTGCGTGTTGAATAAAACGGCTATTACGCTATTTGACGCAACGGTGCTGCCATTAGAAAAGCACTGGCACACATTGCTTAAAAAGGTCTACATAAAATATCTAAGCGAACGGGAATCCGGCAGCGCAAGGGTAAAGGTTTTGCAGACTGAACCCAAATAGCAGTGTGATGTCAACAAACACGCGAAAAAGACCGGTTTATCGCCACCCGTGGTGCGAGAAACCGGTCTTAGTCATTATAGCTGACTGGTAAATATAGTAAACAAGATATCCCCGGATTTTGGCAGGAATTCATGTCCGTGATCTGGGTACAAAATCATCTCTTTTTCACAATCAAGATTGTTATAGATCGCATACTGCGTGGAAGGCGGGCAGATCATGTCTGACAAGGAAGTTAACATAATAACCTTTGTCTTAATACGATCTGCGTGGTTGTGAAGGTCAATATACCCAAGCTTGCGGAACACCTCGTCTTCGCGTTCGTGCAGTGGGTCTTTGAATCGGAAGTAGTTTAACAGCTCGCTGTACGCGCTGTGCGCAATATCCATCGATTCCCACACCCTGCGGTAATCGGATAAAAAGGGATATGCGGCACACGCAAGCTTAATCCGCGGCTCCAGACTGGCGCACGCAAGGGTAAGCGCACCGCCCTGCGAAAAGCCGGTAGCCCCAACCCGCGTGTCATCTACAAAAGGCATACCCATTACGATGCGAGCAAGCTGAGCGGTATCTAAAAAGGCATTGCGGTAAAACAGCTTATGCGGATCCGGGTCGTCTAGCCCTTTGACGATATGCCCTTCCAGCGTTTGACCCTTCACGGCAACCGTGTCGTCCGAAAGCCCACCCTGACCGCGTGTGTCTAATGCCACCACCACAAAACCAAACTTCGCATAGGTTACCTTATCAATCCAGTCGCCACTGTTAGCGTGGTAACCGTGAAACATCAGTATGGCGGGACAAGGCGTATCGACGTTTATGGGCTTGACCAGCTTTGCGTGAAGTGTCGAGCCGCCAACCCCGGTAAAGCTCATGTGGCTGCACTCCACGCCATCGGCCTTAAAATTCGCCTGTGTCAGCGTGTACTCCATGTTCTGGTTGTCAAGCTCCTTAAGCGCGGCTGCCCAGTAAGCGGTAAAATCCTTTGGGCGTTCGTTTGTACCCTTGTACTTTTTGAGTTCTTTGAGCGGCATATCGACGATTGGCATTTGTACATCCCCATTTCTTCTTTACGAACTTGCTTGCAGATAAGTTTACATAAACAAAGCTGTTGCAGCACCAAAATTAACAGGTTGTTGATGATTGTCTGTTAATATCATTGTAATATAATATACAGGAAACGGGAAAAAGATACAAGAAGCAAATCGGTTTTTATCAGCTCAAAAAAGGAGATGACCCGATGAGATCTATTAAAATGATTGCCCTGCTGACCGGATTTATACTGCTGTTCTTTTGCGGGTGCCAACTTCAGGAGGCGCCCTCTGCTTCTTCGCAGCCAAGCAGTTCTAAAGTCATTACGCCTGTTGTTGGTCAAAACGAGTCGGATTGGCTGCTTTCTGCCGTGTACCGCAATGTAAAGTACGCATCATATATGTCCATTGAGCAGTACGACGCCCTGTTTGGAACAAGCGGGTTAGTCCCCAGCGATCCCGTCGCTTCCCCGGACGGCAGTAGCGTCATGTACTTCTACCCCGCGGAGTTTGAGGAGGAAGCCGCGCTGTTTCAGTATGACCTTACAAAGCAAACCTCGCAGATGATACTCTCTCAAAAGGATATTGGCTTTTCACAGTCGATTAAATGGCTGCAGTGGCAGCAGGACGGCAGCCTGCTGCTGGTAATTGGTTACCGCTACGGCACCATCTCTCCCGGCGGTGCGCTATACCTGCTTAACCCCGAGGA
Source organism: Bacillota bacterium (assembly GCA_023413185.1). Classification (GTDB taxonomy): domain Bacteria; phylum Bacillota; class Clostridia; order Oscillospirales; family Ruminococcaceae; genus Acetanaerobacterium. The sequence continues at coordinate 22,647 of JAEZQD010000066.1, forward strand.
AGCACCTAAGCTGCGCCTATTGTACGCAACACATAACGAGTACGAGCAGGTGCTTTCCGCCCAGCTTCAGGGGGAATCGCTTGCGTTAACGCTGGCGGTGTATGACAGCGAGTTCTTAAACTATACCGAAACAAAGCGTACCGTAACGGTCAACCCATCCACTGCACCCTTTGCACAGCTATTTGGGGTAACCGATGCAAGCAAAGAAACGATTGCGGTAATAATAAACCAACCCGATGCGGATGTACTTGCCGCATATCCAAACCTGGATACATACGAGCATGACCAAAGCGGAGAGTCAATGCTTGTGGTTCCCTCGCAGGAGGGTACGCGCATTACACTAGAGACAATGGAGTTTAGCCAGCAGCAGGGAGATTTTGTCGCAACCGGTGTGGTTTATGATAGGATGTCGATGGCAGGGCAGGCACTCTATATTCAAGCGATACGCCCCGAGGGCGGACCACAGCTTCGCCTGACGGTGACCATGGGCGACAAGACTGTGGTGTACCTGATAACCTATAACGGAAAAGATGGTACGCCCGAACGGGAAGAACTGAAATAAGTAGGATTCGATCAAATTGGGTTAGTCACTTTGTACTTAATAATATGAGAAAAGCGTAATCAAAACAGATTTTAGCAAATATCTCCTTGACAAGTGAACAGTTGTTAACTATACTGTGGTTAACAACTGTTCACTTTATTATGGTGGTGCGTATGAATACTAAGGATAGAATTTGGAACATGGCGCTTGACCTGTTTTCAAAAAGCGGCTTCGAAGGGGTATCGGTGCGCGATATCGCGTCCGCAGTGGGGGTGCGCGAAAGCGCATTGTACCGCCACTACACCAACAAGCGAGAGATTTACGACGTGATACTGCTGCAATACAGTGCGCACATGAACGCATTTTTTGCCCAGCTTAACCTTACAAGTTCGAATGGTGTATTTTTAGACGGGCAAAACGCCGTGGCTTTCTTTGGTACCGTAACCGAGCAACAGTTGATTGATATGGGCAGGCAGATTTTTCATTTCTTGTTTTGTGACAAACTCAGCGCAAAGGTGCGACGAATGCTGACAATAGAGCAGTATAAGAGTGCAGAGGCGGCGGAGTTGTACCGCAAAGTATCGTTTGAGGACGCGCTGTCCTATCAGTCTGGGTTGTTTCAAGACATGATAAACCAAGGACTATTCCGCCCGGCGGATTCGTATATCATGGCGCTGCACTTTGTAGCCCCGATGTTTTTGTTTTTTTATAAGTATGACGATAACGAACAAGGGCTTGCCCTCGCGCAGGAGATGGTCGGTGAGCACATCAAGCAGTTTGGTCGCATCTATACGACTTAACGCGCATAGAACGTTGGAAGTGTTGCTCAGAACGAATTGAAAAAGGATTTAGCGGAGGCTCAACTACATGAAAAGATATATTGCATTTTTAAGGGGCATCAATATAAGCGGTAAAAACAAGATTCTGATGGCTGATTTAAGGGAAGGCTTTGAAGAACTAGGGTTTATTGAAGTTAGGACATATCTCAACAGCGGTAATATTATCTTTACCAGTCATAAGGAGGATGAAGAGAATTTCTCCGGTCAGATTCAAACAATGATAAAGGATAGGTTTGGTTTGAGCATACCGGTTTGTGTCATAAGCAAAGAAGACCTAGAAGAGATTCTGCGAAATGCCCCTGATTGGTGGGATGCTGGAAAAAAGGAGATATACGATAATCTGATTTTTATTATCCCACCCACAACATTTACTGAGGTGTTTAGCGAAATAGGAGATCCTAAAGAAGGCCTGGAAAAGATAACAGGATTTAATCAAGCGATATTCTGGTCTTTTAGTCGAAACGATTACCAAAAGACAAATTGGTGGTCGAGGACAGCCAGTGCAACCATAAGCAACAAGCTTACAATCAGAACAGCAAATACGGTAAAAAGGATTGTTGGGATGTAAAAACCCACAGCTTCCTGTTTGGCTGTCGGTTAAGCGACAAATAACCTGCTTTTGTGTCACAGCAGGCTGGATGTAAACGCTTTAATGGCACGCTAATAGTAAGTAAAATCTATGCTTTTCGCAATTTGATGATTTGCTTTTGAATTGCCTATAAATGACAGGCTGATAGTAGCAACAGTATACTACACGGAACAGGATGGTGGTTACAATGAAAATTACTGTTATTCACGGCGGAAGGAAAAATGGCAGTACATACCATTGCGCAAAACGGTTTATAGATGAAGTGGCAAAAAGGACGGAGAATCTGCTGGAGGTTACCGAGTTTTTACTATCGCAGGATGCTCCGCCGTTTTGCAAGGGGTGCTATTCCTGTTTTCAGAACGGCGAGAGCACCTGCCCCCATGCGGAAAAGGTGCAGCCGATTGCCGAGGCAATCAAGCAGGCAGATATCGTTGTACTGACATCCCCCGTGTACGCGCTGGATGTTACGGGGCAAATGAAGACGCTGCTTGATCATCTGTGCTATATGTGGATGTCTCACCGCCCGGCCCCTGAGATGTTTCGCAAGGTTGGTGTCACTATCAGCACGACAGCGGGTGCGGGGCTTTCGCACGCAGCCAAAACGCTGGCTTACAGCCTAAACTACTGGGGCGCGCGCAAAACATTCCGCTACACAAACCCGGTAGCGGCGTCAAGCTGGGCTGAGGTTAGTGAAGAAAAGCGCGCTGACATTGACAAAAAGCTCGGGCGCTTAGCAGACCGTGCCGTCAGTATGGTGCGGCGAATCCACCGTTGTCCACCCAGGCTGTTTACCCGCTTCTTCTTTTTCCTCATGAAAAACATGATGAAAAGCAACACTTGGTGCAAGCGCGACCGGGACCACTGGGAAAGCCTTGGCTGGCTGAGCGGAGCAAACCCCTTTTAAACGAAATAAATCCCTCTCACCCCAACCGTATGATACTGCGGTTGGGGTTTTGGTTTGTACACCCGTTTGTTATGGTGGTGAAAACCGAACACAACCCAATCGGAATTAATATAATGGGTTGTAATGCAAACGGGGTGAATAAATGAATGAAATATTATCGGTAAATGCGGTGATGCAGAAGTATCAGGCAGCAAACGGAGAGGTCACCGCACTGGAACATATTAGCTTTACCGCGCTGGAGGGCGAGTTCATCTGTATTGTCGGTCCCAGCGGCTGCGGCAAAAGCACGCTGCTTTCCGTCATAGCAGGGCTGGAAAAGGCAACACGCGGCTCGGTGCTTCTTGACGGCAAAGCGGTGGAGGGGGTTTCTGCGCAGGTCGGATACATGCTGCAGCGGGATAATCTGCTGGAATGGCGCAGTATCTGGAAGAACGTACTGCTTGGACTAGAAATACAACATAAGCTAAGCGACGAAACAAAGCAATACGCAGATGAGTTAATCAGAACATATGGGCTAAACGAGTTTCGCAACAACTATCCATCACAGCTTTCGGGTGGTATGCGTCAGCGCGTGGCATTGATTCGCACCCTTGCGGTACGCCCGCGCATCCTGCTGCTGGATGAGGCTTTTTCGGCGCTTGACTTTCAAACCCGCCTTTCAGTGACCGATGATGTTTACCACATTCTAAAAAACGAAAACAAAACCACACTGATGGTGACGCACGATATCCCCGAGGGGATCAGCATGGCGGATCGTATGATTGTACTCAGCCGCCGACCCGCCGTAATTAAGAATATTCATGACATTTCGTTTGACCCATCCTGCGCCTCTCCGCTCGAACGAAGAAACAACCCGCAGTTTGGCAGATACTTTAACGAGATATGGAGGGAGCTCGATGTTATCGCATAAAAAAGAGGAAACCGCCGTATCGCAAGAACGACGTGAGTATCTGGCCCGCCTTCAAACACGCAAGCGACTGATAACTGCTACCCGTGTAATGATTCTTGTTCTGTTTGTCGGCCTGTGGGAGGCGGCGGCGCGTCTTGGAATTATCGACAGCTTTATCATGAGCCAGCCCACAAGGATACTTAGAACGATAATGGGAGTTTCCAGCAACGGGCTGCTTGGGCATGTTTGGGTTACCAGCTACGAAACGATTACAGGCTTCATGCTTGGTACCATAATCGGCACGGGTATTGCGGTTGCGTTGTGGTGGTCGGGGTTTTTGGCTAAAGTAAGCGAACCGTTTTTGGTGGTGCTGAACAGCCTGCCGAAGGTGGCGTTGGGCCCCGTAATCATTATCTGGGCGGGAGCAGGCGCCCGCGCAATCATTGTTATGGCGCTTGCCATCTCTTTAATCGTCACGGTGCTTGAGATGCTTAACGGGTTTCGGCAGACGAATCACGAGCTGCTGCGTATGGCGCAGACGTTCGGTGCAAAGAAGCATCAGACATTTGTTCTGGTCGTAATGCCATATAACCTCCACACCATCTTTAACACGCTTAAGGTCAATATCGGGCTCTCGCTTGTGGGTGTCATTTCTGGTGAGTTTCTTGTGTCGAAGGCGGGGCTGGGGTACTTAATCGTCTACGGCGGTCAGGTCTTTCAGATGGATCTGGTTATGACAAGCGTAATCATCCTTGCCGCAGTTGCCGCAATCATGTATCAAAGTGTTGTGATAGCCGAGCGGATGGTTACCCGCGCAGTCAGCCATACGGGGTAGGTTACGGCGCGGCAAAGCGCCGCCGAATATAGATCGATTATCTGTACAGTTTGAAAGGGGACTCAACATGAAAACACTCATGCGAATTGTCGGCGCCGCGCTGTGCGTGCTGATGATTGCCGCCGCATTCACGGGATGCAGCCAGACACAGGATAAGATAAAGATAAAGGTCAGCGAAGTGACCCATTCAGTATTCTACGCTCCACAGTATGCCGCAATCAACCTTGGTTACTTTGAAGATGAGGGAATTGAAATCGAGCTAACCAACGGCGCGGGTGCCGATAAGGTGATGACCGCCGTTATCTCGGGAGCGGTAGACATCGGCTTTGCGGGGCCGGAGGCGGCAATCTATGTTTACAATGAGGGCAAGGACGACTATTGCGAGGTATTTGCGCAGCTAACCCAAAGGGATGGCGCCTTTTTGCTTGGCAGAGAGCCGGATGACAACTTTGACTTTTCTAAGACGATAGGTAAGGTTGTATTACCAGGTCGTAAGGGCGGTGTTCCGTATATGACGCTGGAATACGTGTTTAAACAGCATGGTGTCATTCCGGGCAAGGACGTTACGTTTGACGACAGCGTGCAGTTTGCCATGATGACCGGAGCGTTTACCGGCGGTACAGGCGATTACGTTACGGCATTTGAACCAACCGCGTCATCGCTGAAACAGGAAGGTAAGGGGTACATATTGGCGTCGGTCGGTAAAGAGAGCGGGGAGATTCCGTATACCGCTTATTTTGCAACAAAGAGCTTTATCGAAAAGAATCCGGAAACAATCAAAAAGTTTGTGCGTGCCATCTACCGCGGGCAGCAGTGGGTTATGCAGAGTTCTCCCAAAGAGATTGCAAACGCAATCGCAGCGTCGTTCCCTGATACGGACATAAAGCTGCTGGAAAAGTCCGCGGAAAGCTACAAAAACATCGAGGCATGGAGCACTACCCCCGTAATGAAGCAAGAGGCATACGAAAAGCTGCAAACCGTCATGACCGAAGCAGGGGAGCTTAAGCAGAAGGCACCGTACGAAAAGGTGGTAAACAATACCTTCGCCGAGCAAATCCTTATCGCAAAGTAAAACCACGGTGTAGAAAATTTTAAAACGGCGGGTTCGTGTTGGTTGTTAACACGAACCCGCCGTTTTCACATCACTATTCCGATGTAAACCTGCTTAAACGGTAAGCTACATCGCGAGCTGATAGATGCTTAAAATATCATCCTTATTCAGCTTCTTAAAGTTGCCGACGGTACCGCCGCCCGCCATCGCACATTTTTCCGCCATTGGGGCAAGGTCCGCTTCCACAAAGCCAAGCTGCGGCAGACGAATCGGCATACCGATAGAGGTATAGAATGCTTCCAGGCGCTCGATTCCAAGCAGGATGCTTTCCTCCTTGCGGTCAAAGCTTAGTTCAACACCCATCACACGCGTTGCAAACTGCAAGAAGCGGTCGGGGTTAAACTTGTAGCAGTACTTCATCCACGCAGGGAAGACAACCGCAAGACCGGCACCGTGCGCAACATCACGCAATGCGCTCAGCTCGTGTTCGATGCAGTGGGAGCCCCAGTCACCAAGACGCCCTGTGTTGAGCAGATTGTTGTGTGCAACGGTACCCGCCCACATGATCTCTGCGCGCACATCATAGTCGGTCGGGTTTTTGAGCGCCATCGGGGTATAGTACAGGATGGTTTTCATCGTTGCTTCTATTAAACGGTCGGTTAGGTCAATATGCTCAACCTGGGTAAAGTAACGCTCCATCAGGTGCGCAAAGATGTCAGATGCGCCGCATGCCGTCTGATAATCGGGCAGCGTAAAGGTGAATTCGGGGTTCATTATTGCGAATTTGGGGATGAAGCTATCGCAGCTGTAGCCGTATTTACGCCCTGTCGCTTCATTTGTAATCACGCTGGAATCCGAGCTTTCACTGCCCGCAGCGGGGATTGTCAACACCACGCCAAAGGGGAGAGACTCGGTAGCGCTTGCTTTGCCCTCGTAAAAATCCCAAACGTCGCCCTCGTACTTTGCGCCGATCGCAATGGCCTTGGCGGAGTCAATCGCGCTGCCGCCGCCCGCCGCAAGGATGAAGTCGATGTTGTTCTCGCGGCACAGGGCAATACCCTCATGCACCAGGGAAAGTCTCGGGTTGGGCATTACCCCGCCAAGCTCGGTTACCGACAAACCGGCAGCCTTTAATGAACGAACCAGTGTGTCATACAGTCCGCTTTTTTTGATTGAGCCGCCTCCGTAATGGAGCAAAACATTCTTGCCCCCAAACTGCGACACATATTCCCCGGCTTTGTTTTGCGTGTCTTTACCAAACACAATCATAGCCGGATTGTAATACCTAAAGTTTAACATATCCGTGTCCCTCCGTATCATAAACTATTGTGTACAAACACAACTATAACCTTATCATATACGTTAAGCGGAAATAAATCTACCGTTATTTATTAAATACACAGGTGCTATTGTATCATTTCGCAAATAAGTTAAATAATACTCTGCCGTACGATTTTATCTCTACAGAAATGAACTCGACGTCTAAGTTAAACTGGGTTACACGGCACAAGGTCAACCGAGAAGGGCGGTAAAGCTTTATGATGGTTCAATTACGAACAAACGCAAATCTCTGCAATACCAGTCAACCTGTGTTCTTGCCCTATAGTAAGTAGTAGATGAATTTATTATAAAGACCTTAAATAGTAAATTATGCGTATTACTGCATGAAAAAAACTTGCGCTCAGGCGGCGATAAGATGTATAATATTAATATATATTTAGCAGTCGGCTAATAATTTGCCGACGATACAACGATTTAGGCTAAAAGATAAGTAGTATTTTGTCTTAAACAGTTAATCTGCCAGTACACTTTTTAGCCAATGATATACATTCCAGGGGGTAATAAATTCAGCGATCCGCTGCGGGAAATGAGGGGAGTCATATGTTGGGAGATCTTCATTGCCATACAAGGATATCGGATGGTTCAATGGGAATTGAGGATGTCATCGCTTACGCTAAGCGTGTGGGGTTGTCGTTTGTTTCCATTACCGATCACGATACCATGTCGGGAGTAATGCGTGCAAAGGTTTTGGGTAAGCGTTACGGTATTGAGGTTGTGCCCGGCTGCGAGCTTTCCTCCATTGACCCAGATACCGGCAGAAAGGTTCATATCCTGTGCTATCTGCCCGTTTTCCCCGAGCGCCTTGAGCATCTGTTCGTGCGCATTCAGGAGGATAGAACCTTAGCCGGAAGCGAGATGCTAAAAAAGGTAATGAAGCTTTACCCCATTACGCTTGAGCACGTGCTTCGTTATACCTCCGGCAGCAAGGTGGTTTACAAGGCACATATTATGAACGCGCTGATGGATTTGGGCTATTGTGCGGAGATTTACGGGGACCTGTTTGACGAGCTGTTTTCCCCCGAACGCGGCAGCTGCTATACCGATTTTACACGCCCGAGTGTATACGATGTTTTAGAGCTGGTGCATGACGCACAAGGGATTGCCGTTCTTGCTCATCCTCCTACCTATGACAGTATGGGTTTTATGCAAAAGGCGGCAAAAGAACATTTGATAGACGGCGTTGAGCTGTGGCACCCCGAGACCTCCGAATCGGATGTGCAGGTAATAAGCGACACCGCAAAGGAGTACGGCTTACTTGTTACGGGAGGCAGCGATTTTCATGGAATGTACCGCTCACGCCCGACACCGATTGGAAAGTGCACGACACCTGAATATGCAATCGATGCACTGCTAAGCTACAAGGTAAAATAACTGGTTGTAATCATTTTGACGGCAGTGTACGAATAGAACGCTGTACTGGCGTATATGATATACCAATAAGGATGATTCGTTTGCAATATACATACAAGCCCCGCGGCGTTTGCGCTGTTTCAATCGCGATTACCCTCGACGATGACGGGGTTGTACAGGATGTCGTGTTTACCGGCGGTTGTAACGGAAACGCACAAGGTATTTCTTCTTTGGTTAAGGGAATGCCCGCGCAGGACGTGATAAAGCGACTAAAGGGGATTCGATGCTCGTACAAATCCACCTCATGTCCCGAACAGCTGGCAACAGCGCTGGAGCAGATGGTGGCGGTTCACAAATAGCTTTGCGTGGGGGAGAGTGTAGCTGGTGGAGCTTTTTGGCTTGCTAAGCATTTTGACTGCGTTGGGATTGTCATTCTACGCGTTAATTCAATACAAAAAAGGTCGGTTTGTTGCCTATGCGGCAGCGGGCGACGACAGCGATATTAAGATTGCAGGAGAAAAACCGCGCACCCAGAGCTCTTCGGAGGAGCTTGAACGCCTTGCGTCGCTTGTTAAGGCGCAGCACGATAACGGCAACATACAGCGTGCAAAACGTCTTGCGGTAGCGCTTGTAGATACTGTGTTTACCCATGATGTATTCACCGACGGTGTGACAGACCACTCTTTGGTATTGCAGATACGGTTGTTAATTACCTTTACGATTGACATCTGCATGGAAAACGGCTTACCAAACCCCGTTGTGGCGCAGACCGCACAAAATTTGTATTATGAGCAGATTACCCTGCGC
>JAEZQD010000088.1 GCA_023413185.1 Bacillota bacterium
AACAAAATCAGAAACATCACGGTCCAGTCCGGTTTGAGGCTTGAGCTCATCATAATAAAAGGGGTTGGGCAAGCATCGCACATCAAAGACCAAATCCGCATCGCTTGGCAGACCATATTTAAACCCAAAGGACATGCAGTTAACCATAATGCCCGCAGTGAGATTATCTAAAAACAGTGCCGAAAGCCGCTCTTTTAGCTGCGCCGGTGAAAGAATGGAGGTGTCTATCGTATAATCCGCCCTGCTCTTAATCTGTTTGAGCATGACGCGTTCGACCGCAATCGCGTTTTCTATCGAAGCGTTTTCACTGTCCACCAGCGGGTGCTTGCGCCTTGTTTCTTTGAATCGGCGTATCAAAACATCATCGCGGCAGTCAAGAAAAAGCACCTTATAGTTATATCCGTTGTTTTTCATTTCGTTTAGGCTGTCAACCAAACCGCTGAACATGTTACCGCCGCGGCTGTCGGTGACGATGGCAATCTTGCTAATCTTTCCGTCAGATTGCGAGCAAAGTTCGGCAAATTTCGGGATAAGGATTGGTGGCATATTGTCAGCACAAAAAAAGCCGATGTCTTCCATCACGTTGGCCGCTCTTGTTTTGCCGGCACCCGATAGCCCGGTGATAATAACAAGTTCCATGCAATCCACCCTCTTTTCACATCAGTTCTCACAGCGAAACAGGCGAACCTCGCATTCGAGCTCGACACCTGTTTTTTGCATTACTTCCTCTTTAACCAGTTCAATCAAGGCCAATACGTCGTCACACGTCGCTCCGCCTGTATTGATGACAAAGCCCGAGTGCTTGGTGCTGACCATTGCACCGCCGACACTGCAACCCTTAAGACCGCACTGTTCTATCAGCGCAGACGCATACCCGTTTGCAGGGCGCTTAAAGGTGCTGCCCGCACTGGGGTATTCAAGTGGCTGTTTGGAGCAACGTCGGTTCCAAAGCTCCTGCATGCGCATCTTTATTTCGCTTTCGGGCGCAGGGGTCATGCGCAACCGAAGCGCGGTAATACAGTAGTTCTTGTTCGAATACGCACTGCTACGATAAGATAGAGCCAGCTGCTCTCCCTCAAACAGTCCAAAACTGCCATTCGGATCGATGTGACGGCAGCTAACAAGCACATCCTTCATCTCGCCGTCGTAAGCGCCGGCATTCATATAAGCGGCGCCTCCCGAACTGCCTGGTATGCCGTAGGCAAACTCGAGTCCCGAAAGACCTTCGGTTTGGGCAAACTTACACAGCTCAATCAGCGGTGTCCCCGCCAAGCACAAAAGCTCGTTGCCTTGACGCGTAATGCCGGATAGGTTCTTGCCGATGTGAATTACAACGCCGCGTATGCCGCAATCGCAAACTAGTATATTGGACCCTTTGCCCAGTATGCAGTAATCGATGCCGCGTTCGCGCAGATACTCAATCAATCTTGCAATCTGCTGTTCGCTGCTTGGCGAAATAAATACATCCGCAGGACCGCCGATTGCAAAGGTAGAATGGCGAGACATCGGTTCATTTAAAAGGGCTTCACAGCCAAGGTCGTTACAGAACTTTATCAGTGATTGCTTCCAAGCCATTTTGGTGATCAACCCCGCCCGTTATAATCTAAATCTGCCGCAATTGCGTACCAGAGAAGTGTTGTCGTGTTGCGGCATGGGTATGCAACACACGCACAAAACAGTCTATGCGTATAGATTACCCAAAAATGCAGCACCGATAATGCCTGCGTCGTTTCCGAGCTTTGCTGAGACAATCTCGGTGTTTTTTAAGCTGTTCTTGGTGTACCGCTCTTTTTGAACATACTCACGCAGCGGAGCAAGCAGGGTCTCCCCTTCTTTGGAAATGCCGCCGCCGACAAACAGAATTTCGGGCTGAAAGATGTTAATCATGTTAATAATACCGCAGCCAAGGTAGCTAATGTACTGTGCAACAACCTGCTTGCCGCTATCCACCCCACCACGCATGGCGTCAAAGGCGGTGCGACCGTTAACCCTTGCTATGTCATGATCGCAATATAGCCACATACCGTCGCCCGGATGCTCGCTTAGGTACTCCCGCGTCATTGCGATCAGTCCGGTTGCGGACGAATACGCCTCAAAGCAACCCTTTCTGCCGCAGGTACACGGTCTGCCATCATAAACAATCACCGTGTGACCAAGCTCGCCGCCGGCATAGTTTGAGCCGGAATAGATTTTCCCATCTATGATAATTCCGCCGCCTACACCGGTGCCCAGGGTGATTCCGATGACATTCTTTACGCCCTGAGCGGCACCTGCCAGCGCCTCCCCATAGGTGGCGGCGTTTGCGTCGTTTTCCATGTATACGCTAAGCCCCAAACGCTCTCTCATCAACCGCACCATCGCAACCCGATGAAACTGGAGATTGTTCGAGTATTCAATCTCTCCCGTACCCTGATTCACCGTCCCCGGCGTACCAATACCCACCCACTCTATCTGAGCGAGCGTTAGCCCGGCATCCGCTGCGGCAAGCCTTGTTGCCTCCGCCATATCATCCGCAATCTCCTGCGCCGGACGGGGCGCATTGGTCTTCTTCTTTGCCTTGCCGACAATACGGTACCCTTCATCTACTATGCCTACAGCAATATTCGTACCGCCAAGGTCAATTCCCGCATAATACTTCATAACCGTCAGTACCGCCTTGCGTTGTTACTTTAGCTCATCCGCCTTTAAACCGCAGTAACGTTCCAGCGATTCAAAAAAGCGATCCTTATCAATGTTAAGGATTAAGTGCTCCGGAAAATCAATATCGGCCAGCAGATCCAGCGAGGGCTGGACGCAGCCGATTTCAAGCGCAAAGTGTGCGTCGGCGCTGACAACCACCGGAACCTCGTATTTTTTGCACAGCTTGGCTATCTCAACACAATTGACCGCGGCGCCTTGTCGTATGGTAAACGAGTGCGCGTTGATCTCGACTATCTTGTTATACTCCTTAAACGCCTTTATGCCCCGTTCGTAATCGAAGCGGTATGCCTCGGTTCCGCAGTGTCCGATAACATGGACGTTTTTGTTCTTTGCCACCTCTATGTATGCCTTGGTGTACTCGTCGATACTCACTTTAATGCCCAGCGGAAAATGAAAGGAAGCGATTACCCAATCGAGCCGCTCTAAGACTCTATCCGGCAGATCCAGTCCGCCTTCATATGAGATAATATCAGCCTCCGCACCGCGCAGCATAATTACATCGTCAATCACACGGTTTATGCTTAACAGGTTTTCAAAAAACCAGATGTGCGGTCCGTCCGGCATCTGGGGGCAATGCTCCGTTATTGCTACGGCGCACATTCCATTCTTCTTTGCGTAAGCCATGTTTTCAAGAATGGTACTGTAAGCATGACTGGATGCCACGGTGTGACAATGCGTTTCCGCAATGGACTTTGCCTTTCTAATATCCAACGATGTAACCTCCACTAGTGCCGTGTGATTTTGTTTGGTTCGTCGCTGTTATCGCGACGAAAAAGACAGAACGTTAGTATGCGTCCCAATCGTTTGTTGTTGATGTATCGGCAGGCATCATACCAAGTTTGTCGAGCAGCTCACGCGCCGCGTTGTAGCCCATCTTCTTTTGACGATTGTTCATTGCGGCAACCTCAATAATGATAGCCAGGTTGCGCCCGGGTTTCACCGGTATGGTTAGTGAAGGCAGGCTGATGCCCAAAATCTCGGTGTACTCGTTGTCCATTCCCATACGGTCATAAACCTTGTTTTGGTCCCAAAGCTCGAGTTGAATAATCATGTCCACCTTTTCGGTGACCTTGACCGAACCCATGCCGAAGATACGGCGCGCATTGATAATGCCAATGCCGCGAAGCTCAAGAAAATGCCTTATGTTCTCCGGCGACGTACCAACCAGAGTTCGATTGGATACACGCCTGAGCTCTACCGCGTCATCCGCTATTAAGCGGTGCCCGCGCTTTACAAGCTCAATGGCGGTTTCGCTTTTACCGACACCGCTTTCACCCAAAAGCAGGATTCCCTCGCCGTAAACCTCGACCAAAACACCGTGACGGGTGATGCGCGGCGCAAGCTCTACATTCAATTTGGAGATAAGCCCCGACATAAACGACGACGTAGAATCTGCCGTTCGCAATACAGGCACGCTGTACTCCTTCGCATATTCCGAAACCTCAGGGAACAGTTCAAGATCCCGCGCAACAATGACGGCTGCAGGCTTTTCCGCAAAAAAGGTATTCAGACTTTCCTTGCGCTGCTGTTCGGCGATAGATGAGAGAAACCCAAACTCTGCCAAACCCAGAATCTGAATTCTTTGGTTATCAAAATACTCGTGAAAGCCCGAAAAATACAGTCCGGGGCGATTGACCTCACTGCTGGAAATTAAGATCTGCGACGCCTCAATGGGCAGAAATATCTCCTCCAGCTTAAATTCATCAATCAGTTTAGAAAGCGCAACCGTAAACATCGTTGACATGTTGTTCACCGTTTCTCCGACAATTATTTGATATAGTCTAGGAGTATCTAATCCTTTGCTGTCTCGGCAAGGCCTATTTGTTCCCGGTTGTTCACAGGCCATACTTATAGAGCGTGTTGTCTCCGCAACCGTTGTCGGTCAAGTTACAAGAGAGGTTGAGTCAATGCGGTTTTTAGGGCAAGGGAGCAGGCCTTTTTCCTGTCGGCATTGTTATGAAAGATATCCAATTTTATTATATCGTAACCGCACAGTTGTTTCAATTGTTTTTACTAAAACAAAGTGCAGAGCGTCTGAAGTTATTTGACCTGCTGTGACGAGCCTTGATTTTGTTCAATCGGAAAATACCAATAAGAATTCATCCCCGAAGGCTGTGTGACAGAACCCTTTGGCATCTGCATTAAGGCGTTCTTAACGTTCATAAAATCTCCGCCACAGTACAGCAATGAAAAAACAGAAAAAGAAAGCAGCCCCGCAGAGAACGCTGTATCAGCCGGAGGCAAAACCGTCCACATTATTAACGGAGCAACCCCAAGCGTCAGCGCAGGCAGTAAAGAAAGCCAAATAAACCTTGCCTTTGTCGTGGGATAGGTAGATACGCAAAATGCAACCAAGTAGTTTAGGCTGTACCAAATCTCAACCTCTGCCTTTTGGGGAAATACAATCGCGTGCAACAGTTCATGGGGAAAGATCATTACAAGCGATAACACGATACCCCATACGGAAAATACGTCGACCTTCCCCATCTCGGAGTGTAACAGTATTTTCATGAGTAAAGCCAGCGCAAAAAGAAAAATCGGAACCGCAAAGTACGGTAACACGGCTAAGTTTAGCGCAAGCATCGATTCCGGCTCCCTGAATTTAACCGCTCCGGCAGGCAAAACGCCTTTGGGTAGATCGTCTAAGCTTTTAAACCTACCTTTAAAAACAATCTTCAATGTCGCACTCTCCCCAAACGTCATTTCTTTAAAGAAATCCAGATAAAAAGCTGTCCTGCAAAATGCACCCGCCGCGGGATAGTCATCAACAGTTGCGTACGCAAATTTACTTAAAATACATATACAGCTGGCATTTAATCATTCCGTTGTACAACTTACGGCGCTTATCCGCAGTTCTGCCAAACAGACGCTCGAACTCCTCATGCGGTGAGATAACATAATAGCTTAGCCCCGGGCGTTTCTCAAAAACCTTGCCCATCTCGGCGTATAACCGTTCTGCCTGCTGAATATCCAGCAGACGTTCTCCATAGGGAGGGTTGCAAAGCACCGTTGCCTTTTCATCAGGAATAGAAAAATCCTTGATATCCGCGACCTTCACCTTGATTCGGTCAGCAACGCCTGCCTTTTTGGCATTGCTCATGGTTAACTCAACCGCTTCCGGCGAGAAGTCCGCCCCATGCGCCTCAAACGAAACCGTGCGGTCTATCTGAGCAACCGCATTCTCACGTTCCTGCCGCCAAATACTCTCGCCAAAGCAGTCCCAGCTTTCAGCAGAAAAACGCCGCGATAGACCGGGCGCGATGCGCATGGCACGCAGTGCGGATTCAATTAAAAATGTACCCGATCCACAAAACGGGTCATACACCACCGAGTAACCTTTAATCCGCGCAACATCCAGTATACCCGCGGCAAGTGTTTCCTTAATCGGCGCTTCGTTTGCGTCCTTGCGGTAGCCCCTCTTATGCAGTCCCGCACCTGAGGTATCGAGCATGACGGTAACCTCATCCTTTAAGATCGAAAACCGAAGCTGATGCACGGGACCCGTCTCCTCAAACCACGACTGGTGGTATGCCTGCTCCAGCCGCTTAACCGCAGCTTTTTTAATAATCGACTGACAGTCCGGTATTGAATAGAGCTTGGAGTTCAGCGACCAACCCTTGACAGGAAACGCATCCTTCTTACCAACAAATTCTTCCAGCGGCAGTTTTAGTACACCCTGAAACAGATCCTCAAAGCTAAGCGCCCGAAAGCTGCCCAAAACAATGAGCACGCGTTCTGCCGTACGTAAGGTCAGGTTTGCCCTTACCACGTCCTGTGCACTGCCTTCAAAGACCACCTTTCCGTTGTGTGCGGCTACATTCTTTCCGCCTATCCGCTTAATTTCATCGGCGAGTATTCCCTCTATGCCGAACAGGCAGGGACAGGATATCGTTAACTGGTTCATAAATGAGATTTCCTTTCATAAGGCAAGATGCAGCCATTCTGTAACGTTTTTAATATTTTAATATCTTAACAGAAAACCAAGCGTTCATACAGTTGTCACAACATAAATCATGGAACACCTTTCGGTGTTCCATGAACGCAGTATTATTATAATGCGGGCTAATCCGCATTGGGCTCAAGCAGACCGTAGTTTCCATCCTTGCGGCGATAGACCACACCGATTTCGTCGGTCGATTCATTGCGGAACATAAAAAACTCATGCCCCAGCATATTCATCTGTAAAATGGCTTCGTCTACCGACATGGGGTTAACCACAAAACGTTTGTTGCGAACAATGCGGTAGTCCGCTTCGCTTGCGTCATAGTCATACAGATAGCTATCGTCAGCTTTGGTAAACGCATCGTCACGAAGCTTTGCTTCGAGTCTGGTTTTGTTTTTTACAATTTGATGGAACAACGTATCGGTAACCAAGTCCAAAGAACTCATCAGGTCGGCTGTAGTTTTTTCGCTGCGGTAAATCATGCCGAGCGACTTAATGGTAACCTCAACCGTAAAACGGTCGCGCTCCAGTGAAGCGGTCACGAGGGCGTCTGCCTCGCTGTCAAAAAAGCGTTCAAATTTCTTAAGCTTTTTCTCCGCCCTTTCTTTAAACGAGTCGCGAAGGTTGATCCTTCTGCCTCTGATCGTAATATTCATACAATCATCCCTTTCAACAACCTAATTATACATCATAACCAATTCACATTGAATCAGTCATGCTGTTTTTAAATAATATAACTAAACTTCTTGCTTTAATAATACCATAAAAACCCGATGAAGTAAAGTATACCATGTTAATGTTTTATGTGCACAATATGTCCGATATCACTCTTTTTGCACTAGAGCAAAAAGCCGTGTCATATTATTTTAACTCCGCCAACAAACACCATAACAGGCTTTGCATAAACCGAAAACGGGTCGGTATCAAACACGACAAGGTCGCAGTCCTTGCCGACGGCAAGTGACCCGACTCGGTTATCCAGTCCGCAGATTTGTGCCGCGCCGATGGTAATGGCACGGAGCGCATCATCGTAAGGCAGCCCGTCTCGCACGGCAAGACCCGCACAAAGCGGCAGATATTGAATGGGAATGACCGGATGGTCGGTACAGATTGCCAGCGGTACGCCGTGCTTCTGCAGTACGCCGGCAGTTTCGGGGGTAAGCGCTCTCATCTCCGGTTTTGAGCGTTCACAGATAATCGGACCCACGATAGCAGGGACGCCCTCTTGCTTTATTTCCGGCGCAATCAAATGCCCTTCGGTACAATGCAGAATAACGCAATCAAGTTTAAACTCACGAGCAATTCGCATTGCGGTAAATACGTCATCGGTACGATGCGCGTGAAAATGAGCCTTAATCTTGCCCTGGAGCAGCGGCAGCAATGCTTCGCATTTGATGTCGTACTCCGGCTCGTCATAATCCTCTTCGGTCTCTGCGCGGTACTTATCCACCATGTATTTATTCGCTTTGTATAGCTGTTCTCTAATAATCGCCGCAGTTGCCATGCGTGTTTCGGGCGACTGATTCTTGCCGTGGTATATGCCTTTGGGGTTTTCACCCAGCGCAAACTTTATGGCAAGCGGTTCCTTTAAAATGATATCGTCAATTCGCCCGCCTAATGTTTTTATCGCGGCAAGCTGCCCGCCTATGGGGTTTGCGCTTCCCGGTCCCGTCACAACCGTAGTTATCCCTGCGCCGATTGCCTCTTTGAAGCAGTTGTCCCGCGGGTTAATGGCATCGATCGCCCGAAGATGCGGTGTTGACGGGTCGGTCGCCTCGTTGCCGTCGTCGCCTTCAAACCCCATGCCATCCTCCCACATACCCAAGTGGCAGTGTGCGTCGATAAAACCCGGGTACACAGACGCCCCGTGAACATCAATGGCGTCCTGTGGCAGGTGAGCAAGTTCATCCATCGGACCGATCTCGGTTATCACGCCGTTTTCGGCGCGCAGGTAACCGTGTTCAACGACATCCTGCTCCATCGTATAGATTTTTGCATTGATTATAATCATGGTTATGACCTTTCGATTGTTTTATACTACGGTTACGCACTCGGCGAATTGATTGTTCATGAAAAGACGTTGGTACGAAGTGTTATCCTCATACCAACGCCAATACATATCATAAACCTAAGCGCATCAACTGGACTTTGCGCCGCGCTTGCCGCCAGAACCGCGCTTGGATTCTACATTTCGTTTGATATCATACATCTTCTCATCGCTTGACTGCTTAAACTTGCTCATCATGTCCTCAAACGACAGGTTATCGTTTTTACGGGCACCAAACTCAAAGGTATTGCGTCCGCCACCTCTGGGAGCGGGACGCTGCGGTCTGGGTGCAGGAGGACTCTCAACCGCCTTTTTTATAGAAAGGCTAATCTTACCATCGTCGCCGATATTGAGAATCTTCACCTTAACCTCTTGTCCCTCGGTTATGTGTTCTCTAATCTCATTAACATATGTAGAAGAGATTTCAGATATATGCACCATACCCGTCTTTTTCTCCCCCAAATCAATAAAAGCGCCGAACTTAGTAATGCTGGTTACCTTTCCGGTCAATATACTTCCTACCTCAAGCTGCATACGAAACGTATTTCCTCCTTAAATTATCTTGAATGATCCTTTTTGCTTCATGGCGATTTTAGTATCCTGGCATGGTATGTCTGCTGCATAGGTCAGTTGCCCGATATGTCGACATAAACACGTTCTTGAGGGTAAACATACCCCCACCTGCCTCTTGCCATACGCTCCATATAGCCATTGTCATCGGTTGATTCAACCAGCTTGAGTATCTCTTTATTCTTTAATGTCTGTTCTACAATCTGCTGATTGAGCAAATCCAACTCTTGTTCTTTTTCCGATACATTAAGCTGAATCTTAATTGTAGACGCAACGGAAAACGCACACACCGCAAGAATAACAAGCTTCACGATGGGAGACGTTTTTTTATTCTGCTTTAGTTTTTTTGCTTTCATGTCCCAATTGCCCTCGGTTTCCGCTAATTTGGGCGTCATGTTGCGACCTTTTGGTATGTATTAAATTATACAATAAAACACGGTTGTGTTTCAAGCGGTAATTCACATTATTTTGAATCTTTTTATTGTAAGCACGCAGTTTATTTGCAGTTTTCATTGCATTCTTCTTTGTTTTCTCATATGCCTGCGTAGCGGGGTATGTAATCTTGCGGTTTAAAAAACGATGTACTCTGCGAAGAAAAGCGGTTATTGCTTTTGATGCCTTCATGATCAACGTGCCAATGGTGAGAAAATAGATTGTCATGCCAATCACGATGCCAATTACAAGAAAGACTCGCAGCTGCCCCGAGTTGACTGTTAGGATAAACACAAACGAGCAGACAGCACATAAAAACCAGTAGATAATATCCTGAAAGAAGACCGCCACCGTGCCGGGGCGAACCATCATACGATAGATACGAAGCGGCTCCATAAATAAACCCAGAACGAAGCCAACGGCCAAAGCTTCGAAAAATAGCAGTGTCTGCTCCGCTACAACAACCTCCACCAACTTCACACTCCCGTACTTTATACCTAACAACCATCAAAATGATCTCATTTTGAACCGCACGATTTTTCGAGAGGTGTCCGCGTGTGCGGGCTGGTTTGTTGCCGTATATAGGCAATCAACACGCTGCAATGCGTACGGTAGGTTGACCTGCCGGTGTTGATTGTTACCTCATTTGTTCCATGACGGTAGATGTTATTTAAAAAGTCTCTCAAAGAAGCCACGGCGTTTTACATCGTCATCGGTGTAAACCAGTGTGTGAATATCTCCATCAATATTGAGCTCGCCGGTATCAACATTCAGTTTGTTGATATGCAGATTAGCCCCCTTTACGGTGAGCTCACCCATATCGGTAAAAAGAACGACTGATTGCTCGTCGAAGCTGTCAATGTCGTTTACGCCGGAGACCGTAAGCACCCTCCTGCCTTCCAAGATAACATTGTGCGGCATCTTTATAATCTTTTTGTCCTCTGCCATATCAACCCATCCTTTCTCATCATGCGCCTTGCTGGTTATGCAGCGCTCGGCTGTCGCACACAAAAGCGGCAACACCCGCAAAATACAGGTATCACCCAATGATATGACAATATAAAAATGATTATGCCACTACAAAGCGGGCAAATCGTCTATTCCACAACCTCATAGTTGGCGGCGGCTTCTTCCTTCTTTGCAAATTCACTTACCTTAACAACCCGAATGGTAAGCGGCTTTGCGCCCAAACCAATTGTAATGACATCGCCCTCTTTTACATCGTAGGAAGCTCTGGCGGTCTTGCCGTTGACTGTAACCCTGCCGGCATCGCAGGCTTCGTTTGCTATCGTTCTGCGTTTAATCAGTCTTGTAACCTTTAAATATTTATCAAGTCTCACAATAATGTTCTCCTTTGAATCTGTCTGTGTTTAGAAATGCGACTGCATTGCACAAAAGCTGCGCATCGCATAACAACGATACGCAGCCTTATAAAGCGAGTGGTATTCTTACTTGGCGCGAAAAAGGACTATTTCGCAACCTGCTCTTTCAAAGACTTGCCTGCCTTAAATACGGGAAGCTTAGAAGCGGGGATGACAATCTCCTCTTTGGTTCTGGGGTTGCGGCCAACTCTCTGGCTGCGGGACTTTACTTCAAAAGAGCCAAAGCCAACGATCTGTA
>JAEZQD010000122.1 GCA_023413185.1 Bacillota bacterium
CGCGCGCCTTTGTAAGTATCGCATTGCTGGATAACTGCGAAGACACCGCGGTAATCCCCCTTCGCCTGTTAATCTGCTAAACGTGAAAAGCCGCGCCGAAAGGTCGGCACGGACAGTTTATGCGGTTGTTGGGCACCGGCTTACATCGGCTCGGTGCAGCGCGCAAACAGCGCGTCCTCCCATTGCCGGTGGCTGGCTTCATAGCTTTCTATCAGCTGCTGCATCGCACGTTTGCCCTCTGCCTCGATCTCTTGCCTGCGACGCTCGGCCTCGTTGGTGGTTTCGCTTTTGATCTTCTGTATGCGGGTTTGTGCACGCTCGATAATATCCTTTTCGAGCTTTGCCTGGGTCTGTGCCAGCTCCAGCTCGGCGCGGCGGCGCTGAATCTGCGCGTCCTCCACCATGGTACGGGCGTGTTTATCCATCTCTACCAGCTGGCGAATTACATCCTGCTTGTTGGCCTCCATAAAACGACCTCCCTTCATGGGATTATTGCAGATACCCTTGCATAACGCGGGGCTTGCGATTGCCTTATCCTTCGTGTGCTTGTATAACGAAGAAAATGTACTAATTTTCACCATTCAGCTTGTTACAAATTAAGGGTGAAAAATAAAGCATCAGCGAGTATGGCCAAGCTAATCTTACCACTTCGCCCCATATGGCAGGAGTACCCCTGTTTACAAGAACTTATTTTTAATCATAGTCCTATTGTTACAAAAAAACAATAGCTAATAAGTGCAAAAAAGATTTACAGCCTATTATTTTTCTGTATATTATTATACCTATTAAATATGAAATCGTCTACTACCCTGTCATACCCTGTCAAAAATATAAACACACACCCCATTGCGCTTGTATTTTACACCCTTTGCGAATATAATAATGAATAGAATAAAGGGCTGTTTGTACAGTCAAAACGCGGTCTGTTTCTACCTTATAACAAGCCGTAAGAGGTTAACTTTTGGTGCTCGGAGCGCGTTTTTTGAAAGGCGGTTAGGCACAATGAACACAATGGGGGCTATCATTATGGCTGCCGGCGACGGCAAGCGGATGAAGAGCACGCAGCCAAAGCCGATGCTTGAGGTGTTGTTTTGCCCGATGGTGGACTGGGTGTACAACGCCGTTAAAGCCGCGGGTATTGCGGACGTGTGTGTCGTGTGTCCGCCTACGGAGGTGCTGCAGACCCATTTTGCCGACCGCGCAAAAACCGTCGTGCAGCGCGAGCGGCTTGGCACCGGTCACGCCGTGATGCAGGCGCGCGAGTTTATATCGGCACTTCGCGGCGGCGACGTTGTGGTGCTAAACGGCGATATTCCGCTGTGCACGGGGCAGGCGATTGGCTCAGCCATAGAGTACCACCGCGCAAACGGCAACGATGTGACGGTGATAACCGCCAAGGTGAGTAACCCCGCCGGCTACGGGCGCATTGTGCGCGACGAAACCGGCTTTTGCCGCATTGTCGAGCACAAGGACGCGGATGAAGCAACCCTTGCCATAACCGAAATCAACTCCGGTGCGTATGTGTTTTCTGCCGACGCGCTGCTGGAAGCCCTGGGCAGGCTCGACAACAACAACGCGTCCAAGGAGTATTATCTGACCGACACCATCGCGCTGATTATACAGGCGGGCGGGCGCGCCGACGCGTTTGACGCGCAAGACGAGCGCGTTGTACTGGGTGCAAACGACCCGTGGCAGCTCGTAGAGCTCAACCGGCTTGCTAACGAGCAATCGCTGCGCGCCCAGGCGGCAAACGGGGTACGGTTTGTCAGCCTTGACGGCATTGTCATCGCCCCCGACGCAAGGATAGGTCCAGACACCACCATCCTGC
This sequence comes from Bacillota bacterium, assembly GCA_023413185.1. Lineage (GTDB taxonomy): Bacteria > Bacillota > Clostridia > Oscillospirales > Ruminococcaceae > Acetanaerobacterium. The sequence goes on from JAEZQD010000122.1 coordinate 1,829, forward strand.
CCGGTACCATCATCAAGGGCGGGTGTGTCATCGGCTCAGGCTGCGTCATCGGTCCAAACACCGTGCTCGACCACAGCCGCGTGGGCAACGGCAGCACCGTCAACGCCTCTCAGGTATTCTATTCCCGAATCGGCGACCGTGTGACCGTCGGTCCGTTTACCCATATCCGCCCGGGCTGCGACATTAAGGATAGCGTCAAGGTGGGCGATTTTGTCGAGGTGAAGAACTCGGTGGTGGGTGAAAAAACCAGCATTGCGCACCTGACCTACATCGGCGACAGCGACGTGGGCAGCGGCGTAAATTTCGGCTGCGGCGTGGTAACCGTCAACTACGACGGCAAGAACAAGGAGCGCACCACCATCGGCGACAACGCCTTTGTGGGTTGCAACTCAAACCTGATAGCCCCTGTTACCGTGGGCGACGGCGCGTATGTGGCGGCGGGCACAACGGTAACCGACGATGTTCCGTCCGGCGATATGGCGATTGGCCGCGCCCGCCAGACCAACAAAAAGGGCTATGCGCAGGGGCGCTTTCACAAGAAGTAAACCGTTTCTTATAGATTTTGACACAGACAAAGGACAAAACAGATGTTTTTTAAACGAAGTGAAAAAGAAGTAACCGGCATTATGCAGCGCGCCGCAGGGGCGGCGGAATACCTGATTGTCGGCTTAGGCAACCCCGGCAAGCAGTACGAATACACCCGACACAACGTGGGCTTTTTGGCAATTGATTTACTCGCATCACAATGCGGCGTCTCGATAAACCGTCTTCGCTTTAAGGCGCTTACCGGCATGGGTGAGATTGCGGGCAGGAAGGTGCTGCTGCTAAAGCCGCAAACCTTTATGAACAACAGCGGCGAGGCGGTACAGGGCGCGATGCAGTTTTACAAGATTCCGCCCGAGCGCACCATCGTTTTGTATGACGACATCACCCTGGACGTCGGCAGGCTGCGCATCCGCAAAAAGGGCAGCGACGGCGGGCAAAAGGGCATGCGCAGCATCATCACGGTGACGGGCAGCGACAACTACCCCCGCGTACGCATCGGCATCGGCGCAAAGCCGCACCCCGACTACGACCTTGCCGATTGGGTGCTCTCGCACTTTCCTAAAGCCGACGGCGAAAAGCTCGAGGGCGCGCTCGAGCGCGCCTGCGACGCGGTCAAGCTGATACTGGCGGGCGACTATGACGGGGCAATGAACCGCTACAACGTATAACGAGTAGGCGCGCTTTGTTTGCGCGCCCTAAACTTGTGCCCCAAACCCGAACAATCAACTACTTTTATCTTAATCTTCTATGCGAAAGGAGCGGTCATGCAGCTTTACAACCGGCTCTTTGAACGGCTGCCGGAGCTTGCGCGTCTGCAGGCGGCGGCAACCGGCAAAACACCCTGCGATGTGGTGGGGCTTTCGCCCATACACAAGGCGGGGCTGATTCACACCCTATGCCATACTACCGACCGACGCGCCCTGTGCATTGTGGCGGACGAGGCGGAGGGACGCAGGCTATGTGAGGATATCAACGCAATGTCCGGCGAGGATGTTGCGCTTTTGTTCTGCTCGCGCGACTTCACCTTTCGTCAGGTGGAGGGCGTTTCGGGCGAGTTTGAGCACGCGCGGCTTGCGGTGCTCGGGCGCGTTCTCGCCAAAGACTACCGCGTGATTGTCGCAAGCGCGGAGGGCGCGTCGCAGTACACCGTGCCGCCCGATACCCTTGGGCGTGCCTCGGTTACGCTTTTGGCGGGTGGCACACACCCCATGCAGGACGTGCTGCGGGCACTGTCTTCGGCAGGCTACCAGCACCGACCGCAGGTGGACGGCGTATGCCAGTTCTCCCACCGCGGCGGCATTGTAGACTTTTACCCGCCCGACCTGCCCACTCCCGTGCGCATCGAGTTCTGGGGCGACGAAATCGACACCATCTCGAGCTTCGAGCTGGAAAGCCAGCGGCGCACCGACACGATGAAGAAGGTACACATCACCCCCGCAAACGAGGTCATCTGCCCCGACATCCCACACCTGTGCGCGCAGATTAAAGACCTTGCCGCCAAGGTGCGGGGCAAGCTTGCCGCCGAGGTACGACAGCACTGCGAGCAGGATATTACCGAGCTAACCGACGGCATCTACCGCGGCAGCCTTGATAGGTACCTGCCGCTTGTGTACAAAACCCCCGCGACGATATTTGATTACTGCAAGGACGACCTGCTGTTTGTGTCCGAGACCTTCAAGGTAAAAGACACGCTAAAGAGCGTCGGATGGCAGCACCACGAGGACATTAAGCAGCTGTTTGAAGAGGGGCTGCTGTTTAAGGGGCTTGACACGTACACCATCGAGTTTTCGCGGTTTGCCGAGTACTTTGAGCAGTTCGGCGCCGTTCACCTCAACACCTTTGCGCGCAGCATTGCGGATCTGCACATCGGGGATTTGATCTCGGTCAGCGCCTCCTCCCTCTCTGCGTGGGGCGGCGAGCTTGCGCTTTTGCGCGACGATCTGGACAGCTACCTGCACCGCGGCTTTGCGTGCGTGGTGCTTGCGGGTACTGCCCGCGCGGCGGACACCCTGCGCCGCGACCTGATAAGCGCGGGGCTGCCGGTGCTCGATTCGGACACCCTGCCCGCAGACGGACGGGTTCTGGTGACGGCGGGTGCATTGTCGGCGGGCTTTGAGCTGCCCGACGCACGCTGCGCGCTGATTACCCACGGGCGCGTCGGGGCTTTTAGCAAGACAAGAGCCAAGGCAAAACGCTCGGCGAAGGAGATTATACGAAACCTCAGCGACCTGACGGTGGGCGACTACGTCGTGCACGTCTCCCACGGCATCGGCATCTTCGAGGGCATTCACAAGCTGGATATGCAGGGCATTATTAAGGACTACATCAAGATACGCTATCAGGGCGCGGACACGCTGTATGTGCCGGTTACCCAGCTTGACCTTGTCTCGAAATACATCGGTCCCCGCGAGGACAGCGCGGTACGCCTGAGCAAGCTGGGCGGAACCGAGTGGACACGCACCCGCTCCCGCGTAAAAAAGGCGGTCGCCGATATGGCAAAGGAGCTGATTGCGCTGTACTCGAAGCGCATGCAGCTTAAGGGCTACGCCTTCTCGCCCGACGACGACCTGCAAAACGACTTTGATGAACGGTTTGAGTTTGAAGAAACCGACGACCAGCTGCGCTGCATTGCCGAAATCAAACGCGACATGCAAAGTGGTGTGCCAATGGACCGGCTGTTGTGCGGCGATGTGGGCTTTGGTAAAACCGAGGTCGCGCTGCGCGGCGCGTTTAAGTGTGTGACCGAGGGCAAGCAGTGCGCGTTGCTTGTGCCCACTACCATCCTTGCGTGGCAGCATTATCAAACGGTGCTGCGCCGCTTTGAGGGCTACCCCATCCGCGTGGACCTGCTGTCGCGCTTTCGCTCGCCAAAGGAGCAGGAAAAGACCGTGCGCGCCCTGGCAAGGGGCGACGTCGACCTGATTATCGGCACCCACCGTTTGGTGCAAAAGGATATCCGATTTAAGGACCTCGGGCTTGTGATTGTGGACGAGGAGCAGCGGTTTGGCGTGGCGCAGAAGGAACGCCTAAAGGAGCTGTGCGCGAACGTGGATGTGCTCACCCTTTCGGCGACGCCCATCCCCCGCACCCTGAACATGGCGATGTCGGGCATTCGCGATATGTCGGTCATAGAGGAGGCGCCCCAGGACCGTCATCCCGTACAGACCTACGTGATGGAGCATGACGACAATGTGCTTACTGAAGCATTGCGCAGAGAGCTGCGGCGGGGCGGGCAGGCGTACTACATCCACAACCGCATCGAGAGCATTGAGTCGCGCGCGGCGCAGATTCTGCGCGACCTGCCCGAGGCACGCATTGCCACCGCCCACGGACGGATGGGAGAGGAGAACCTTTCGGAGGTGTGGCGCAAGCTGGTGGACCATGAAATCGACATCCTTGTGTGCACCACCATCATCGAGACGGGCGTGGACGTATCAAACTGCAACACCCTGGTGATTGAGGACGCGGACTACATGGGGCTTTCGCAGCTGTACCAGCTGCGCGGGCGGGTGGGCCGCTCGAGCCGCCGCGCGTTTGCGTATATGACGTTTCGGCGCGGTAAGGTGGTAAGCGACATCGCCGCAAAGCGGCTTACCGCCATCCGCGAGTTTACCAAGTTCGGCTCGGGCTTTCGCATTGCCATGCGCGACCTGGAGATTCGCGGTGCCGGCAACATCTTAGGCGGGCAGCAGCACGGGCACATGGCGTCGGTTGGGTACGACCTGTATGTCAAGCTGCTTAACGAGGCGGTGCTTGAGGAGCGCGGCGAGCAGCCCGAGACGCTCGATACCGCCGAGTGCCTCATCGATGTGCGCATCGAGGCGCATATCCCCGAACGGTACATCGAAGACACCACCCAGCGCATCGAGGTGTACCGCCGCATCGCGAGCATACGCGACAACAACGATGTGCTCGACGTAATCGATGAGCTGATTGACCGCTTTGGCGAACCGCCCCAGTCGGTGCGCGGGCTTATCGACGTCGCACTGCTGCGCAACCGCGCGGCGCGCTTTGGCATAACGGAGATTAGCCAAAAGGGCGAAAGCCTGCTGCTATATATGAGCAACTTCTCGATGCAGACGGCGAGCAGCCTGGTTGCGGCACTGCCAGGGCGCGTGCTGTTCAGCGCGGGGAACCGCCCCTACCTTGCGGTGCGTATGCTGCGTGACGAGCAGCCCGAAAACACCATCTCGACGGTGCTAGACGCGCTGGATATTCAGACCGAGAAAAACCGCGCGTCCGCCCAGACCTAACCCTCCTGCGGTGTAGACTTTTCGCCACAAAAGGTGTATAATCAACAAAGCTTGTCGTTGCGCTCCCACAGTGTCAACAGCCTGATTTTTCTTCTTTATATCAATAGGGTGTTATGTTAGAGGACAAGCTTCGCCGTTTTTACGGCTTTAAATTAAGCGATGAAAGGCATGGTTTTTTGTATATGAACAAAACAATACGCTTTGTATCCCTTCTTCTTGCGGCAGCAATGCTATTCTCTCTTACCGCTTGCATGGGCAGAAACGAAACCTGGGCGGTAGAGGTTGACGGCGAACAGATACCCATCGGCGTGTACCTGTACTACCAGTTTAACGCTTATCAGGAGGCATCCTCCCTTGCTACAGATACCGAGACCCCTTTGCTGAAGCAGAAGATCGAAGAGCAGGACGCGGCGCTTTGGATTCACCAAAAGACCATCGAGTACTGCCGCAAAAAGGTCGCCACCGAGCGCGAGTTTGCACGCCTTGAGATGGCGCTGACCGACACCGATAAGACGTACATCGATTCGATGACCACGTACATCATGTCGATGTACGGCGAAATCTTTGCGGAAAACGGCGTGGGCGAGGAGTCGGTTCGTCAGGCATGCACCACCGACCAGATGACCTCCAACCTGTTTTACAAGTATTACGGTGCAGACGGTCTTGAGCCGGTGAGCGAAACCGCGCTTAAGGACTACTACACCCAAAACTACGCCATCGCCAATATGTTTGGCACCAGCATTGCGGGCTTGTCCGAAGAGGACGCGCAAAAGGCAAGGGATGCTGCCAAGGCGGCGGCGGATGACCTGAAGGCGGGCAAGGGTGTTGCCGAGACCGCACGCAAGATGACACTGGCGATTAACGCCGAAGCCGAGGTTGACGAGACCGCCGACGATTCGGCTTACCTTTCCACCATCAACAAGGACGACAGCGGCTACCCTGAAACGTTCCGCACCGAGGTGTTCCAAGCGGCTGTGGGTGCCCCCACGGTGTATGACAAGGACAACTACCTACTGGTTTATGTGCGCAAGGACGCAGCAGCTGAGACCGAGGTTTTTGAAGGCTTAAAGAACTCCATTTTGCAGTCTATTAAGGGCGATGAGTTCGCCGCAAAGCTCAGTGAGCTGGCAAACGCACTGACCGTAAACGAGAACACCTCCGCCGTTCGTTTCTACAGCGTACAAAAGGTTAAGGATTTCGAGTAATCCATAGCTACAATTAATCCCCGGGGGAAAACTCCCCCGGGGATTTTTGCGTATGGAGGTACCACCCGGATTCGAACCGGGGAATAAAGGTTTTGCAGACCTTTGCCTTACCGCTTGGCTATGGTACCGCGTATGTCCTATGAATATATACGGTGCCTCGCGGCGAGATATGCCGAAGAACTGCTACAAAAACGGGTCGTACTGTCCTTTGGGTATCTCCCCTTCTAAGCCCACCACGCGCGGCCATCTGCCTGTTGCGGCAACGGTAAAGCCCATCAGCATCCCCATATGGGTGTGCAGGTGACGAAACTGCGCGAGAAGGAGCGTAAACCTTGTGTACGCGCAACCGTCCGGCTTTTGTAACAGCACATCGTCGCTAAGGCTGCTCACATAGGACGTAATCCTTGCCGCTATGGCGCTGTAATACCCCTTCATCTGCGCGCGGCTCAGCGAAGTATGGGTGACGGTGTCAAGGTCGTTTAGGCCCTCGGCGTGGAAGGACGGCTCGTTGTATTCGCTCGGGTTTATTAGCCACCGGTCAAGGGAGTGCAGCATGTGGTATACGTGCTTATAAACGGGCATGCCACAGTAGCACACACCCCACTCGTCGTCTGGGATGCAGTTGATGACGTTGTTCACTTCCCACAGGGCGCGCTCGGTTTGGTCGTTTATGATTGCGCATAGGCTGTTTTGATTGATCGTCACAACGGTACTCCCCTCTTGTTAAGCGTGCTGCCCGTGTAAACGGGCTAAGACGCAGCTTTACAAGAACTATAATACCTTTTGGCTGTGTAGAATGTAAAGAAAAATCCGGCGGATTAAACAATCCGCCGGATTTAAAACATGGAGCGGGTTACGAGGTTCGAACTCGCTACCTCCACCTTGGCAAGGTGGCGCTCTACCAAATGAGCTAAACCCGCAAAAAACCAATGGTGCTTCCGGTCGGAATCGAACCAACGACACGAGG